>JAEDGW010000170.1 GCA_016297325.1 Coprococcus sp. | reverse complement strand
AGCTTGCTTCTATGCCACTACCGCTTAAACTGCAGCTGCCTGCTCTGCTGCTCACCATATTTTCAGCTTGCTCCATGTGGACTGAGTCAGTCACAATTGCAACAGGTTTTAGCGTGCCAAGAATTGCCTCTGCCCTTGCATCCGGCATCTCAGCATCCAGAACCACATAGAAATTGCCACTGTACAGAACTCCCATATAAGCCGCAACGCTCTCTGGCTTCTTGTCCAGAAGTACCGCCACCGGTTTCCTATGTTCACCACCTGTCATCGTATATATCCAGGCGCCAATCTTTCTTGCCATGAGCTCCAACTGACTGTATGTGATCCCGCCATTTTCATCTGCCACAGCCAGCTTGTCAGGATATCTCTCCGCCGACCTCTCTATAAATTCAAGTACGTTCTTCACCAAATCACCTCGCCATATATTCCGTCTCCCCCTTAGGTCAGCTAGATTATATGTCCATGGCTTGCACGTATTCAACTTAATAACCATTCAGTATCTTTAAATATAAGTAAGAGATCTTACGGTTCGAATGAAACTGCCTTATGGAGACGTTGAAAGGAAATCAGCTTATTTGAGACAGTGCAATGATGCCTGACCGACTGAATCGGCATGTGGAAATCTGCCTTATTGATTAGGTATAAAGAAATCTGTCTGGCCAGCACAGTCAAAAGGCTGTCTGTTCAACACGATCAAAAGAAGCCAGGCTGGCCGGCACGGCATAATTGATAAGATCTATAAAAATACAACAAGCAATCCCCCCTGCTTTCTTACAATTCAACTCTTTCAATATAAGAGCTTAGAAACTCCCCGGGAAATTCAGAGTTTTGTATTTTTATGTAAACTTACAATTTCAACTACAGAATATCATTTCTAAAAAGTGCATAATTTTATCACTTTTTGAAAATAAAATCCCAAAAAGTGATAATTCAGAAGAGTATTTTATCTTTTCGCTAGTTTTCAACGAAAAAGATAAAATATTTTCTCAGGGAAGCTTGCTAGATTCAAAAAGATAAAAACATCTCGTTATCCCCCGCCCGCTCCGCTCAAAATATACTTCAGCCAAGCTCACCCCAGCCAGGAAAAACATTCTAACAAAATCATCAGCCCAGAAAACAAAGATAGAGCCCGGCAAAGCCGGGCTCCAGGGGAAAGTTATATGTGAAAAATTAATAAGGGGTCTAAACTACTGCAAATCTTCTATAGACTTGCTACAGATTTGCTACAAATCCACCGCGGATCTTCTACGACTCTCCAGCAAGTCTTCTGAAAGTCTCGCGCTCTTCCGGGATGGATCTCAGGCCGCCGCGTTTTTCCACGCACAGGCTTGCGACCGCATTTCCGTATCTTGCGTATTCTGCAAGTTCATCTATGGTAAATTCCTCCAGGGGCTTATCAGCCTTGATAAGCTGTGACACAAATGCGCCCCAGAACGAATCCCCAGCTCCCGTTGTGTCAACTACATGACTGACAAATCCGGGAACCTTTCTATTGCCATCCTTGCTGCATATCAGCACGCCCTCACTTCCCAGGGTGACTGCAACAAGTTTTACACCTGTGCCCAGAAGATACTCCGCAGCCTCCTCCGGGTCAGCAAATGGTGTGAGGAGTGCTGTCTCCTCATCTGAAAGCTTCATAATATCTACAAACGGAAGAATGGATTTCATTCTCTCCATGGCCGTCTCTCTGTTGTCCCACAGCGGTTCTCTGTAGTTCGGATCATATGATATGACCGCACCGTACTTCCTGGCCTCCCGCACCGCCTGAAATGTGGTGGTTCTGGCAGGCTCATCCGTAAGCGACAGCGAACCAATATGGAACACCTTTGTATCTCTCAGCAGCTCCGTGTCAACCTCCTTGTAACAGAGCATCGTGTCCGCACCCGGCTTTCTGGCAAATGAGAATTCACGTTCTCCGTTCTCATCCAGCGTCACAAATGCCAAAGTCGTAAATACCGTGTCATCAACAACTATGCCTTTGGTATCTACTCCTGCCTGCTTCGCTGTCTCAATAAGGAAATTTCCATGCATATCGTTGCCAACTTTTCCTATAAATGCGGTCTTAAGTCCGGCTTTACTGACTGCTGTGAGCATGTTCACCGGAGCACCTCCGGGATTCTGCTCGAAGAGTTTCATCCCGGAATCAGTGCTGCCGGCAGGGGTAAAGTCTATCAGAAATTCACCGAGGGCCACAACATCATACTTCTTTTCCATGTTGAATCCTCCTGATTTCTATTTTCCTGTGATCTCTATGTCGTAGAACTCCACCCTTGCATCCTGGGCAAGAAGTCCTGTCTCAAATTCAGGTTTTGCGTAGATCCTGTATGTGAATGCAACCTGTTCTCCAACAAATACTTCTACCATGTCGTGGTCGACGATGATCTTCACATCTATAGCACTGCCCTCTGTTATAGCAAATGTCTTCTCGCACACTCTGACTCCATCAGGGCCCGGCTCAGTTGCAGGAGGTACCGCCTGACAGGACTGAACCCAGAATGGGTCAACTCCCATCGGAAGATTTACAAGTGACACTCTCTGCATAGCCACATCAAATTCAAGGAGAAGACATCCACTTGCCTCCTTATCAGATTTGAGCAGTATGCCAAAATGATCATACACCTCTCTCGGCATGATCTTGCACTTCAGCATGTAGCTCTCCTCGCTGTGTCCAAGGAATCCGTATGTACATGTGCTTACTGAATCCATCTCAACCAGTCTGTCTCCGTGAAGCTCTGCATTTCCAAGAACCGGGATGTAATCCCATGCCACTGGCTTCTCAAATACGTGCTCATACTCCTTTGGAAGCTTTACATCAAGTCCGCCATCCGCTGTGGCAACCACCTCATGTGGCACGCAGAACGTTCCGCCCCAGTACCACTCGCCTCTGTCGCTTCTGTCCGCTCTGTCGTGAGCCCATCCGAAGTAGAAACGTCTGCCATCATCATCCTGCATGGACTTTGCCGCATAGAATCTTCTTCCGCCTATGCCATCCTTCTTTGGCTTTCTCCATGGGCCAAATGGTGACTTTGCAACTCTGTATATTGTATTTACATACTCTGAGAATCTTGAGTATGAGAGATACCAGTTGTCTCCCATCTTGTACATCTCAGGACACTCAGGACAGTTTGTGTGTCCCGGTGAGTATATCGGTCCGTAGTATTCCCAGTTTACAAGATCCTTTGATCTGTAGAGAACGATACATCCTCTTCTGGTTATCGGCATGTCAAGTCTTCTAGCTGATATGAGGATCCAATAGCATTTGTCCTCCTCATTGTAGAAGACATATGGATCTCTCCAGTCAAGCTTCTCATAAAGCTCTATCATAGGTGTGATGACCGGATTGGCCGCGTCCTTTACCCATGTGATTCCATCATCACTTGTGGCGTGGCAGATAGTCTGCTGATACTCTGCAGTTAAGCAGTAGCCTGTGTAAAATGCATGGTATTTGCCCTCTCCGTATATGACTGAACCTGTCCACACGCCTGATGCATCCGGTTCGTCGCCCTCTCCCGGATAGAGTGCTGTAGGAAGCTCCTCCCAGTGCACCAGATCATCTGATACACTGTGGCTCCATGTCGTTCTGAGTCTTGCAGGATATACTGTAGTTCCCGGAGGGGAAGTCAGTGAAAATATATGATATTTGCCTTCGTGATAAAATGGTATTGCATCTCCTGTGGAATCAGCGAAGGACATCTTTCTAAAAATTTCCATATCATTAGTCCTTTCTATATTAAGTAGTTATTTGCCAATTGTGCCTGTTCCGTCTGACTAATTTGCTGCAAGTTTCTTTTTCTTTAAAAGTTCAAGCTTGCCCTTCTGACCATCCAGAAGTACCGCACCTGCAATGATGAGACCCTTGATGATAAGCTGCCAGTATGATGATACTCCGATAAGGTTAAGTCCATTTGAAATAATTCCGATGACCATGGCACCAAATACAGTTCCACTGATTCTTCCCTTACCACCTGTCATGGATGTTCCTCCAAGTACGCAGGCTGCGATTGCATCAAGCTCGTATCCGCTTCCGACTGAAGGCTGTCCTGAGTACATTCTTGAACAGAGTACGAGTCCTGCAAATGCTGAGAGAAGTCCTGATATTGTAAATACTATGATCTCTATCTTCTTGATAGGCACACCTGAAAGTCTTGCTGCCTCACGATTGCCACCTATTGCATATATGTATGTTCCGAACTTTGTCTTGCTGAGGATAAAACTGAAAACTATGATGAGTACAACCATGTATACAACAGGAAGTGGGATCACGTTGAACAGATATCCTGTACCGATCTC
>JAEDGW010000169.1 GCA_016297325.1 Coprococcus sp. | reverse complement strand
GGCTCTGAGAGTTTTTTTATATCTTGAATGTGCAGTCATTAGTAAAATAAGGAGGCGCATTATGGCAAAGGTAGAGTTAAAGAAGCCAATAGTAGAAGAGATCAAGGCAAATCTTGAAGGCGCTGCTACTGCAGTAGTTGTAGACTATCGTGGTCTTACAGTTGAGCAGGATACACAGCTCCGTAAGAATCTGAGAGAAGCTGGTGTTGTATACAAGGTATACAAGAACACAATGGTCAACTTCGCTATCGAGGGAACAGAGTTCGAAGGCCTTAAGGAATGCTTAGAGGGACCAACTGGTCTTGCAATCTGCAAGGAAGACGCTACAGCAGCTGCAAGAGTTCTTGCAGACTTCGCAAAGAATGCCCCAGCTCTTGAGCTTAAGGGCGGCGTTGTAGAAGGAACATTCTACGATGCAGAAGGAATCCAGGTTATTGCAAAGATCCCTTCAAGAGAGACTCTTATTTCCAAGTTCCTTGGAAGTATCCAGTCACCTATCGCAAACTTCGCTCGTGTTATCAAGCAGATCGCAGAGCAGAAGGAGGCTTAATATTAAGCCTGATGGAAGATCTGGCACACTGCATACCGGCTGTGCTGTATATGCATACGGTCAGATGTTAGGCTGTCTATATCATGGACAAAAGGTATCCGCATGAAGCGAGAATGATATGTGGATGCATTACAAAATAACAAATTATATTATATGGAGGAAAACATAATGACAACTCAGGAAATTATTGAAGTAATCAAAGGTTTATCAGTATTAGAGTTAAACGACTTAGTTAAGGCTTGTGAAGAGGAGTTCGGCGTATCAGCAGCAGCGGGTGTTGTAGTTGCAGCAGCAGGTGCTGACGGTGCAGCAGCAGCTGAGGAGAAGGATTCATTCAACGTAGAGCTTACAGAGGTTGGTCCTAACAAGGTTAAGGTTATCAAGGTTGTTCGTGAGCTTACAGGCTTAGGTCTTAAGGAAGCTAAGGACGCAGTTGATGGCGCTCCAAAGGTAATCAAGGAGGACGCTACTAAGGAAGAGGCTGAGGAAGCTAAGACAAAGCTTGAGGCTGAGGGAGCTAAGGTTACATTAAAGTAATTTAATCCTTATTTTATTATCAGACATTATTCGGCCTGGCGGAGGTGGATCTCACCCTGCCGGGCCGGTTTTTCTATATATCTTTACACATAGCATTTCAAAAAAATCTAAAAAATTTCCAAAATATAGTTGACAAATATTGCATTTGCTGGTAGGATAGTAAACTGTCACTATTATGGCTTCGTGTGCATACACATCATAATAGCCTGATAAATGGCTTTGAAACACTTATATAACTTAAGGTTGTCCTAAAAAGCATAAAAATAAATTCCAAGGGGTGAATGTGTCGATGGAAAAGAACAGAATTAGTCCTGTCAAGTCTGGAAAAGGCTACAGAATGAGCTATGCAAAGCAGAAGGACGTACTTGAGATGCCTAACTTCATAGAGGTTCAGAAGAACTCATACAACTGGTTCTTAACTGATGGATTGAAGGAAGCATTCAGGGATATTTCTCCTATCACTGATTACTCAGGACAGTACAGTCTCGAATTTGTAGATTTTCAGTTCTGTAAAGATGACTTGAAGTACAGTATCGAGGAATGCAAGGAGAGAGATGCGACATACGCTGCTCCTCTCAGAGTCAAGGTCAGACTCAGAGTCGGAGATGTTAAGGAGATGTCAGAACATGAGATATTCATGGGTGATCTTCCTCTTATGACAGAGACAGGAACATTCGTTATCAATGGTGCAGAGCGTGTTATAGTAAGCCAGCTGGTTCGTTCACCAGGTATTTACTATGATATTACTCATGATAAGGTTGGTAAGAAGCTGTATGCATGTACAGTTATTCCTAACAGAGGTGCATGGCTGGAGTATGAGACTGATTCCAACGATGTATTTTATGTGCGTGTAGACAGAACCAGAAAGGTGCCGGTAACTGTTCTTATCCGTGCCCTTGGTCTTGGAACAGATCAGGAGATCATAGATTTATTTGGCGAGGAGCCAAAGATCATGGAGAGCCTTAACAAGGATCCTGCAAAGTCATACTCAGAGGGTGTGGTTGAACTTTACAAGAAGATCAGGCCAGACGAGCCTTCAGTAGTAGAGAATGCAGAGAGCCTTATAAATGCTATGTTCTTTGATGCAAGAAGATATGACC
This sequence comes from Coprococcus sp., assembly GCA_016297325.1. Lineage (GTDB taxonomy): Bacteria > Bacillota > Clostridia > Lachnospirales > Lachnospiraceae > Coprococcus. The sequence continues at coordinate 2,124 of JAEDGW010000169.1, read as the reverse complement.
TTGCAAAGGTTGGACGTTACAAGTTCAACAAGAAGCTTGCTTTCAAGGCACGTATTGCCGGTCATGTGCTTGCCGAGGACGCTATAGACCCTAGTACAGGAGAGATCATTGCAGAGGCAGGAACAACTGTATCTGAGGAGCTCGCTGATACTATACAGGATGCAGCAGTACCATTTGTAATGATACAGACAGAGGAGAGAAACGTTAAAGTTCTTTCCAATATGATGGTAAACATAGCCAACTATGTTGATTTTGATCCTGCTGAGCTCGGAATAGTAGAGCGTGTATACTATCCTGTTCTTGAGGGACTTCTTGAGGAGTATGGCGATGACACAGACAGACTGAAAGCTGCAATTGAGCGTGATATGTCTGATCTTGTACCAAAGCATATCACAAAGGAAGATATATTTGCTTCTATTAACTACAACATTCACCTTGAGTATGGTATTGGCAATGATGATGATATCGATCATCTTGGTAACAGACGTATCAGAGCGGTTGGAGAGCTGCTTCAGAACCAGTACAGAATAGGTCTTTCAAGACTTGAAAGAGTTGTAAGAGAGAGAATGACAACACAGGATGCTGAGAGTATCACACCTCAGTCCCTTATAAATATTAAGCCGGTAACTGCTGCAGTTAAGGAGTTCTTCGGAAGTTCACAGCTGTCACAGTTCATGGATCAGAACAACCCTCTGTCAGAGCTGACTCACAAGAGAAGACTTTCAGCTCTTGGTCCTGGTGGACTTTCAAGAGATAGAGCCGGATTCGAGGTTCGAGATGTACACTATACACATTATGGTAGAATGTGTCCTATCGAGACCCCTGAGGGTCCTAACATCGGTCTGATCAACTCACTGGCTACATATGCGCGTATCAACGAGTATGGTTTCGTTGAGGCACCATATAGAAAGCTGGACAAGACAGATCCTTCAAATCCTATCGTTACTGATGAGGTAGTATATCTTACAGCAGATGAGGAAGATAGATACAGAGTAGTACAGGCGAATGAGCCTATCGATGCAGATGGACATTTTGTAAAGAACAATGTATCAGGTAGATTCAGAGCTGATACAACTGAGTTCCCTAAGTCAAAGGTTGATCTGATGGATGTATCACCTAAGATGGTATTCTCAGTTGCTACATCAATGATTCCTTTCCTTCAGAACGATGATGCAAACCGTGCCCTCATGGGATCTAACATGCAGCGTCAGGCGGTTCCTCTGATGATGACTGAGTCAGCAGTAGTTGGAACAGGTATGGAGGCAAAGGCAGCTGTAGATTCAGGTGTCTGCGTTGTAGCTAAGAGAGATGGTGTTGTTGAGTATTCTAACAGCACAGAGATCTGTGTAAGAGCAGATGAAGATGGAACAAAAGATGTATATCATGTTATCAAGTTTGCACGAAGCAATCAGGGTAACTGTATGAACCAGAGACCTATCGTGTTCAAGGGTGATCATGTAAAGGCTGGCGAGGTAATCGCTGACGGACCTTCAACATCAGGTGGAGAGATCGCACTTGGTAAGAACCCTCTGATCGGATTTATGACATGGGAAGGTTACAACTACGAGGATGCGGTTCTCCTGAGTGAGAGACTTGTTCAGGATGATGTATATACATCAATCCATATAGAGAAGTATGAGTGTGAGGCTCGTGATACCAAGCTTGGTAAGGAAGAGATCACAAGAGATCTTGCAGGCCTTTCGAATGATGTCCTCAAGGATCTTGATGAGAACGGTATCATCAGAATTGGTGCCGAGGTTCGTGCCGGTGATATCCTTGTCGGAAAGGTTACTCCAAAGGGAGAGACAGAGCTTACAGCAGAAGAGAGACTTCTCCGTGCTATCTTTGGTGAGAAGGCAAGAGAGGTAAGAGATACTTCACTGAAGGTTCCACACGGAGCATTCGGTATAGTTATAGATGCAAAGGTATTTACACGTGCGGATGGCGATGATCTTCCAGCAGGTGTGGATAAGAAGGTTCGTGTGTATATAGCACAGAAGAGAAAGATCCAGGTCGGAGATAAGATGGCTGGTCGTCATGGTAACAAGGGTGTAGTTTCACGAGTACTCCCTGTTGAGGATATGCCATTCCTTCCAAACGGACGTCCTCTTGATATCGTGCTTA
>JAEDGW010000168.1 GCA_016297325.1 Coprococcus sp. | reverse complement strand
GCTCGTTCAAAGTATGGTGCAAAGCGTCCTAAGGATGCAAAATAAATCATGCTGAACAATTCTAATTCGTGGACATAGAACAGGCTGACGCCTTGGAGATGCCACGACAACCGGTAGAATCGGACACAGTGTTCGACCGGTGTGTGCTGGTAAGGTCATGTTTTTATATAGATAATATTTCAGATAGAAACAATTAAGACAGATAACAGCACGAACACATTCTTCAAAGAGAATGTGAGTACCGAAGATTTAATAAATAATTAAGGAGGGAAGAACCGTGCCACGTAAAGGACATATCGCAAAGAGAGACGTATTAGCGGATCCAATTTACAATAATAAGGTAGTTACAAAGCTTATCAACAACATTATGTTAGATGGTAAGAAGGGTGTAGCACAGAAGATCGTTTACGGTGCGTTTGATCGTATCGCAGAAGAGACTGGTAAGCCTGCATTAGAGGTATTCGAAGAGGCTATGAACAACATCATGCCACTCCTCGAGGTTAAGGCTAGACGTATCGGTGGTGCAACATACCAGGTACCTATCGATGTAAGACCTGACAGAAGACAGGCTCTCGGACTTCGTTGGCTCACAGCTTTCTCACGTGCTAGAAGTGAGAAGACTATGGAAGAGAGACTTGCGAAGGAGATCATGGATGCAGCTAACAATACAGGTGCATCTGTAAAGAGAAAAGAAGACATGCACAAGATGGCAGAGGCAAACAAGGCATTCGCTCACTACAGATTCTAATCTGTATGAGGATGCATTTGTATGCATGCTTGTGTGTATTTTAGAGCACAATAGAATAGTGCACAATAAAATAACAAAAAGGAGGACAATCCGTTGGCTGGAAGAGAATATCCATTGGACAGAACAAGAAACATTGGTATTATGGCTCATATCGATGCCGGTAAGACAACTCTTACAGAGCGTATCTTATACTATACTGGTGTTAACTATAAGATTGGTGATACTCATGACGGTACAGCTACCATGGACTGGATGGAGCAGGAGCAGGAGAGAGGTATAACAATTACTTCAGCAGCTACAACTTGTCATTGGACACTTGAGGATCATCATAAACCAAAGGCTGGCGCTTTAGAGCACAGAATCAACATCATCGATACTCCGGGACACGTTGACTTCACTGTTGAGGTTGAGCGTTCACTTAGAGTTCTTGATGGAGCTGTAGGTGTGTTTGATGCTAAGGCTGGTGTAGAGCCTCAGTCAGAGAATGTATGGCGTCAGGCTGACACATACAATGTACCTCGTATGGCATTCATCAACAAGATGGACAAGATGGGAGCAGATTTCTTCTATTCAGTACAGACAATCATTGATCGTCTGGGTAAGAATGCTATCCCAGTTCAGATACCTATCGGAAAAGAGTCAGACTTCATCGGTCTTATCGATCTTTTCGAGATGGATGCATATTACTATAAGGATGATAAGGGTGAGGATATCGAGATCACAGAGATCCCTGATGACCTTAAGGAACTTGCAGATAAGTGGCATGAGAATCTTGTCGAGAAGATCTGTGAGTTAGATGACGACTTAATGATGATGTATCTTGAGGGTGAGGAGCCATCAATCGATGAGATGAAGAAGGTTCTTCGTAAGGCAACTATCGCATGTGAGGCAGTTCCTGTATTCCTTGGTTCAGCTTACAAGAACAAGGGTGTTCAGAAGATGCTTGATGGTGTTATCGAGTACATGCCAGCTCCTACAGATATACCTGATATCACAGGTGTTGATCCTGATGGTAACGATGTAGTTCGTCATTCATCAGATGAGGAGCCATTCTCAGCTCTTGCATTCAAGATCATGACAGATCCATTCGTTGGAAAGCTTGCATTCTTCAGAGTTTACTCAGGTACACTAAACTCAGGTTCATATGTACTGAATGCAACAAAGGATAAGAAAGAGCGTGTTGGACGTATCGTACAGATGCACGCCAATGCACGTAATGAGATTGACAAGGTTTATGCTGGAGATATCGCAGCAGCTGTAGGATTTAAGATCACAACTACTGGTGATACAATCTGTGATGAGCAGCATCCAGTTATCCTTGAGTCAATGGAATTCCCAGAGCCAGTTATCGAGCTTGCTATCGAGCCTAAGACCAAGAATGATCAGGGTAAGATGGGTGAGGCTCTTGCAAAGCTTGCTGAGGAGGATCCTACATTCAGAGCTCATACAGATAAAGAGACAGGACAGACAATCATCGCCGGAATGGGTGAGCTTCACCTTGAGGTTATCGTAGATCGTCTTCTCCGTGAGTTTAAGGTTGAGGCAAACGTTGGTGCACCTCAGGTTGCTTACAAGGAGACATTCACAAAGCCAGTTGATATCGACAGCAAGTATGCTAAGCAGTCAGGTGGTCGTGGACAGTACGGACATTGTAAGGTTAAGTTCGAGCCTATGGATCCTAACGGTGAGGAGACATTCAAGTTCGAGTCAACAGTTGTCGGTGGTGCTATTCCTAAGGAGTACATCCCAGCAGTTGGAGAGGGTATCGAAGAGGCAGCTAAGGCTGGTATCCTTGGTGGCTACCCAGTACTTGGTGTTCATGCTAACGTATATGATGGATCATACCATGAGGTCGATTCATCAGAGATGGCATTCCACATCGCTGGTTCTATGGCATTCAAGGAGGCTATGGCTAAGGCTGACCCAGTTCTTCTTGAGCCTATCATGAAGGTTGAGGTTACAATGCCTGAGGAGTACCTCGGTGATGTAATCGGAAGCTTAAATGCTAAGAGAGGCCAGATCGAGGGTATGGATGATATCGGCGGCGGTAAGATCGTCAGAGCATTCGTTCCACTTGCAGAGATGTTCGGATACTCAACAGAGCTTCGTTCATCAACACAGGGTCGTGGTAACTACTCAATGTTCTTTGAGAAGTACGCTCAGTGTCCAAAGAGCATCCAGGAGAAGGTTATCGCAGAGCATGCAAAATAATAATTATTATATGTACGCCTGAAAAGCTTTTTTCCTTGCTTTTCAGACAATATGATAACACTATAAAGATAAACCGGCAGGCGGACGTATACATTTGTCAGCCTGCTGGTATAAAGAGATAAAAAATGGTTGAAAATATTATATATTTTCTATATAATGATTTTTAGCCGAGTAACCCGCGTGGGGTATAATTTTTAAGGAGGATTTTATATCATGGCAAAGGAAAAGTTTAATAGAAGTAAGCCACATTGTAACATCGGTACAATCGGACACGTAGATCACGGTAAGACTACTCTTACAGCTGCTATCACAAAGGTTCTTTCAGAGAGAGTTGCTGGTAACACAGCTACAGATTTCGAGAACATTGATAAGGCTCCAGAAGAGAGAGAAAGAGGTATCACTATCTCTACAGCTCACGTTGAGTACGAGACAGAGAAGAGACATTACGCACACGTTGACTGTCCAGGACATGCTGACTACGTTAAGAACATGATCACTGGTGCAGCTCAGATGGATGGTGCTATCCTTGTTGTTGCTGCTACTGATGGTGTTATGGCTCAGACAAAGGAGCATATCCTTCTTTCACGTCAGGTTGGTGTTCCTTACATCGTTGTATTCCTTAACAAGTGTGATATGGTAGACGATGAGGAGCTTATCGAGCTCGTTGAGATGGAAGTTACAGAGCAGCTCGAGGAGTACGGATTCAATGATTGTCCTATCGTTAAGGGTTCAGCTCTCAAGGCTCTTGAGGATCCAATGGGACCTTGGGGAGACAAGATCATGGAGCTTATGGATACAATTGATTCATATATTCCAGATCCACAGAGAGATACAGATAAGCCATTCATCATGCCTGTAGAGGACGTATTCACAATCACAGGTCGTGGAACAGTTGCTACTGGTAGAGTAGAGGCTGGTGTAATTCACCTCAATGATGAAGTTGAGATCGTTGGTATCAAGCCAGAGATCCAGAAGACAACAGTAACAGGTATCGAGATGTTCAGAAAGCTCCTTGACGAAGGTCAGGCTGGTGATAACATCGGTGCTCTTCTTCGTGGTATCAAGAGAGAGGATATCGTAAGAGGTCAGGTTCTTTGCAAGCCAGGCACAATTACATGTCATACAAAGTTTACAGCTCAGGTTTACGTTCTGACAAAGGACGAGGGTGGTCGTCATACACCATTCTTCAACAACTATCGTCCACAGTTCTACTTCAGAACAACAGACGTTACAGGTGTATGTAACCTTCCAGCTGGTACAGAGATGTGCATGCCTGGTGATAACGTAGAGATGACAATCGAGCTCATCCACCCAATCGCTATGAGCCAGGGTCTTACATTCGCTATCCGTGAGGGTGGTAGAACAGTAGGTT
>JAEDGW010000167.1 GCA_016297325.1 Coprococcus sp. | reverse complement strand
GACCAGATTTTCAAATCGGTAAGGCCAAATCCAGTAAAGGGTAATTTTAATTGGCAGATTAATCACCCAGTTATCTTCTTTCGTAAATGTAAACCGGATGGTTCCATCCTCCTCCAATGCGGGTTCAATCCGATTGACATAATTTCCCTGCGCGTCTTTCCCCTGAAACAGAAGTATATGACCACGCAGAATATTGCTAAACTGGCTCTTGTTCACCAATTGAGCCGTCACTTCACCATTGTCTGGTTTCGACAGTTGGTAAGCTGCCAGAGACACCGTAATATTTACCTGATTATCCCCCGCAACGGTTGGGATAATATAAAAAGTCATTTCTCCCTTTGAACCCGGACCCACATATTCGTTCTGCGTGGTATTCTTTACATTGCTTGTAGAATTCACCATCAGGCTGATGCCATCCGCATCCCCAACAATGTATTCAACACCATCTAATCCCTTTACTGTGGTTGTACCGATATTAAATTGGGGCAATCCGTTAATCGTCTCGTCTGCAATTCTTTTGAAGTACCTGAATGCGTTCTGGAGGTTACTGTTCGTTTGGCTATTATTGTCATACACACCCTGCGAATCGTCTTTTTTGGTTGCCAGATAGAATCTTTGGCCGTTATTCGCCGCGATACTCATGCTGGTACTCCTTACGTTTGTGTTTGAAACAAACCAGGCAATCGAAATTGCCAGAATGACAATGAGCGCTGCTGTCATGATGATACCGGTCTTGAGAAAAGTAGAGAGCATAGATTTTGCCGCAGCTCGATGTTCTTCTGCGCATTTCCTATGTTCATCTGCCGTTTTTGGCACACTATCTTTCCGAAACAGGCCCATGCTGTGCTCCCTCTCTTTCAACAATAAACGTAATCAAAGTCCATTTTAGTATACTCTATTTATGTATGAAAATCAATATTTCTGTAAAAATCTGAACATACAAAAAAGCCCGTCAGCATACCATGCATCTCAGCATACCATGCCAACGAGCAAATAATCCGTATTCTGTTATTCCTCAATCCCATCCCGGTAAACCACCCGGATATCTTCCTTGCTGTGGACAACCACATGGTCTACCATGCTGATCCACAGCTGTTCGTCAAACTCTGTGACCGGAGCATTCAGTTCCTCCAGGGTGCTAATGAAGTAGTCGATCTGTGCGACCCTGCCCACATCCTGCTCGGCGGCAATTGCCTGTTCCTCATATTCCTGTTTCACCCTGCTGTGGCGTTCCACCAACTCATCAAATTCCTTCTTGTACTGTTCCTGATCCATAGCAATTCGTGCGTTCTGCATGATGAGTGCCTGTATCTGTTCCTCCAGGAGCCTGCTCTCTTCCCACAGGGCTGTCTGCTGTTGCAGCGTCCTTTCCCCACCGGATATCAGGTTCCGGATTTCCTTCAGGTTTTCAAGAACCTCATCCCGATGCTCCAGCTTTTCATTTAGACTTCTAACAAAGGCGTCTTTGATGACCTCGATATCCAATGCAGGCGTATGGCATTTCTCATGTGCCTTACTGTACTTATCACTGCACCGCCAGACGATTCTCCGTTTAGGTGTATTGGAATCTCCCTGCTTAACATAAGTTGTTACAAGAGTACCTTTTTGATCATAGATAGCAACTTCTTCACCACAAACAACCATTACACGCAGTGCATTCTTCAATTCTTCACTTTCTGAACCAGGAGTAGCTGTAACACCACTTACACGAAGGTTCTTAAACTGACCCTTTGTAGTACCGTTGGTACCAACATAGAATGTTTCCTTCATATAATACTTATTGTAGTCTGCGGACTGAACGATAAAACGAGTAGATGCTTTCTCATCAGCTGCAGTTGAAGCAGAAGCATAAGCGGATTCCCACTGGAAAGCAGAAGCATTATCCTCTGCTTTAACCATCTGCACAGGGAATAATACTTTGTTTGCTACAGGATCTGTTGTAGCATCTGTAGTTATTGTATCTGTGGTTACTGCAGAACCTGCTTTAATTACCAGGAACGGCGCATTAGACTGTGCGCTAATGCTTGATGTGTTTGCTGTTACATTATTGTTGCTCACAAACCATGCATAGGTTGAACTACCCAGCGCAATAGCGGCAACCAGTACCATGGCAATCGCAACTGCATGCTGTAATCTTGGCATGTAATTGGCGATTCCTTTATTATTATCACATAACATCCTTATTCTCAAAATACATCATCCCGCTGGCCAGCGTTATCAGCAAAAGGCCTCCGGCAACCGCAAGTCCGCTCTCCGGGCTTATCCCATCCTCAACCACATACGACATCCTCTGCCACATCGTGTAGTTGCCTATAAAATACCACGCCGTATAGTACGCCGAGAGTACATACAGTGCACATACTCCCGCAAAACTCACAACCGGATTTATCAGAAATCCGGCAAGCACCTGGACTGCACTCACCGCCATGGATATGAGCACCGGAAGTATCACAGAAAGAAGAAGCACATCAAAACTTCCAAGGCTCACCACTGCCGAAGGATACAGCTCCGCCGCCAGTGACTTAGTCACATGAAAGCTCATATCTGCCCCATAAAGTCCGGCAGCCACACATGCCGCCAGATAGCCTACAGCAAAATACACTGCCACCGACAGCACACAGTAGATGAACTTGCCCATCCACCAGCTCTTCCGGCTGCCTGAGGCGATAAGGAGCACCCTTCCATTCTCCGTGAAATCATCATATGAATAGTACGCCAGCAGATACGCAAGCCCCATCTGGAATGCAAACCAGTATATCGGTATGGAGAAATACTCCTTCGGGTCAAAGTTGAACACCGGGGTTCCCTGCATCACATACATCACATAATCAGCCGCAGTTCCCTCAGTGTACAGGATGTTCAGTTCTGCCATCTGGTTTATCAGATGATGAAGTTCTCCCGCTCTTGCTGCTGCAAATATCACAGGTATGACCAGCAGATACCATCTCCGGAGCATACCTCCTCTCATATCCCTTGCGAGAAGTCTGAGTGTCTTCATTCACCTATCACCTCACATCCGGCCACAGTCCCGTCCTTTATCTCATATATCGTATCACATAAAAACTCAAGCTCCTCCCTGTCATGGCAGGCGATCACTATGATCTTATCCTTATCACGGAGCTTCATCAGCTCCTCCCTTATCTTTTCAACTGTCTGCTCATCAAGGGCATTTATCGGTTCATCAAGTATGATGAGATCCGGCTCTCCCATGACCGCATTGGCTATTCCGAGCTTCTGTTTCATTCCAAGGGAATACTTCCGGTATGTACGGCTGTCATCAGGATCAAGCCCCGTTCTCTCCATCGCCGTCCTTATATCCGATGCACTTATCCCGCCGGTAAGCTTTGCCAGCATGGACAGGTTCCGGAATCCTGTGTACTGCGGAAGGAATGACGGATTCTCTATCAGGACTCCCACACTCTCCGGAAACTTTATATCCCTGTGCAGCACCTTTCCATCTATTGTTATGGTTCCGGAATCCGGTATAAGGAGTCCGCACAGACTCCTCATGATCATCGTCTTGCCGCATCCGTTTCTTCCCTTAAGTCCGTATATCCTTCCGGGCTCCATGTCAAGGTTCACATTGTCTAGTATGACAGTTCCCTTTATCTTCTTGCACAGGCTTTCCACCTTCACTTCTCTCACAGTATATCCCTCCTTCTGTGCCATATGTATATCAGCGCCAGAGGCACTATAAAAAACACGGCATACATGATGACCATCTGATAACTGTAGGTCACTACCTCCTGCAGCGGGTTCACCATCTTAAGTGCAGACCACGTACCGTTTCCGTCGCCCTCTAAAAGGACTCCTGTAAACACATACAATGCAAAAGGTCCCATGACCGTGGCAAACCTGCTCCCGCTCCACCTTGCAGCGCACATGGACACAAGCCCCATCAGCCCGCCAAACACTGCATCAAGCAGGGTGAACACCAGGCAGTAACAAACCGGATGAAGCTGGAAAAGCCTTGGGAACATATGACAGTCTATTATCCCCGCATAGAGGAATGTAAGTTTTTCAGGATTTTTGTCAGGGTATATCCCTGCACCGATAAACAGGTCTATGAGAAGCGGCAGCGCCACAGCCACAGCACCTGAAAGGAATACCGCCAGTGCCTTTGCCGACATATATTTAAGTCTCGATGTCCTGACACATATGTTCCTGTCATAACCTGTCCTGATATCTGAGAAACAGGTCATGGCATATGGCAGGCACGCAAGCAGAGGGAGCAGTACATAGAACATGTTGTTGTATGCGAACTGGTAATCAGTCCCAAGCCATATCTGTATCAGCGCACCGTCATCCCCAAGTCCGGACTGCCTTACAAACAGCAGACAGTCCGCCACTCCTATGGCTGTTCCTATCG
>JAEDGW010000166.1 GCA_016297325.1 Coprococcus sp. | reverse complement strand
TATATAGAAAGAACAGTATATAGAAAGAACAGGAAACTACCATGAATACAAAATACATATTAATTGGAATTGCGGTGTCGGCAGTTGTAACATTTGCACTGAGGGCACTTCCATTTGTCATATTCAACGGAAAAAGGCAGATGCCTGAGATGCTGGTAAAGCTTGGAAAGGTGCTTCCGGCGACCATCATGGCTGTGCTTATAGTGTACTGCCTGAAGGGGGCGGTGTCGGCACCTGTCGCTACGGGAATACCAAGTCTTGTTGGTGTGCTTGTGACAGGTGGAACGTACAAATGGAGGCACAATACGCTTCTGAGTATTCTGCTGGGGACTGTGAGTTATATGGTGATGTTGCGTCTGGTATGAGAAAAAAAGAGGAATGGAAAAATTCCATTCCTCTGAACCATTGTTTTTAGCAGTAATCTCTGCAATCGGATGGGTTTTAGGTCTCCCACTATTGAATGAATGTGCATAATTTGTTAGAATAGCTGTGTGTTTATCGACATAAGCACATATTATAATATGAAGATATCATCGCAGCAGATTCTGCCTGGTCAGGTGATAGTTGGAGATATTATTAGAAAGGATCTGAAGAAGTAATGGATAGATCAGATAAACAGAGAATTGAGGGGATCGTGCAGAGGATACTAGATGATTTCGGCGATGACAGAGCCATCAACAAGACGGATCTGTGTAATGAGCCGGACAAGACAGCCATTATCGATGTGATCGACAAACTCATGAAGATTCTGTATCCGGGTTACTACAGCGATAAGCTGTATAAGATATACAGTCTGAAAAACAATATGTCTGTTGTGATAGAGGATGTAATATTCCATCTGAAGAAGCAGATTATGATAGTTCTAAAGTATTGCAAGAAGTTCCCAGAGCTCTCAGATGCGGAGCTTGAGGATAAGGCGATGGATATCACATATGAATTTATGGATAAGATACCTCAGATAAGAGATTATCTTGAGACTGATATTCAAGCGGCATTTGACGGAGATCCAGCTGCGGGCAGCAAGGATGAGGTCATACTTTCTTATCCGGGACTGTATGCCATATCGGTATACCGCATGGCACATGAACTGTGTCTGTTAGATGTTCCGATGATACCAAGGATCATGACGGAGCATGCCCACAGTGTGACGGGAATAGACATTCATCCGGGCGCAACTATAGGCAGATATTTCTTCATCGACCATGGTACGGGAATCGTTATCGGCGAGACCACCATCATAGGTGAGCATGTGAAGATATATCAGGGCGTGACACTTGGAGGACTCTCTACACAGGGCGGTCAGAAGCTTAAGGGAGCCAAGAGACATCCTACCATCGGTGACAATGTAACCATATATTCAGGAGCGTCCATTTTAGGTGGCGAGACTATCATCGAGGACAACGTTGTTGTTGGTGGAAATACATTTATCACCAACTCAGTTGGGAAGGATACAAGGGTTACTGCCAAGAAGCAGGAGCTTCAGTATAAAAATAACTAGGATTCAATTGGGTCAATTGACCTAAATTAATTCTGCGAGAGGACATACAAATGAGTGACATACGAAAGATAGCAGTTCTGACCAGCGGTGGAGATGCCCCCGGCATGAATTCGGCTGTAAGAGCGGTGGTTGTGTCAGCCATCAACAGCGGAATTGAAGTAGTTGGAGTGTTTCGCGGATACGAGGGACTGATCGACTGGGAGACACAGCCGCTTGGACTGGCGGACGTCAGAAACATAAACAATCAGGGTGGAACGATACTTTTTACCAGCAGAAGCGAGAGATTCCTTCTGAAAGAATACCGGGAGCAGGCTGCGAAGAATCTGAGAGATCATGATATAGATGCTCTTGTTGCCATCGGTGGAGATGGAACCTTAAGAGGAGCCATAGCATTTCAGGATGAGGGTATCAATACCATCTGCATTCCTGGAACAATAGACAGGGATGTGGCATGTTCTGAGTATACGCTGGGATTTGACACGGCGGCAAATACAGCCATGGAGGCCATTGACAGGATAAGGGATTCATCGGTATCCCACGGAAGATGCAGCGTTGTGGAGGTCATGGGACGAAAGAGAGGTTATATAGCTCTCTGGGCAGGTATGGCGACATCCGCTGATGCCATCATAATTCCTGAGAAATGGGATGGCGACTTTGACAGCATCATAGACACGATAAAGGCAAAGCACGCCGATGGAAGAAACAGCTATCTGGTGGTTGTGGCCGAGGGTGTTACAGATGCCCCGGAGCTTGCGCAGATGATCCTTGATAAGACAGGTATAGAGTCGAGGGTATCAGTGCTTGGCTATATACAGCGAGGCGGGCAGCCGACTGCAAAGGACAGGATGTATGGCTCACTCATGGGCGCATATGCTGTTGATGTACTCAAGAAGAACAAGGCAAATCGTATGATCGCTATCAAGAACGATATACTTATAGACTACGATATAAAAGAGGCTATAGATATACAGAACAATCAGATCGATTCCTTCCAGTATGAGCTGAGTAAGTTGCTGGCCGAGTAACCGGTGATGCTGGCAGCGGGTAAAAAATAAGCTGACTGATTATAAAAAGATATATAAATGACAGGTATAAAAGATACAATATAAAGGAGAAGGTTATGAAACAGGTAATATTAACAGGCGACCGTCCTACGGGCCGTCTTCATGTGGGACATTATGTAGGATCACTTAAGAGAAGGGTCGATCTTCAGAATTCAGGAAAGTATGATGAGATTTACATCATGGTGGCTGATGCGCAGGCGCTGACAGACAACGCAGAGCATCCTGAGAAGGTCAGACAGAACATTATGCAGGTTGCTCTTGATTATCTTGCCTGTGGCATAGATCCTGAGAAGTCTACTATATTCATCCAGTCAATGGTACCTGAGCTCACAGAGCTTACATTCTACTATATGAATCTTGTCACAGTGGCAAGAGTTCAGAGAAATCCTACCGTTAAGGCAGAGATCAAGCAGAGAAACTTCGAGGCAAGTATCCCGGTTGGCTTCTTCTGTTATCCTATCAGCCAGGCTGCAGATATAACAGCATTCAAGGCCACAGAGGTTCCTGTTGGAGAGGATCAGATGCCTATGATAGAGCAGTGTAAGGAGATCGTTCACAAGTTCAATTCAGTATACGGTGAGACACTTGTGGATCCAAAGATCGTACTTCCTGATAATGAGGCATGTCTCAGACTTCCAGGTACAGATGGCAAGGCTAAGATGAGCAAATCTCTTGGAAACTGTATCTACCTGTCAGAGGATCCTGCAGATATCAAGAAGAAGGTTATGTCTATGTACACAGATCCAAATCACATCCGTGTTGAGGATCCGGGTCAGATCGAGGGCAACTCAGTATTTACTTATCTTGATGCATTCAGCAAGCCTGAGTATTTCGAGGAGTTTCTTCCAGACTACAGCGGTTTGGATGAGCTCAAGGAGCACTACACAAGAGGCGGTCTCGGCGATGTAAAGGTTAAGAAGTTCCTGAACAACGTCCTTCAGGCTGAGCTTGCACCTATCAGAGAGCGTCGTCAGATGTGGGAGAAGAGACCACAGGATGTATATGACATCTTAAAGAGCGGCAGCGAGGTTGCCAGAGCAAAGGCAGCAGAGACTCTTGCAGATGTACGCCGTGCGATGAAGATTGACTACTTTGAGAACGACAATCTTTTCAAGTAAGAAGCAATGATCATATAGAGTAGATATAAAAGAAAAATCCTTCCTGTAGGAAATGCATTAAATTAAAAATGAATGCGAATACATCCACGTGGGAGGGTTTAAACATGAAAAAGGATAAAATTCTCTCTGAATGTCGGGAAAAGTGATATTTGGGACAAATAAAGAGAAGTTTATCCTTTTTTATTGCAAATGATAATATGGACAATATAGGAGGATCATCCGAAAATAGAAAAATCCATCTACGGATATGAAAATCTTTCTAAAAATTCGTAAAAAGCACTTTATCAGCAGTTGGTGTTGTAATACATCATATCTTACAACCTCACCACTACAGCTTCATACGGATACAGATACCCCTTCTTATGCTCGTTATAGTTAGACAAAAGTTCTGTTCCAGCGTTGTATTCAACCTGGCATGATACAGTGCGGTCAGTGAAATTGCACAGGATAAGAATAGTGTCGTCATCCAGAACCCTCTCATATGCATATATGTCAGCGCTATCTTCAAGCATAGGCACAAAGTCTCCATAGACCAGAGTCTCCTCAGTGTGGTGGAGCCTGATAAGTCTCTTGTAATATGAGAACACACTGTCTGGATCATTCATTTCATCCTCAGCATTAATCTCTAGATAGTTTCTGTTTACCTTTATCCATGGATCTCCTGTGGTGAAGCCTGCATTTGCGGAGGTGTTCCACTGCATAGGTGT
>JAEDGW010000165.1 GCA_016297325.1 Coprococcus sp. | reverse complement strand
GCGCGGACAGCAATGAGAAGCTGATGTCGCTATATGAGGCGGCGGTCCCGTGCTGCGTGAGTGACATCATGCATTTTGCAAATGTGTTTGAGTGCGGTAGAAATAAACTTGACGAGAGGTTTGATCATACATTTGGAGCGGAGGAATAAGCTATGGGAAGTAAACTGACAAAATCGGAAAAATCATGGGTGTTATATGATGTGGGAAACTCAGCGTTCGTGTTGATGGTTTCCACGATATTCCCGATATATTTTAATTATCTTGCAGAGAAAGCTGGTCTTTCGTCCACGGATTATCTGGCGATGTGGGGCTATGCGGCGTCCATAGTCACAGTGATTGTGGCAGTTATAGGGCCTGTGTGCGGAACTATAGCAGACTATAAGGGATTTAAGAAACCGTTGTTCGCACTGTTCATGTCGGTTGGCGTGCTCTGTTGTGCGGTGCTGGGATTTTGCAGCAGCTGGCTGGCATTCCTGGTGATATTTATTATTGCAAAAGTGGGATTTTCATCAAGTCTTGTGTTCTATGACAGCATGATAGGCGATGTGACGACGGATGACAGATTTGACAAAGTGTCGTCTGAGGGATATGCATGGGGATATATCGGAAGCTGTGTTCCATTTGTCATGAGTCTCGGGATAGTGCTCGGAAAAGATAAGATAGGGCTTAGTATGCAGCAGGCGATGATCGCGGCGTTTGCACTTGTTGCTGTGTGGTGGTTTGCCATGACTGTGCCGCTGCTTCGGACATACAGACAGACAAACTATGTCGAGAAGAAAAACCATGCATTTACATCAAGCATGAAGAGACTCTGGGAAACTCTGAAAGGGCTTAAGAAGGACAGAAAGGTGATGCTGTTTCTGATAGCATATTTTTTCTATATTGATGGAGTGTACACTATTATTGATATGGCTACTGCATATGGAACTGCTCTGGGACTTGATACGACAGGACTTCTGATAGCGCTGCTTGTGACCCAGATAGTGGCATTCCCTTCTGCTATTATATTTGGCAGGCTTGCTGACAAAGTGGAATCGTGGAAGCTGATACTTGTATGTATTGCAGCCTATACTGGCGTTGTAGTATTTGCCATGTTCATGCAGAGCCAGTGGCAGTTCTGGGTTCTCGCAGTATGTGTGGGAATGTTCCAGGGGGGGATACAGGCATTGTCCAGATCGCATTTTGCAAAGATAATTCCTGCTGAGAAATCGGGTGAGTATTTTGGTTTGCTTGATATATGCGGCAAGGGAGCATCATTCATAGGAACGATGCTTATAAGCGTGGTGTCTCAGGTGACAGGAAACGCAAACCTTGCCATAGGTGTCATGGTTATAGTATTTATCGCCGGTCTGATATTCTTTATCAAGTCGGTAAATGCGCATGGTGCCGGCGAAGCTATCCGTGCACAGCAGTCTATTTCTGGAATTTAGACAGGATGCTTATGAGCTGCCTGATGTTCAGCGGCTTGGACAGGTGTTCGTCCATTCCTGCAAGTCTGCATCTCTCAATATCCTTTGCAAATGCATTTGCGGTGATGGCTATGATCGGGATGCTTGCTGCGTCCGGATGATCCAGCTTTCTGATGGCGTATGATGCCTCTATTCCGTCCATGACAGGCATCTGGAGATCCATCAGGATTCCCCCGTATGTGCCAGGCGCCGATGTGCTGAACATCTTCACACACACCGCACCGTCACTGGCGTGGTCACAGGTTATTCCGTTCATGCTGAGAAGCTCAGATATGACCTCGTAGTTAAGCGTGTTGTCCTCGGCGACAAGGAGATGCATTCCCGAGCACACGGATGATATATCATTGCTTCCGGATGTGGATCCGGTCCACAGGTCGTCTTTCACTATGTAAGGTACATCCACGGCTATCTCAAATACTGATCCTTTTCCCACGGTGCTGTCTACTTTTATAGTTCCACCCATGAGGTCTACAAGTTCCTTTACTATGGCAAGTCCCAGTCCGCTTCCACGCACATTGTTGATGCGGGTGTCTGTCTCCCTGGAAAATTTGCTGAACATCTCTGCCTGGTATTCAGGCTTTATGCCTATACCTGTGTCGCTTATCCTCGCGATCAGGCGAAGCTTGTCTGATCCCGGTATCATCTCCTCGCTGATGTCAAATCCTATATCGCCGCCGTCAGGGGTGAACTTGATGGAGTTGGAGAGCAGGTTGGAATATATCTGTTTCAGCTTGAGGTCATCTGCAATGATGTGGCCGTGTATGATGTCATGGCTGCCAAATGATATGTGCAGATTGTCCCTCATCAGTTCCTGTGCAAATACCTGGCTCAGTGTATCCACGATAGAGGCTACAGATGTCTCATGTGGATTTAACTTCTGTGTTCCCTTTTCCAGACTTGTTATGTCCAGTATGTTGCTCACAAGCTGCTCTATGTATGTGCCGGATGTCTGGATCTTGTCCAGCGCATCTCTCGTCTTTTCCGGTGTGTTCAGAGAATTCTTCGCAATGTCGGCAAATCCCATGACAGCGTTCATAGGCGTTCTGATGTCGTGTGCCATCTTGGAGAGGAATTCTGACTTGGCCTCATTTGCCTTGTTGGCTTCCTCTGCTATGAACATCCAGTCCTGCTCACGGCGCTTCTGTTCACTGATAAGCCTTGTGGCGTACAGGATGTTCGTCACTGTGCCGCGGGAGTCTCTCTTCTTGACTATGAACCTTGCGGAGTGCCAGTTGCCGTCATTTGCCAGATAGTCCATGGCCACAGTCTCCTCGGAGTGAAGCCTTTCAGCTATGGTGGACAGATCAAAGAAGTCAAGGATCTTGTCCTGGTATTCCGGTCTGACAAATCTGTGGCAGAGCTCTGTCATCTTGGTGGATGCACGGCCTATACGTCCTGTAAGTCTGTGCACCTCGTTGTCGCTGGATACTTCCTCATACAGATCCTGCGTAAGGTCGATCCTGTATATGGAGAAATATATCTTGCTTATGGCGGATATGATCTCGTTGTTGAGGTTCGCCTCGTCCAGTGCTTCCTGGAGTTTTCTTCTGGAGTCCTGCTCATAGCTCACAAGCTCGTCGATGTGCTTGAAGCCCATGAGGACTTTGGATGAAGAATCATCGCCAAACGGGAATATCTCCGCCTCGAAGTATTCCTGTCCCGCAGCATTTGGTGTGACCTGATAGCGGTATGAAAGCTTTCTGTGAGATTCAAGATGCTTTCTTATGTGGTCAGGGCTGAGGATCTCCAGAAAATCCGGTGCGGATTCCTTTATCACATAATTGTCGTAGTATGCCTGCAGCAGGTTTGTATAGTTGGTAGGATGCCCCTGTGCCACACGGTTTCCCCGTGAGACATTGGCAACAGGGTCGATCTTCAGCGGATCTGCCACATCGTTGTCAAGGTCGAGACAGTACACTGAGATATAGTCCGTGCAGAGGACTGACATATATGCCTTTTCCTGCCTGAGTGCAGCCATGCTCTGCTCCAGAGAGTTGCCTGACTGCTCAAGCAGATCAGTCATCCTGAATGATTCTCTTACATTGCCAAGGTGTCCTCCCACCACGCCGAGAAGGCTGATAAATGATTCTGACTGGTCGATATGCGGATTGTCCACTCCGATGAATCCCTTTAATGTGTTCTTGAAGAATATAGGGAAAGAGATCTCAGAGTGTATACTCTGGAGTTTCAGAAGTTCATACTCGGAAGGCATGATATCTTTCACGTCCTCTACGTTGTCTATGATGACACTGTCGCCCCTCTGAAATGAGTTCAGCCAGTAAGGCATATCCGAAGGCTGGACTGACTGGAGCTGATCCTTCCATGGCTGAACTTTATCCGCACACCATTCATATGTATTGCGGAACATCCCTGTGACCTCATCTCTGTCAAATATATATACACGTTCAGATGCTGTGCTGACTCCGATAACCCTGAGAAGGGTCTGGATAGACGCTCTCAGCTCATCACGGCTTTGCGCCCGGTCCATTGCGACCATCTGCTGAAGAATGACAAAATTATCCATATATATATTCCCCCTTTTGTCAAAAAAATATAAATGTAGTTCGATATAAACAGCCCATATTTGATATAATTTTACTCATTTTATGACAAAAAATCCATATATAGCAATTAATTCCATAGACAATATTGTTCAAAAGCAATAAAATTAACGTGGGTATTTACAAAGTTTTACATATTTATACAGGGAGAGAAACTTAGAGAGCGGCGAGCATATCAAGAGAGTAAAGGGCTTCACAGAGATATTGGCGAAAAAGGCTGCTGAAAAATATCCTGAGTACGGACTCACGGATGAAAAGATATCCGTGATAGTTGCAGCCAGCCCACTTCACGATATAGGCAAGATCGCCATAAAGGACAGTGTGCTCCTGAAACCGGGAAGACTCACAAAAGAAGAATT
>JAEDGW010000164.1 GCA_016297325.1 Coprococcus sp. | reverse complement strand
CTCTGCAAGGATTCTAGATATATATGGTCCTACTAGTAATCCATTTGTTCTTGCGCCATTCAAACTTCTTACCATTTTATCTAAATCATTGAATAACGTATAATCACTACTTTTTTCACGTCTTAAAAAGCTTCTTTAACGCCATATATACCCAATTTTATACACCCCAATATATGTGTATAAATATTTCTGTAAAACTCAGAAATATCTATATGCAATATACCAGCAGCACCTCTCGTCTTCTGAATTTTATAGATCATATTACTGATATAAACAGATCTCTCTTTTTCATACTCATTACTTTCCCTACTATCATCTAATTTCAATATGAATCCAGCATCTCCATATGTGGAATCAAAATCTATCAGTTCTCCACTATCATTAATAAATCTTGAAAATGAATTCTCATCCTTCTGGGAGCATTCAATACATGCCCTGAGAATTAAATCCTTCTTATCGTTCAAAAAATTCACAAGAGCAACATACGCTCCAAACTCTGGTATACTTATCATTCTCTTATCACCCGTTTTATTAAAACGGCTCATATAGTATGAATAAGGTTCCACACGATCTCTATATGATGCAGCTTGACCATACACATCCAAATTAGATGCTTCTACATTAAAATTATCAGGAAGGTACTCTGAAAAAATTGCTTTTTCTTTCAGCTTTTTTATTAACTCCATTTATATTGTATCCAGCATTAAACCTCTCTCCTTTTCATCTCATAGTTACTATTTAGGGCTATAACTCCCCAGTCTCCCCCACAACATATCCCTCTCCGACAACACCAAAGGATCCCCGTCGCCAAGCCTGTATCCATCAGCAGAAGCATTACCAGGATATTCGCCGCACACCCCAGGCCATACAATCCCTATCCCCGGGTCGTTCCACGCTATACCGCCCTCATCATTTGGATGCCAGAAGTCATTCACTTTATAGCAGAATTCAGCTTCGTCCGACAATACCAGGAATCCATGCGCAAATCCTTCTGGTATAAGGAACTGCCGTTTGTTCTCAGCAGACAAAATCTCGCCATACCACTTGCCGTATGTCGCAGATCCATGGCGAAGATCAACAACCACATCGAACACTTCTCCACGGATAGTTCGTACAAGCTTGCATTGCGGATGATCGATCTGAAAATGCAGGCCGCGAAGGACTCCCTTCACCGACATCGACTGATTATCCTGTACAAATCTTACATTTATACCATGTTCTGCCAGATCCCGCTCATTATAAGTCTCAACAAAATAACCTCTGCTGTCCCCGTGCACCGTAGGTGTAATCACGCACAGACCTTCCATTCCCCCAACATTTTTCTCAACTTTTATCTGTCCCATATCCCTTATATCCTCTCCTATACGTTCTCTCATCTATCTAAATATACATCCTGTCGCATACCATGTGAGAAACGATTCAATGAATCCCACAATCATCTAAATACACATTTTCAGTCACCATATCCAACACAAAAGCATCGCAAAACCTAATCATGCAGCTCTGTCAAATACCTGCTAAGTGCATCCCGCCAATCAGGCAAAGGTTCAAATCCATTCTCAACAAGTTTACTCTTATCAAGCCTGCTATTGAACGGTCTTGCCGCTTTGGACAATCCATATTCCTTCGTGCTCACCGGAATTACATGGGTATGGCATCCTGCCTGCCTGAATATCTCACAAGCAAAATCATACCAGCTTATATAGCCGCCTTCATTTGTGACGTGATAATATCCATATTTGTCTGTTTCAAGCATATCAACAAGCAGCCTTGCCAGGTCAAATGTGTATGTAGGAGTACCGATCTGATCATTCACCACTCGTATCTCATCATGTGTCTCTCCAAGGCGAAGCATAGTCTTTACAAAATTCCCACCATGCAAACCAAATACCCAGGCGATTCTCACTATGAAGAACTTAGCAAGAAGTCCTGATACCGCCTGCTCACCTGCCAGCTTAGACTTGCCGTACACATTCAGGGGATTAAAATTCTGACAGTCCGGATCCCACGGAATATTCCCCTGTCCACCGAACACATAGTCCGTGCTTATGTACACCATCTTACATGACAGTTCTCTGCAGATTTCAGCTATATTCTTTGTCGCAAATGCATTTATCGAATACACTTTGTCATGCGCCGAAGCATCTTCGGCAGCATCAACAGCCGTCCATGCAGCACAGTGCACCACGGCATCCGGTCTGAATGCAAGCAATTCTCTCCTAATATCATTGGTACTGCATATGTTGAAAACTACATATCGAAATGAACCGCAAATATCACTTTTACATTTATCTAATGTCGAACCACATATCGCTGCAAACTCATCTTCCGATCTGATATCCGAGCCTACAACGTCATATCCCCTGCGCACAAGCTCACATGCTACATCATACCCAAGCTGCCCGCACACACCTGTCACAAAAACTTTCTTTACTCTATTCATATCCCACATCAATCCCAGCTCAAACTAACGATTTCCATACATTTTCTCATAATAATTCTGGTACTCACCGCTGATAATAGTCTCCCACCACTCTCGGTTATCCAGATACCACCGAATAGTCTTCTTTATTCCATCCTCAAACTTAGTCTCCGGCAGCCAGCCGAGCTCATCGTGAATCTTTGTCGGATCAATAGCATATCTCATATCGTGGCCCTTGCGGTCTGTGACATATGTTATCAAGCTCTCCGGCTTCCCCAGTTCCCTACAAATAAGCTTTACAATATCAATATTCCGCTTCTCATTGTGGCCGCCCACATTGTACACTTCTCCAACCTGGCCATTATGAATGATAAGATCTATAGCCTTGCAATGATCCTCGACATACAGCCAGTCACGTACATTTAATCCCTCACCGTATACAGGAAGCGGCTTGTCCGCCAAAGCATTTGCAATCATGAGAGGTATCAGCTTCTCAGGGAAATGATACGGCCCATAATTATTGGAACATCTACTGATAGACACCGGCAGTCCATAAGTTCTATAATACGACTGAACCAGCAGATCAGCCCCGGCCTTAGAGCTGCTATACGGCGAACTTGTATGGATCGGCGTCTCCTCCGTAAAAAACAGATCAGGTCTGTCAAGTGGCAGATCGCCGTACACCTCATCCGTCGATACCTGATGATACCTCTGTATTCCATATTTGCGGCATGCATCCATAAGAGTTGCCGTTCCTATGATATTTGTCTGCAAAAACACCTCCGGATTCTCTATCGACCTGTCAACATGACTCTCCGCAGCAAAATTCACAACTATATCCGGATGTTCCTCCTCAAAAAGTTTGTACACGCCTTCCCTGTCACAAATGTCCAGCTTCACAAATCTAAAATTCTCTCTGTCCATAATCGGCTGCAAAGTAGACAGATTTCCGGCATACGTCAGCTTATCAAGGCAAATGATCCTGTACTCAGGATGTTCCTTTAACATATAAAATATAAAATTACTTCCAATAAAACCGGCACCGCCGGTAACTATAATCGTCATATCCCAATTCTCCTATTCTCACCCTAATCCGGGGACAGAGGGGGCCTGACCCCTCTGTCGCAAAATCTTAATAAAGATGCTCCTGATATTTCCCATCAAGTAAGTCCTTCAGATACTGCCCATACTGATTTTGTTTCATCGCCTCGTAAACCGCCATAACCTCATCGCGACTTATCCATCCATTCAGGTATGCAATCTCCTCCAGACAGCCTATCTTTCTGTGCTGGTGCTGCTCAACCGTCTTGACAAAATTTGTCGCATCAACCAGACTCTCATGAGTTCCCGTGTCAAGCCAGGTAAATCCCTGTCCAAGCAGCTCCACATTCAGCTCACCGTCATCGAGATATCGCCTGTTCAGGTCTGTGATCTCTAGCTCGCCTCGACCACTAGGAGTGAGTGATTTTGAATACTCAACCGCTCTGTTGTCATAAAAATACAACCCCGTGACACAATAGTTGCTCTTAGGTTTCTCCGGTTTTTCCTCTATGGAAACTACTCTTCCGTCCTTATCAAATTCAACTATACCAAAACGCTCCGGATCGTCCACATAATATCCAAATATAGTAGCGCCCTTGCCATTTTCAGCATTTTCCACAGCAGCTTTCAATTTTTCATTAAACCCATGTCCAGAGAAAATGTTATCCCCAAGAACCATCGCCACCGTGTCATCGCCGATAAAATCCTCGCCAATGATAAACGCCTGAGCCAATCCATCCGGCGACTGCTGGACTTTATATGTCAGATTTAGTCCGAACTGATGTCCGTCCCCCAACAGCCTTTCAAATCTAGGCGTATCTGCAGGTGTCGATATGATCAATATGTCCCTTATGCCCGCATTCATGAGAACCGACATCGGATAATAGATCATGGGCTTATCATATATAGGCAGCAGCTGTTTACTTGTAACCTTTGTAAGCGGGTAAAGCCTTGAACCAGAGCCCCCCGCAAGGATAATTCCCTTCATGATGTGTACCTCCCGTGTGC
>JAEDGW010000163.1 GCA_016297325.1 Coprococcus sp. | reverse complement strand
GAGCAGAACGACTCTGAGGCAGCAAAGACATATGTAAATGTAATCGCAGTCAAGGAAGGCAATGAGAACAGCGATGCCATCAAGGCACTTGTCGATGTACTCAAGTCAGATGACGTGAAGAATTACATCAAGGACACATATGACGGAGCAGTTCTTCCATACGAGGAGTAATCTGTACAGCGGATAATTCGTGCTGGAAAAGATCACATAAATTTAATTTGTGTGATGAATACTCCGGTTTGAATGAAATATATATCAGAGTCTGTGGGTGTTAGGCAGACATGTCAATTGCCTTTGGACTGTAATAAAAGGGATCAGATTTGGATAAGGTTGAATCTGATCCCTTTTTGTGCAAATGCGTTCATTTAAGATTCTAGTTGAAAAAAATCTTATTTTGTATATAGTTGTAGTAGGATATATCATAGTAGGAGAATAAAAGATGTTAACACAGTTTTCGAGAACAGAGCTGCTATTTGGCAAGGAAGCCATGGACAAGCTGGCAGGCTCTAAGGTAGCGGTATTTGGAATAGGCGGAGTTGGCGGTTATGTGTGCGAGGCGCTGGTTAGAAGCGGCGTCGGAGCATTTGACCTGATAGATGATGACAAGGTGTGCCTGACAAATCTCAACAGACAGATCATAGCGACCAGAAGCACAGTGGGAAAGTACAAGGCAGAGGTGATGAGGGACAGGATGCTTGACATCAACCCGAAGGTGGAGGTCGAGGTACACAAATGTTTCTTCCTCCCGGAGAATGCGGATGACTTCCCTTGGGACAGTTACGATTACGTGGTAGATGCGGTGGACACCGTGACGGCCAAGATCGCACTGGTCATGAAGTGCAAGGAGAAGAATATACCTATCATCAGCAGCATGGGCGCGGGAAATAAGCTTGACGGAAGCCAGTTCAAGGTCGCTGACATATACAAGACAAAGGTGTGCCCTCTCGCGAAGGTCATGAGAAGAGAACTGAAGAAGAGGGGCGTTAAGAAGCTCAAGGTCGTATATTCGGAGGAGATCCCGACAAGGCCGATCGAGGATATGTCGATAAGCTGCAGAAATCACTGCATTTGTCCTCCGGGAGCAGCCCACAAATGTACAGAGCGTAGAGATATTCCGGGCAGCGTGGCATTTGTGCCATCTGTCGCAGGACTTATCATAGCCGGTGAGGTGGCAAAGGATCTCATCAGGGTGTAAGAAAAAAGAAGACGCTGAGAAATCAGCGCCTTCTCCATAATAATACCAGTGTTCCAAGCAGGACCGCACCCCCATATATAAATGGTGCATTTTTGTCATCGTTCAATTTTTTCTCCGTGTAAGATATGGATGGATTATCCGGGGTGTAATATATTGCGATGGACGCCATGGAGTTGTAATTTGTTATACCGCGGACGGAAAGAAAACCATTGTGTAATATTCCGGACTGGTCGCGGTATTCATAGTTGACGTGAGTTCTTTTGCTGATCCTCCGGACTGACGTGATATCGGCGGATGTTCTGGTATAGTCTCGCTCGATCCGGCACGCTTTATTCCGTATGTAAAGACCGACGACCACAGCTATGATGAATGCTGCTACAGGAATTAAGTAGATCGTATAAGGTAATAGTCTGTAAAAAATACTGATAGAATCCCCTGATGTTAAAATCATATGTACCCCCTGAAAAATGTTATCTCCTAAAATGTCAGACATGATACCACTATTTACATGCCGGACTTGTATGTGTAGATTATAATATAAAGCAGACTGGTTGAGAATCCGCTAATTTAAGTGGATAAGTCTGTTAATATAGCAAATTACCGGTGAAAATCGAGGAAATAAAATGCAGAGAGATCTTACAAATGGAAAAATAACCGTAAATATACTGCTGTTTGCATTGCCGCTCATGGTGGGCAATCTACTGCAGCAGATGTACAACATAGCTGACACATGGGTGGTTGGAAGATATGTTGGAGAGGGCGCGCTGGCAGCGGTCGGTTCGTCGTACTCACTCATGACATTTCTGACGTCTATCATCATCGGACTGTGCATGGGAAGTGGAACCGCCATATCCATACAGTACGGCAGGCGCGAGTCCGGGAAAATGCGCCAGAGCGTGTATATGTCATTTGTGCTCATCGCTGCGATAACGATATTGCTTAACATCATAGTGTGGGCGGGCATGAATGTAATCCTGACCTGGCTCAATATTCCAGCGGATGTCAGACCTCTCATGAGGGATTACCTGAACATTATCTATGCGGGAATACTGGCAGTGTTCCTGTACAACTATTTTGCAAATATACTCAGAGCCATCGGCAATTCAACCCTGCCGGTGGTCTTTTTGGCGATATCGGCGGTGCTCAACATAGCACTTGATCTGCTGTTTGTCATTGTATTTCACTGGGGTGTCCGGGGAGCGGCAGCAGCTACGGTCATAGCCCAGTATGTGTCGGCGATCGGCATGGCGGCTTATGTACTTGTCAGGTGTCCGGAGCTTAGACCTGCCAAATCGGACTGTGTATGGGACAGGGAAAATCTCTCCGGCATACTTTCCCAGTCGGTGATGACAAGTGTGCAGCAGTCTATCATGAATCTTGGAATCCTCATGGTGCAGGGAATTGTAAATGGATTTGGAACGGTGGTAATGGCGGCATTTGCTGCGGCTGTGAAGATAGATGCATTTGCATACATGCCGGTGCAGGATTTTGGAAATGCGTTCTCAACGTACGTGGCTCAGAACTACGGAGCTGGAAAGACGGACCGTATAAAAAAGGGAATAAAGAGCTCCCTCATAACGGTGGCGGTATTCTGTGCGGTCATAAGCTCAGTTATATTTGCATTTGCCAGCAGACTCATGGAGATATTTGTCGGGGCGGACAAGACGGACGTGGTATCGGTTGGTGCGCATTACCTGCAGATAGAGGGCGCGTGTTACATCGGAATAGGAATACTCTTCATGTTGTACGGATATTACAGAGCTATAGACAAGCCGAGGATGTCGGTTGTGCTGACGGTTGCATCCCTTGGAACCAGAGTAGTTCTGGCGTACACCCTCTCACGGATCGCATTCATAGGCGTCACCGGAATATGGGTATCTGTTCCTATAGGCTGGGTGCTGGCGGACGTGATCGGCTGCGTGTATTATGTGTGCAGATGCCGGAAGATGTATGTGTGTTGACAGAATAAAGTGTTTGGAATGTAAAATGGTTTGGACAGTATCAGCTGGAGTGTCCATAATGGATACCGATTAAAGAGTATGATTTGTATAGAAAGAATCGAGGGAATGTCTGGTTTGCATGGTAACTATCAAGTGAATATAGACAGAATACTAAATGCCTGAAAGGCATAATGGATTATAAAATATAGGCATTAGACATAATGCGGCATTTGAATGATAATATTATTTAAACTGGTCAAAATGTAATTGTCAAAGTGGAACTATGGGAATATAAAATAATGAATTTTGCCGGGTATATCAGTGGATAAATCATTGCGCAGCATGTTCATACATGGTATAAACATGAGCGTGTGGATGAGACATAGATTCATATGATTGAAATTCCAATTGGATGCATTTGTTTATTATGTGCAGTCATACATTTGCCATGTGTAATAACATGGTGATAATAGAACAATAATATAATAGAGAATATACAAAAGGAAGATGAACGAGATGGATAAGAAAGAAGAAAAGAAGATCGTAAGACAGGAGTTCCTGACAGGTGAGAGAGCTCTTTTCATGGGAAAGAATCTTGACATATATGACACGATATTTGACGATGGCGAGTCCCCGCTGAAGGAGAGCCGCGACATCAATCTCTACGGCAGCATGTTCAAATGGAAGTATCCTCTGTGGTACAGCAAGAACATCGTAGCGGAGGACTGCCACTGGTTCGAGATGGCGAGAGCCGGCGTGTGGTACACTGATAATATCGCAGTGAGACGGGCACTCATCCAGGCACCAAAGAACTTCCGCAGATGTAAAGGCCTGGAGCTCACAGATGTGACATTCACCCATGCGGAGGAGACACTGTGGAGCTGCGATGACGTGACAATAAATCACGTGACGGCGAAAGGTGACTATTTTGCCATGAACAGCAATAATATGAAGATAGACGACCTGAAGCTTGACGGCAACTACTCATTTGACGGATGTAAAAATGTAGAGATAAGAAACTCCAACCTGCTTTCAAAGGATGCATTCTGGAACACCGAGAATGTGACCGTGTATGACTCATTCATATCAGGTGAGTACCTTGGATGGAACGCAAAGAATCTCACGCTGGTGAACTGCACCATCGAGAGCCTGCAGGGTATGTGCTACATCGATAACCTTGTGATGAAGAACTGCAAGCTCATCAACACAACACTTGCCTTCGAATACTCAACAGTGGATGCCGACATCTGCAGCAAGATAGACAGCGTCATGAATCCAACGTCAGGAACGATCAAAGCCCAGCACATCGACAACCTGATAGTAGAAAAAGACAAAGTAGATCCGTCAAAGAC
>JAEDGW010000048.1 GCA_016297325.1 Coprococcus sp. | reverse complement strand
TTCTATTACATTCCAGAATATACTCATCTTATCTCCTCGAATAATATTGGAACAGCTGCTTTACGCTGCTTCCCTTAGCTCTGCTCATTGGCAGTTTACGCCCATCTGTCATAACCACCTCATTTTTTTCCAGTGAATATATATATTTGTAATTAACAATGTATCTTGCATGAATTCGTATAAAGCCATAATCAGAATACCTCTTCTCTATGTTATTCATACTATCCCTGACTACATATCTATTATCATGCGTAACTACATCTACATAATGATCAGCGCTCTGCATATACATTATATCCTGTGACAGTATTTTATAAGTTGTCCTTGAATCCTTAAATACAAGATACTGTTCTCTGTAAGCCATCTCTTTGAAGAAAATATCAATTATTTCATCTATCTCCTCCTCAAGATACTTTTTACGAATAAAACCAATGGCTTTAAATCTATACGCCTTATATACCAGCTCTTCATGATTGGTAACAAATACTATCTCAGTTCTTCCCTCCTGCATTCCTATATTCTCAGCCGTTTCCATTCCATTGATTCCAGGCATATCAAGATCAAGAAACACCAGATCAAAAGGCTCCTGCTGATTGTCCTCCAATAAAGTTTTTGCACTTGTATATGCTTTATAAGCGGACTGTACATTTTTTCTGTCAAATGACTTTTCTATTATACGTTCCACATATTCCAATTCTCCTTTATCGTCATCACATATAGCTATCTTGTACATTTTTTCTCTCCCGTATCTGTCTGTATGATATACTGCGCCCAAGTATACCCTTTATAAATTAACACCATTTGCATGATTTTTGTATACTTTTATCGGTAACGGTCGAAAATAGGGGGCGAATGGTATTAATACACCATTCGCCCCCTATTTTCGACCGTTCAGTCCGCAATCATATCACTGCAGATTCGTATATCCAAGCAGCAGTTCCTCTACGGCCTTTGCAGCCTCTCTGCCCTCACGGATAGCCCATACAACAAGTGACTGTCCGCGGTGCATATCACCTGCAACAAATACCTTTGGAACATTTGTCGCATAGGAATTAGGACATGCTGTCTTGACGTTCGTTCTCTCGTTCACCTCTACTCCAAAACTCTCAGCTACATAAGTCTGACATCCCAGGAATCCTGCTGCGATGAGAACAACATCACAATCAACGATGTATTCACTGCCCTCGATCTCTGTCATGCTCATCCTGCCAGTCTCTGGATTCTTCTTCCAGTCAAGCTTCACGCACTTGGCTGCCTTGACATTTCCATCCTTGTCCTTGATGAACTCCTTGACTGTAGTCTCATAGATTCTCGGATCATGTCCGTATACTGCTATAGCCTCCTGCTGACCATAATCTGTCTTGCAGATCTTTGGCCATTCCGGCCATGGATTGTCAGGTGTTCTGCTGTCCGGTGCCTTAGGCATCATCTCAAGCTGTGTGACACTCACAGCACCCTCACGGACTGCTGTTCCTACACAGTCGTTTCCTGTGTCACCGCCGCCGATTACGAGAACATTCTTGCCCTTACAGTTCACATACTGTTTGTCTGCAAACCCTGAATTAACAAGGCTCATGGTCGTTGTCTTCAGGAAATCAACTGCAAAGTATATTCCCTTCGCCTCTCTTCCTGGCACCTTGATGTCTCTTGGATTTGCCGCACCACATGCAAGAACTACGGCGTCGTACTCCTTAAGCAGATCCTCGGCCTTCACATATTTGAGGTTCTTATTCTTAAGATATCCTGTCATCTGGTCATCCTTTGGACATACAGGCTTTGCAGCAGCCTTTCCGGCTGCAACCTCCGTGTTAAGCACAAACTTTATTCCACGCTTTTTCATGACATCTATTCGTCTGTCTATGATCTGCTTCTCAAGCTTCATATTCGGTATACCATACATGAGAAGTCCGCCCGGCCTGTCACTTCTCTCATATACTGTCACATCATGGCCACGACCTATGAGCTGATCTGCCACCGCAAGTCCTGAAGGGCCTGATCCGATGACAGCAACCTTTTTGCCGGAATGAACCTTAGGCTGCTTGTCATTTACAAGATCATGGGCAAATGCATACTCTATGATCTCTCTCTCATTCTCACGCACAGACACTGGCTCTCCGTTCAGATTGCATGTACATGCCTTCTCACAGAGTGCAGGACATACACGGCTTGTGAACTCAGGGAAGCAGTTCGTCTTGCTGAGTCTTGCAAATGCGTGCTCAAAATTATCGTTGTACAGCATATCATTCCACTCAGGTATGAGATTGTTCAGTGGACATCCGGATGTCATTCCGCATATATTCATTCCAGCCTGGCAAAATGGTACACCACAATCCATACATCTTGCAGCCTGAAGTCTCTGCTCCTTGCGGCTAAGTGGAATATGGAATTCGTTGAAGTTCTTGATTCTTTCCTTTGGGGCAAGTTCTGTACTTGTCTTTCTCTCATACTCTAAAAATCCAGTTGGTTTTCCCATTCCTACTTACCTCCATTCTTAACCTTGTAGAACGCTTCGATAGCTGCCTTCTCGCGGCTTAAGCCTTTCTCTTCAAATGCAACGATCATGTTCATCATCTTCTTGTAATCCTTTGGAATGATCTTCTTGAACTTTGGAAGATAGTTCTCAAAGTCGTCAAGTATCTTCTTTCCTATATCTGAATTTGTGTAGTTTACATGATCCATGATGAGCTGCTTAAGCTCGCTCACCTCATATTTGTCAGTGACTGACTCTATGGATATCATTTCCTTGTTAAGTCTCTTGTACAGATCATTATCCATATCAAGTACATAAGCAACACCGCCGCTCATACCGGCTGCAAAGTTCTTGCCTGTTGTTCCAAGCACCACAACCTTACCGCCTGTCATGTACTCGCATCCGTGATCTCCGACCCCCTCTACAACTGCCACAGCACCTGAGTTACGCACCGCAAATCTCTCACCTGCAACACCGTTTATGAACGCCTTACCGCTTGTCGCACCGTACAGTGCTACATTTCCAATGATGATGTTATCCTCATGCTTAAAGCTTACCGAACGAGGTGGATAGACTATAAGTTTTCCTCCTGAAAGTCCCTTTCCGAAGTAATCGTTACTGTCGCCCACAAGTTCCAAAGTAAGACCCTTTGGTATAAACGCTCCAAAGCTCTGTCCTCCGGCACCATTGCATTTGACGATATAAGTGTCATCGTCAAGTGTCTCACCGTATCTCTTAGTGATCTCTGATCCAAATATCGTTCCAACAGATCTGTCTGTATTTCCTACGTCCAGCTCCACGCTCTTCTTCTGCTTCTTCTCCAGAGCCGGTCCAAGCTTCTTCATGAGAACCGTCATATCCACTGTCTTTTCAAGCTGGAAGTCATATACATTCTTCTCATGATACTTTACCTTGTTCTGTGGCATATCTATATAAGGATTGTTGATTATCTTATCAAGGATGACATTTCTCTCATCAGCTCTGTCGCTGCTCATCAGGAGATCTGAACGTCCAACCAGCTCATCAACTGTTCTTACACCGAGCTTGCTCATGTACTCACGAAGCTCCTCTGCTATGAACAGCATGAAGTTCTTCACGTACTCTGGCTTTCCTCTGAATCTCTTCCTGAGTTCTGGGTTCTGGGTTGCTATACCGACAGGACATGTATCAAGGTTACATACCCTCATCATGACACATCCCATTGTTACAAGTGGTGCTGTAGCAAATCCAAATTCCTCAGCTCCGAGCATTGCAGCTATAGCAACGTCACGGCCTGTCATCAGCTTACCGTCCGCCTCAAGGATAACCTTATTTCTGAGGTCATTCATGATAAGTGTCTGGTGTGTCTCTGCAAGTCCAAGCTCCCAAGGAAGTCCCGCATAGTGGATGGAGTTGTTAGGTGCTGCACCAGTTCCACCGTCGTAACCTGAGATCAGGATGACCTGTGCTCCGGCCTTAGCAACACCGGCAGCTACTGTACCAACACCGGCCTCAGACACAAGCTTTACTGAAATCCTCGCATCACGGTTTGCATTCTTGCAGTCGTAGATGAGCTGTGCAAGATCCTCTATCGAATAGATATCGTGGTGTGGTGGTGGAGAGATAAGGCTCACACCAGGTGTTGAAAGTCTTGTCTTTGCGATCCATGGATATACCTTTCCGCCAGGAAGATGTCCGCCCTCGCCAGGCTTTGCTCCCTGTGCCATCTTGATCTGTATCTCCTTGGCACTCACAAGATATCTCGATGTAACACCAAATCTTCCTGATGCAACCTGCTTGATTGCAGAGCATCTGTTCTTGCCGTCCTTACCGATCGTAAGTCTCTCTATCGACTCACCGCCCTCTCCTGAATTGGACTTGCCGCCCAGTTCATTCATGGCGATTGCCATACACTCATGTGCCTCCTGTGATATACTTCCGTAACTCATGGCACCGGTCTTGAATCTCTTTACTATCTCACTTGCAGGCTCAACCTCATCAAGTGGGATCGGCTTGTCAGCAAACTTGAAGTCCATAAGCCCTCTCAGGTGGAATGGCTTCTGCTCGTCATGGAGCGCTGCTGTGTACTGCTTGAACATCTTGTAGTCGCCGCGCCTTGTAGCCTCCTGAAGAAGATGTATAGTAACAGGATTGTACAGGTGCTCCTCCTTGCCGCTTCTGAACTTGTGTGCACCGATGCTTGTGAGAGCAAGGTTTGTGTTGAGTCCAAGTGGATCAAATGCTGATGAGTGAAGATCATCAACTGTCTTCTCAAGCTCTTTTATACCAGAACCACCTACACGGCTTACTGTATTTGTAAAGTATCTGTCCACAACGTCCTTTGAAAGACCGATACACTCAAATATCTGTGAACCCATGTATGACTGGATCGTTGAAACACCCATCTTAGATGCGATCTTTACTATTCCGTGGCATATTGCACTGTTGTAATCATCGACAGCTGCATTGAAATCCTTGTTCAGCAGATGTGAATCTACCATCTGCTTGATAGTCTCTATTGCGAGATATGGGTTGACTGCACATGCACCGTATCCGAGAAGTGTTGCAAAGTGATGAACATTTCTTGGATCAGCACTCTCAAGGATGATCGCAACCGCTGTTCTCTTCTTTGTTCTTACCAGATGCTTCTGCATAGCTGATACTGCAAGAAGTGATGGGATTGCCACATGGTTCTCGTCCACGCCTCTGTCTGAGAGGATGAGGATATTTACGCCATCCCTGTAAAGCTTATCGGCCTCAATGAACAGTCTGTCGAGAGCCTTCTCCATGGATGTGTTCTTATAATAAAGAATAGGAAGTGTCGCAACCTTAAGCCCCGGTACATTCATATTCTTGATCTTCAGAAGATCTGTATTTGTCAGTATTGGATGGTTGATCTTCAGCACATGACAGTTCTCCGGCTTCTCCTCAAGGATGTTACCGTCCTTTCCGAGATATACCGATGTGGATGTGACAACTTCCTCTCTGATCGCATCGATTGGAGGATTTGTAACCTGTGCAAATAACTGCTTGAAGAAGTTGAACAGTGGCTTGTGGCTGTTCGAGAGAACCGCAAGCGGTGTATCAGTACCCATGGCACTGATGGCCTCTGCACCTTTCTCTGCCATAGGATATATGGTGTTCTTGAAATCCTCGTAGGTGTAGCCAAATGCTTTCTGAAGTCTTGCTCTCTCCTCATCTGTGTACTCCTGAACTCGGATGTTCGGGATCTTCAGATCAGCGAGATGAACAAGATTGCTGTCTACCCACTCACCATATGGCTTTGCAAGCGCATACTTCTCTTTTATCTCCTCATCTGATATGAGACGTCCGTTCACGGTATCCACAAGAAGCATCTTGCCCGGTCTTAGACGATCCTTCTTTACGATCCTCGATGGATCCACGTCAAGGACTCCAACCTCTGATGAAAGTACAAGATAATCATCATCTGTTATATAGTATCTCGATGGTCTCAGTCCGTTTCTGTCAAGGACTGCGCCCATGAGCTCACCGTCTGTAAATAATATAGAAGCAGGACCATCCCAAGGCTCCATCATGGTTGCGTAATACTGATAGAAATCCTTCTTCTCCTGGCTCATGGATCTGTCGTTCTCCCATGGCTCAGGGATGGTGATCATGACTGCCATTGGAAGTGGTATTCCGTTCAGTACCAGGAACTCAAGACAGTTGTCAAGTCTTGCTGAATCTGAGCCATCCGGATCCAGAACAGGCATAACCTTGTACATCTCATCCTGCATGATGGTGGACTCCATGGTCTCCTCACGGGCGATCATCTTGTCCTCATTTCCTCTTATTGTATTGATCTCACCGTTGTGGCACAGGTATCTGTATGGATGGGCTCTGAGCCATGATGGTGTTGTATTCGTTGAGAATCTTGAATGAACAAGTCCTATGGCTGACTCATAGTCAGGATCCTGAAGGTCGTTGTAGAACATTCTGAGCTCACCGACAAGGAACATTCCCTTATATACTATGGTCTTGCTTGAAAGTGATGGAACATATGTGTCATCATTGCTCTCCTCAAATATTCTTCTGACGAAGTAAAGCTTTCTGTCGAAATCCATTCCAGCCCTCACCGTCTCAGGCCTTCTGATGAACGCCTGCATGATACATGGCATTACATCAATTGCTTTTTTACCAAGAATACCCGGAGTTGTCGGAACCTCTCTCCAGCAAAGGAACTCAAGGCCTTCCTTCTCTACTATGACTTCGAACATCTTCATAGCCTGCTTGCGAGGCAGCTCTTTCTGTGGAAAGAAGAACATTCCTATTCCATAGTCGCCTTCCTTCCCAAGGTCATATCCGAGTTCTGCTACAGCCTTGGTGAAAAACTTATGTGATATCTGAAGAAGTATACCTACACCGTCTCCGGTCTTGCCCTCTGCGTCCTTTCCTGCTCTGTGCTCAAGATTCTCAACAATCTTGAGGGCATTGTTCACTGTGTCATGTGTCTTTATTCCCTTGATATTGACAACGGCACCAATACCACAGTTATCGTGCTCAAAGCTTGGGTCGTATAATCCGGTATTCTCTGCTCTCTTATTCTCAATCATGTCCTGTTCCGTCCTTTCCATGTTTTTGTCATTCTCAACGATAATTTGTTTTTAACTTTAGTTTCTCAAGTAAACACTCTTATTTTTGTATTTTTCTCAAGTGTTTTATCGTTTTTGATATATTACTACCATTCTCTCTGTTTGTAAACAACTTTTTTCAGAGAATTGTCTGACTGTTTTTGAATTGTGTTTTTCAGTTGCTATTGCGTATACAGTTCAGGTTATTGTATATGATATTCCTTATTTTTCGGTACTATCTAATGCAAAAAGGCGGCTGTGAAAGATCTTTTAACGTCTTTCACAGCCGCCTTTGGCCATGTATTATTATGTCGTTGTCATTTATTCTTCTACTATCATGCCCTTTGGTGGTTCCTTGATGGTTCTCAGATCTCCATCCTCACCATCATCCTTTATACCATTGCCAGGATTCTCTGTACTTACTATGACTTTCTGTGCCTTTACACCTGACTCTTCTGCAAGGCTTGAGTTGATGGCTGCTGCCTCTGATGAAACTCTGTAGTTCTTGGTGCCGTACAGATACTCATGGAGCGCCTGTACATTTGCCGCCATATCAGCTGCGACTATACAGTTGCCCTTATCAGTTATATCCGCAGTCTCATATGCAAATGGGAATCCTGCAGTATCTACAACTTTATACTTCGCCACACTCTTTACAAGATTGTGTATATCATCCTTGTTCAGACTTGTTGATATGCACTTAAATGACACATCCACAAATGAGTCGAGTGAACCAGTATCCGCCTGAAGCAGTTTGTCTATAATCTTCATGAGAACTATTCGCTGTCTCTCTGTTCTTGTGATATCTCCCTGTCCTGTAGATCTTATTCTTGAATAAGCAACCGCCTGCTGGCCATCAAGTGTATACTGTCCGGCCTCTGTGATACCCGACGAATATGTGCCTGACAGACTGATCTGTTCAGCAAGATTCTTGTTGAAGTTATTCACCTCGTCATCAAGAATATTCACATCAACGCCGCCAACTGCATCAATAATGCTCGCCATCGCATTGAAATCAACAGCAACATAATCTGTTATGTTGAGATCAAGATTCGTGTTGAGTGTATTGATAGCTGTAACCGGTCCGCCAACCTGATATGCATAATTTACCTTCTGATTCACATTCATGGAACCGCTTGCGATCTCCATAAGTGTATCTCTGTATACAGATACAAGTTTGATCTCCTGTGTGCTCTCGTTGATGCTCACGATCATTATACTGTCACTGTTGGTTCCTGAGCCAAGATTCTGGTCTCTTGAATCAACTCCATACAGTGCGATCGTCCTATAACCACTTGTCGCCTCCTTTACTCCGGTATTGGTCAGGAGCTGATCTTCACTGATCTCATTTATATCCATCTCGTTATACTTCATCCTTGCATAATTCTTCACGTAGATTACGCAGATAAGTATAAACATAGCAAGGAGTACGAAAAATGCTATAGCCCATACCTTCGTGCTTATGTTCAGTTTCTTTCTCTCTGGATTGACAACCTTTGGATCTGCCTCGTCAAGCAGATTCTCTCTGAAGAACTTCTCGCTGTCTGATTCGGTATCCTCCTCAGGCTCTTCTTCATCATCCTCAAGCTCCACAGCATCAAAGCCAAGAGCCTTGCCTATCTCGCCAAGTCCAAGATCTGCTGTGTCTGACTCTGAATAACTGAGCTTGTCCTCATCTATGTCCTTCTCAATTCTCTCAAGCTCGTCCATATCCAGCATATCCGATCTTTTTGCAGGAGAATCTGTGTTATCATCTTCATCTTCTATATCAATATCTGATGAGTTGGTCTCTTCGTCATCTATATCCTCTGATACATCATCATAGGCATCGCCCTGATCTGCTGGCGCTGACTCTGGAATCTCTTCTGTCACTGTCTCCTCAGGCTGCATGCCGGCTGTATTATCTGAAGTTATATTCTCAGCGGTGTCGATACCACTTTCTACAGCCTTTGTCTCCTGAACATCTGCATCTGGGATCTCAGCTTCCTTGTCAGCCGCTTTCACATCCTGATCAACGTCTTTCTCAGCTTTCCTTGCCTTCTGTATTCTGTCAGCTTCCTCCTGACGTCTCTGCATCTCCTGCTGGACTCTGAGCTTTCTTGCCTCTTCTTTCTCGTTCTGCTCACGCTCAAACTCAAGCCTTTCAACCTCAGCCTTTGCCTTTGCAACATTGCGCTGGGTGCGCTCCCAGGCCTCTCTTCTGAGTTCCTCATGTTTACTTCTGCTGTCAGCCTCAAGATTATTTACCTCTCTTAAGAGATTGTCAACGGATGAGCTTCCACTCTCCGGTGCGTCATTCCTTATCTGACGTCTGGCATTCCTCTCTGCTTCCAGTATCCTGTTTCTCGAAGCGTTCTTTGCTTTTCTGGCACGGCTGTCCTCATGATAATATTCATCATACTCTCCTGCAGTTCCCACTGATGCAGCAGGCTTGCGGACCGGACGTTCCTTCCTCTCAGGTCTGTCTGAAAGCTTTCCTTCATTCTCAAGTCTGACCGGAGTCCTGTCATCAGAGATCTTTCTTCGTCTTGCAGGTCTGTCTTCTGCCGGACTCTCTGTTCTCCTATTTGTCGAAACTGTTCTTGTATCTGATGAAACTGTATCTCTGTCTGAGCTTTTTCTTACAGGTCTATCTGCCTTTCCAGCATTTTTTCTCGCCGGTCTGTCGGTATCTTCTGCAACTCTTCTCGCTGGTCTTCCTGTATCTTCCGATGACCTTCTCGCTGGTCTTCCTGCTGTATCTTCTGTAGACCTTCTAGCCGGTCTGTCTGAACTTTCTACACTCTTTCTGGCATCAGCTTTTTTCTTCTTTTTCTTCTTATCTCCGAACAATAACGATCCGAGCAATCCACCATCTTCCAGGTAGTCGTCATCGTCATTGAGCCAATCCATATCCTCATCATAATCCGAGGACATTCTGCTCTTTTTATTCTTATTATCCATTGGAGCTCCTTTATAAAAAATCTAAAAATGTCGTTACCTCGCTTTATAATACATTATATTATTTGCTTTTACAACACCTTAAATAAAAGATAGATATATACAAAAAGAAAGAACAGCAGCATCTTCTACTTCTGTTCTTTCTTAATATAATGTATATGGTTGTACTTCGATAGCTGCAGAATGTGCAGCAATCTTATATAATCATATCTTACCAATCCAATAGACTATTGTAAGCCTTGTAAATACTTAATGCATAGGCAAGAGTATCTTCAACACCCGGGATTACATAGTATTCGCCATCATACTCATATACGTACATGTGATCCATGATCTTGCTCACATCATAGTTTATATCGTTTTCTTCGAGAAGATCATTCAGATCATCCATACTATAGCTTTCGCCGTCAGCCTTCACCTTAAGATCATAAGACACATCTATTCTGTATATCTTATCTTCGTCTATACCATACTTATCTGCCCCATCCTTGAAGCTTTCATAGACATCGTCAGCTGAATATCCGCCTACATCTGAAGGCTTAAGTCCTGCATTAGTATAGAAATCTTTAATAACAGACTCTACATCAGCCTTCTCCATGCCAGTTATCTCAAAATTGTCAAATTTTACCTGAATATCCTCATCATCGATTTCCTCATCTATGCTGTCAAGCATATCGTTGTATTCATCATCAAACTCTTCCCGGAAATCACGAATATCATCTTCATCAGCATCCATGTCTTTGGCTACATCACATACAATGTCCTTTATCAGCCCCTTTGGTGCTGTCATTCCGACAACTTTTCCAACTTTTAAATCTTCAATATTAGACACATACTCATTCACAGCTTTTTTTGCCTTTGATTTTGATACAATACCTGGAACAAATATGATACCAAGGACTGTCAGAATGATAATTGCTGCTGCGACACAGCTAAGTACAATTATCAATGTCCTCTTTGACTTGCCAGTTCCACCTTCACCCGGCATCTGTCCCTCAGCCGCTGGCTGGTTATAATCCTGCTGACCATACATCTGCTGCTGATCGTATCCCTGCTGGCCATACATCTGCTGCTGGTCATAGCCCTGCTGGCCGTACATCTGCTGCTGATCGTATCCCTGCTGGCCGTACATCTGCTGCTGATCATAGCCCTGCTGGCCGTACACCTGCTGCTGATCGTATCCCTGCTGTCCATACATCTGCTGCTGGTTATAGCCCTGCTGGCCATACACCTGCTGCTGGTTGTAGCCCTGCTGGCCATACATCTGCTGGTTATAGCCCTGCTGACCGTACATCTGCTGCTGACCGTACATCTGCTGCTGGTCATAGCCCTGCTGGCCATACACCTGCTGGTTATAGCCCTGCTGGCCGTACATCTGCTGATCATATCCTTGCTGTACATTCTCCTGACTCTGCGACGCAGCGGCTTCAAGATCCACAGATCCACAACTTGGACAGACATCTATATTGTCTGCTACGCTACATCCACACTTCTTACACTTCTTCACTTTTTATACCTCCCTGTCTTGATAAATCAAATCCCCATTTTTCGATTCGATATTACATAAATAGTAACACAATATGGCTTAAAACACAAAAAGTTATTCGATTAAATATTATTATTTTACCTTAAATTAGCTCTTTAGGCAGTAATTCATTTGACACTTATACCGCAAAAAAGTATAATAATAGATAATTATGTTCAAAGATTTGAACATATTAGTTACAGGAGTAAAGTAAAGAGATGGATACAGAAAAAAAGATCACATTGTCGGTTGTCATGCCAGCTTACAATGAAGAACAGCATATCAAAGAAAACTTATTGGAGACAAGCCGTATACTGGGTACTTTCCTTCACCGCTATGAGATAATCGCAGTGAACGATGGAAGCACCGATTCCACAGCACAGCTTATTCGCGAAGCCGCCATGGAAGATCCACATATAATAGATGCGGGATATGAGGAGAACCAGGGCAAGGGGCACGCCATAACGACAGGTATCAGCCAGGCTGCCGGAACATATATCGCTTTTCTGGATTCGGATCTTGAGCTCAGTCCTTCACTCCTCAAGCCGTTCATGAAACAGATGAAAAGCACCGACTCAGACATAGTTATAGGCTCGAAGCTTCACCCGGAATCCAAGCTGGATTATCCTCCTATGCGAAGATTCATGAGTTACAGCTACTATGTCATGCTCAAGATGCTTTTCCATCTTGGGATCCATGACACACAGACAGGAATCAAACTGTTCAGATCTGAGGTCATCAAACCAATCGCTGAGAATCTGTCTGTATCAGGTTACGCATTTGACATCGAGATCCTCGTTGCAGCGCACAGACAGGGATACACCATATCAGAAGCGCCTATCGTGCTCAACTACAGCAGAGACGATGCCCATGACGGCCGAAGGATCAAACTAAAAGACATATGGAAGGTTTTCACTGATACTATCGCTATCAAGAAGAAGTATCACTGATTTTGTTACAAGGAGAGAGAATTTCAGACACTACACATTTTTATCAAGGAGAAATTTATGAACTACGAAAGCGCATACAAACTGCTGGAAGAGAAAAACCAGCTTCATCTACTTAGATACTATGACACTTTAAGTGATGCAGACAAGGCTGCACTGCTTGCACAGATCGGGGAGATTGATTTTTCTCTCATCGATATGATCGGAAAAGACAATTCAGGCAAAGATTCAGACATCGCACCTGTGGCAGCCCTTCAGATGGACACTATAAACGAAAAACACGACACCTATATGAACGCAGGTCTCACATCTATAAAGAACGGTGAGCTCGCTCTCGTTCTCCTCGCCGGTGGCCAGGGCACACGTCTTGGATTCAATGGCCCTAAGGGAACATTCAATGTGGGAGTTACGAAGGATATGTATATCTTCCAGCTTCTCATCGAGCATACCATGGACATCGTGAAACTTGCAGACACATGGATCCATTTCTTCATCATGACGAATGAGAAGAATCACGATGATACAACTGCATTTTTCAAGGAGCATGATTATTTTGGCTACGATCCTGAGCACATCCATTTCTTCAAACAGGAGATGGTTCCTTCTGTAGACTTCAATGGAAAGATCTATCTCGAGGAAAAGGGCCGCATAGCCATGTCGCCAAACGGAAACGGCGGATGGTTCTCTTCTCTCTGCAAGGCAGGACATCTTGAGACCATCAACAAGCACAACATCAAATATATCAACGTATTCTCAGTTGACAATGTTCTCCAGAGAATAGCTGATCCGGTATTTCTCGGGGCAGTTATAACAGAGGGCTTCCTGTCCGGTGGAAAGGTTGTAAAAAAGGCTTATCCTGATGAAAAGGTTGGTGTTCTCTGTACCAACCACGGCAAGCCATATATCGTTGAGTATTATGAGCTTACTGAGGAGATGCGCGATGAACGCGATGAGAATGGTGATTACGCATACAATTACGGTGTTACCCTCAACTACATCTTCCCTGTCGACAGGCTTATGAAGATCATGAATGAAAGCATGCCTCTCCACATTGTAAAAAAGGCCATCCCTTATGTAGACGAGAACGGTGACATAGTAAAGCCGGCAGAACCTAACGGCTACAAATTTGAAACACTTGCACTTGATATGATCGCATTCATGGGAACATGTCTTCCTTTTGAGGTTGACAGAGAAAAAGAATTTGCACCTATCAAGAACGCTACAGGAAACGATTCCATAGACTCTGCAAGAGAGCTTCTTAAAAAGAACGGCTACACATTGTAGTTTTAATAAAAAAGCATCAATGATATCTTCTATGATCGATATCATTGATGCTTTTTTTACACCGTTCAGTTTATTTCTTCTTTCTCTCTTCTAACTATATCTTCTATAGCCTCACGCACAAGCTCTGACATAGATACCTTTTTTCTGGCTGCGCAATCACCCAGTTTTTTGTGAGTATCCGCATCTATTCTCAGTCTGAGGACTGTGTCTTTTCTCTTGTCCGTTGGACGCCCTGGTCCTCTCTTCTTATTATCATCGTCCATTATCGTATCTCCCGATCAAAACAGATATTTTATAACACCATTTACCGCATAACATATGAAGTACAGACAGCTCCTGAAAAAGCCGTACCCAACCTTCCTGTACACCGCAAATGTCTTTTTTGCAGATGACAGCTTGGATCCTGACTTGCTGTGCCTCATCTGTCTGTATAACAAAAGCGGTTCATTTACCGCAACAGCAAAGCCATGGTCACGAAGTATCTGCAGCCAGCATATATAGTCTTCATGTATGTCATCATTGCCCATAGGATACTTCAGAGCAACTTCTCTCTCTATAAGCACGGATGAACAATTTATCACATTTCCCCGGAGCAGTTTACGGTAAGTCACCCGCTCCGGAACTTCTATGATCCTGCCTGTCTTTTTCCCATCCTCGCTCATCAGCTTCCTTGCTGTGGAGCACAGCACCGCACCTGTCTTCTTTATAAGCTCAAGCTGCTTCTCCAGCTTGTCCGGAAGCCACATATCATCGGAATCCAGAAAGGCAACATATCTTCCATCTGCCTCTCTTACACCCTTGTTGCGGGATGCCGCCACGCCAAGATTCTTCTCATTTCTGACAATAACAACTCTTGGATCATCACTGTAGCATGAAAGCTTCTCCAGCGTATCATCCGAAGAACAGTCATCCACAACTATAACCTTAGTCGGAACGCTCTGTGACAGCACGGAATCCACTGCGCTTTTTATCGTTCTGCTGCAATTATAAGCAGGCACAACCACTGAAACAGTATCACCTATCATACTCTTCACCCATATTATCCTATTTATCAGCCGCTTCTATCTTCGCATCCGCACCTGACGCACGGGCACTTTTCTTCAGGTCATAGAACGCATCCTCTGACTCATCAAGTCCGGCTGGCTTTACATTTACCGGTGCAGGGATCTGAACCTTTTCGCCATCTCTGAGCGCTGTAGTCATGTTGGAGGCAACGCCCTCAGATGTCTCCTTCTGGAACATGATCTTCACGGTCAGCAGCATCAGCTTGAGATCAAGCCATATTGAATACTGCTCATAATAGGTAAGATCCAGCTTCACCTTATCTCTCGGTGTCGTATTATATTTGCCATATACCTGGGCATAGCCTGTAAGTCCGGCCTTCATCTTGAGTCTATAATCAAACTCAGGGAATGTCTTCTTATATAACTCTGCGATCTCAGGTCTCTCAGGTCTTGGTCCAACAAGCGACATATCACCCTTTAAAACGTTGAATAACTGTGGAAGCTCATCAAGATGCAGCTTTCTAAGCCATTTGCCCACAGGTGTGATCCTGTCATCATCCTTCTTTGCAAGTCGTGCACCCTGAGCCTCGGAATCAATCTTCATACTTCTGAACTTTATGATCTTGAATACCTTGCCATTTAATGTGAGTCTGTCCTGCTTATAGAACACCGGACCTCTATCGTACAGCCATATAGCAAGTGCTGATATGAGCATGAACGGAGATGCGATGACAAGAAGGATAAATCCACACACAATATCCATGATACGTTTGATGATCATATCATCACCTGTAAGGCCCTGATTACGTGAAAGAAGGAGTGGTGTATCAAACAGATGAATAGGCTCTGCACCGAGGATGATTATATCTGAGAGCTTTGGCACAACATATGATCTTATGGAGTGCTCAAAGCAATATTTCACAAGCTCGTTTCTGATATACGCCTTTGTCTCACATATGATTACTCCATCATACTGGAGTATCTTCTCCTTGATCGCCTGCTCACCCTCGCTGACATGGATCCTGTCCTCTATAATATATTTGTCCTTTCGGGCATTTATCTTGTCGATGAACTCCATTGGAGTCTTGTATCCATATACCAATAGCAGATGCCTTGGCGGATACATCTTTG
This sequence comes from Coprococcus sp., assembly GCA_016297325.1. Lineage (GTDB taxonomy): Bacteria > Bacillota > Clostridia > Lachnospirales > Lachnospiraceae > Coprococcus. The sequence goes on along the minus strand of JAEDGW010000048.1, from coordinate 3,362 downwards.
CATACAGGAATCTGCAGGCAAATATCCATAGCAGTATCGCCACAGCTTCCAGACCTGTCACCTTGAGCAGCGGGCCGGGATTAACATAGTCACGGCAGATTATACAGAGCTGCAGATATCCAACCACATTTGCACATACCAGTGCCAAAAGCTGTGAATATACTATATCAAGAAGTCTGAAGAACCCGACCCTGTAACCACCATACAGCTTAGTGAAAAGTATGATGATGATTCCATACATTCCGATAACCGCCCAGTTTCCTCTTCTCCAGAACGGAAGCGTAAGCGTTACCTCATAGTCCCGATACCACATGAGTCCAAATAGTACAAGCTCCACAGCGATAAGTACACAAGCCTCGCCCACTGTTATGAGACGTTTGTATCTGTCCCTCTTTCTAACTCTTCTGTTTTCTTCCATATTTACAGCATCTCCCTAAGCATCTTGTTGACAGATCCAGGATCTGCTTTACCCTTCATAGCTTTCATAACCTGTCCGACAAGAGCTCCAAGAGCCTTATCCTTGCCGCCTCTGTAATCATCAACTGCCTTTGGATTGTTATCTATGGCAGCCTGACATGCCTCCTTGAGTGCATTGTCATCCTGGACAGTTGCAAGTCCGTTGTCATTTACATACTTCTCAGGATCTATATTATCTGCAAATACCTTTTCAAAAACTTCCTTTGCAACACCACCGTTGATAACTCTGTCGTCCACAAGCTTGATGAGCTTTGCAAGATTCTCGGCTGAGAACTTCAGGTCTTCCGCATCAACACTGTGCTCCTTCATCAGTCTCATAGTCTCGCCCATGATCCAGTTGGAAACCTTCTTTGCCGGTGCTCCAAGTGCTATGGCATCCTCAAACAGATCAGCCAGCTTCTTGGAAGCCGTGATGATGTCTATATCATAGTCAGGAATTGCATATTCCTCTTTGTATCTTATCTTCTTCTCTTCCCTGAACTCAGGCTGGGCATCCCTTACCTGCTGGAGCCACTCATCACTGATGTGGATAGGTACAAGATCAGGATCAGGGAAATATCTGTAGTCCTGTGCATCCTCCTTGGATCTCATAGGATATGAATACTCCTTGGTGTCATCCCATCTTCTTGTCTCCTGGACAACCTTCTCACCGGACTCGATGAGATCGATCTGTCTCTCTCTCTCATTCTCTATGGCTCTGGCGATCGCCTTGAATGAATTCAGGTTCTTGGTCTCTGTACGTGTACCAAACTCCTCCGAACCAACCTCTCTGATCGAAAGATTGACATCAGCACGCATGGAGCCCTCATTCAGCTTACAGTCTGAAGCACCGAGGTACTGTATCGTCTCCCTGAGCTTTTCAAGATATGCTATTACATCCTCCGCAGATCTCATGTCTGGCTCAGATACTATCTCTATAAGAGGCACACCTGAACGGTTGAAATCTACAAGTGAGCTGTCTGTATATGGATCATGGACAAGCTTACCTGCGTCCTCCTCCATATGTATCTCATGTATCCTCACATATTTCTTAACACCGTCAACCTCTATCTCAACCTTGCCGTCCCTGCATATTGGGTAGTAGAGCTGTGATATCTGATAGTTCTGTGGGTTGTCAGGATAGAAATAGTTCTTTCTGTCAAACTTACAGTTCTGTGTGATAGTACAATTTGTTGCAAGACCAACCGCAATCGCTTTATTTACAACCTCTTTGTTAAGTACCGGAAGTGAGCCCGGCATTCCTGTACATACAGGACATGTATGTGTATTAGGAGCTCCTCCAAATGCTGTGCTGCAGCCGCAGAATATCTTTGTCTTGGTCGCAAGCTCTACATGGACCTCAAGTCCGATGACTGTCTCATATGTCTTTGCCATCTCTTACAGCCCCCTTTCTGAAACCTGTGCAGGTCTCTTGTATTCTCTAGTCTGCTCAAATGCATATGCTGCTCTGATAATAGTCTTCTCGTCAAATGCATCTCCAACCATCTGCACACCTATAGGCATTCCATTCTTATCAGTTCCACATGGAAGTGATATTCCCGGAAGTCCTGCAAGATTTACAGGGACAGTGTACACATCTCCCAGATACATCTTGATAGGATCGGAGAGTGACTCACCCATCTTAAGTGCTGTTGTAGGTGCAACAGGTCCGAGGATGATATCATACTTCTCAAATGCCTTGTCATATGCCTGCTTGATGAGTGCTTTTGCCTTGAGTGCCTTTACATAATATGCATCATAATAACCTGAGCTCAGTACAAATGAACCGAGCATGATTCTTCTCTTTACCTCAGGGCCAAATCCTTCTGAACGGCTCTTCTTGTACATGTTGTGGAGATCTGTGTACTCCGGCGTTCTGTAACCATATTTTACTCCGTCAAATCTCTCAAGGTTAGAGCTTGCCTCTGCCGATGCAATGATATAGTAAGCAGGAATAGCATACTCAACCATTCCAAGATCAAACTCCTCAACGATAGCTCCCTTTGCCTTCAGAGCCTCAGCTACGCCGTACACCGCTTCCTTTATCTCAGGCTCAAGTCCTTCTGTGAAATAATCTCTTGGAAGACCGATCTTGAGTCCCTTTACATCATCCACAAGTGCACTTGTGAAATCATTGTCATCTCTGTTCACTGATGTTGAGTCCTTCTTGTCATACTGTGATATGATCTCAAGGATCGTCGCACAGTCCTCTACATTCTTTGCAAGAGGTCCGATCTGGTCAAGTGATGAACCGTATGCTATAAGTCCGTATCTTGATACTCTTCCATAGGTTGGCTTGATTCCGGTAACACCGCAGAATGAAGCAGGCTGTCTGATAGATCCACCTGTGTCTGAACCGAGGGCACATGGCACCTCCTCACCGGCAACTGCTGCCGCTGATCCACCTGATGAACCACCTGGAACTCTATTTGTATCCCATGGGTTTCTTGTCTCGCCGAAATATGATGTCTCAGTCGTGCTTCCCATGGCAAACTCATCCATGTTAGTATGTCCTACTATGACCGCACCTGCTTCCTTGAGCTTCACAACAGCCTCAGCAGTGTATGTTGGAACAAAATTTGACAGGATCTTGGATGAACAGCTTGTCTGCACACCCTCCTGACACATATTGTCCTTTATAGCTATCGGAACTCCTGCAAGAGGACCGTTAAGCTCTCCCGCATCTATCTTCTTCTGCACTTCCTCTGCCTGGGCAAGTGCTCCCTCACGATCAACCGTGACAAAACTATTGTAATCCTTCTCGCACGCCTCGATGCTGTCAAGACAGGCCTGTGTCGCTTCAACTACGCTTACCTGTCCATCTTTAATAGCTTTTCCCAGCTCTACAGCCGTCATACCCATTAAATTCACTTCAGCCTACCTCCTAGTCAAATGTCTTTGGCACC
>JAEDGW010000162.1 GCA_016297325.1 Coprococcus sp. | reverse complement strand
CTGGACGATATCAACTCCAAGGGACAGTTCGCGAGATGCCTTGATGCCGGATACAGCGAGACTGAGGCGATGGAATCCGTGAATATCAGGAGCCGCGACCAGTCAAGACTTCCGATGCAGTGGAACGGTGATAAGAACTTTGGATTCTCGGAGCACGAGCCATGGCTGGCATGTAATAATCAGTGTGACCGCCAGACAGTTGAGATAGAGAGCACTGATAAGGATTCGGTACTTAACTTCTATAAGACGATGATACAGCTCAGAAATCATTCGGAGTACACACAGACTCTTATCTACGGAGATCTGGAGGATGTGAAAACGGACAGCACTGGAATCATCGTATACAGGCGTAAACCGGTTCAGGGTAAGTGCGCATGTGGAGCTGGTGCAAATACAGACAGCGCAGATAAGTCGGTATATGTTGCAGTCAACATGACCGGTGAGAATGTGAACTACGCAATCCCTGAGAATGCGGATGTGCTTGTGGGCAATTATACGGATTACGATGGTACACTCAGACCTTACGAGACTGTGGTGTATGCGGTGTAAGTTGGATTCTGTATGAACTATATAAGAATGTAACTAAAGTTATAAAATTATAAAAAGTGTATAGCTATATAAAGTAGCTGGTTTACGTAGCCAGAATAATAAGCCTGGATGTGGGTGATACTGACAAAAAAGATAGTCAGAGACCATCTGCATTCAGGCTTGTTTTTGCAAAAAATATCCTTTTTGGATACTTTGCTCAAATCTATAGACAAACTTATTTGGTGGTGTTACAATCCGCTCAAAACAGAGCGGAGGTGCTGCGCATGAGTATATTTGTATATGATCAGGAGAAACACATAAGGCAGGAGAAGGATGAATCTCGTCAAGAGGGTAAAGAAGAAGGGCGAGAGGAAGGAAGAGTAGAAGGTAGGGCGAGCATGCTTAGAGATCTGGTTATTCGTAAGGTAGAGAAGGGCTACAGCCTTGAGCAGAAAGCAGAGGCTTTCGATTACAACAAGGATGAAATAGAACCGATCTACAACATGGTCAGAGAAGAAGCAGGGGGTTACTCTGTGCAGAGCTCAGATGTGGATAAAAGCCCAGAGACAAAGTGAATGGATCATTAAATGCAAGATATGTCATAATGTTCAAAGCGTATTCACAGTTCGGAATAATACCCCCACTTAACCATCAGCAGTACCATATTTGGTCAACTTTTTTCCATATAAAAACGAATCTCTAAATATTAAAATAACGGTAATAAAAGCAAGTTGAAAAGAGGTTTAAGAGCAGAGACGGCGCAGTGCACAGGCGTAGCGGAAGTTGCCTGCTCAGACAAATAAATGGAGAAAAGGAGACACACTTATGGGTATTATATTTCACGAAGAAACAAAGACATTTCACCTCACAAATGGAGAGATAAGCTACATCATGACAGTGCTTCCAAATGGACATCTGGGAAATCTGTACTATGGAAAGGCGATAAGGGACAGAGAGGATTTCTCACATTTGCTGGAGCTCGTCCAGAGACCTATGTTCCAGTATGTATATGATGACGATAGGCTTTTTTCCCTTGAGTCGGTGAAGCAGGAGCTTCCTGTGTACGGAACCACAGATTATAGGGCGCCGATGGTGGAGGTCCTTCAGTCAAATGGCAGCAGGATATCAGATTTTGTATATGTATCACATGAGGTAAAAGCTGGCAAGCCAAAGATTGAGGCATTGCCGGCAACATACACAGAGGATGATGACGAGGCTGAGACACTGATCGTCACATTGAAGGATTCACTCACAGGCATAAAGGTGAGAATGCTCTATACGATATGGAGCGACAGACCTGTCATAGCAAAGAGTGTAGAGTATGTAAATGAAGGCGCAGAGGCGGTGCATCTCACCACTGCTTACAGCATGTGCCTGGATCTCCCTGATCCTGATTACCAGTGGATGCAGCTTTCAGGTGCATGGGCAAGGGAGCGCCACATAATAACCAGAGATCTTGAGCAGGGCGTGCAGTCAATAGGCAGCAACCGTGGTCATTCATCCCATGAGCACAATCCGTTCATCGCATTGAAGAGAGAGACAACGGACGAGAATCAGGGTGAGGCTATCGGAATCAGCCTTGTGTACAGCGGCAATTTCAAAATACAGGCAGAGGTTGACACAAGAAATACAGCCCGTATTCTGGCAGGAATAAATCCAGATACATTTGACTGGAAGCTCGATGCCGGTGAGCATTTCCAGACTCCTGAGGCAGTTATCGTGTACTCAGATCAGGGACTCAACAAGATGAGCCAGACCTTCCACAAGCTGTATCAGAAGAGACTTGCAAGAGGCGAGTGGAGAGACAAGCCGAGACCGATCCTCATCAACAACTGGGAGGCTACGTATTTTGATTTCACCAGAGAGAAGCTTATAGCCATCGCACAGAAGGCAAAGGAGTGCGGAGTTGAATTGTTCGTCCTTGACGATGGCTGGTTTGGAGCCAGAACCACAGACCATGCAGGTCTTGGAGACTGGGTAGCAAATCATGACAGACTCCCAGAGGGAATTACAGGAATAGCAGAAGATATAGAGAAGGTAGGCTTGAAGTTCGGTCTCTGGTTCGAGCCTGAGATGACAAATAAAGATTCAGACCTCTACAGAGAGCACCCAGACTGGATACTGTCCGTCCCGGGAAGACACGACTCACACGGAAGGTTCCAGTACGTTCTGGATTTCTCCAGGAAAGAGGTCGTTGACAGAATATATGAGATGATGGCAAAGATACTCAGCACGGCGAAGGTGTCATACGTGAAGTGGGATATGAACAGAAGTATCACTGAGTGCTACAGTGCAGCTCTTCCTGCTGACAGACAGGGCGAAGTGTTCCACAGATATATACTCGGTGTGTATGATCTGTACGAGAGGCTTACAAGCACATTCCCACATGTACTCTTCGAGTCATGTGCCAGCGGCGGCGGACGTTTCGATCCGGGTATTCTCTACTATGCGCCACAGGGCTGGACAAGCGATGATACGGATGCCATAGAGAGAGTAAAGATCCAGTACGGAACTTCCATGTGCTATCCGATCAGCAGTATGGGAAGCCACGTGTCGGTTGTGCCAAACCATCAGACAAGACGAGAGGCGCCACTCAAGACCCGTGCAAATGCTGCATATTTTGGAACATTTGGCTATGAGCTGGATCTGAACAAGCTCACAGCAGAGGAGATAGAGGAAGTCAAGGAACAGGTCAAATTCATGAAGGCATACCGTGAGGTGATCCAGTACGGAACATTCTATAGACTTGCAAGTCCATTTGACGATGAGGAGTGCGGCTGGATGGTCGTGTCAGAGGATAAGAAGACCGCCATCGTTGCATGGTTCAGGACACTCTACACACCTAACAAATGCTTCACAAGAATGAAGCTTCACGGCCTTGATCCAGACACATTATATAGCTGCAACGTGCTCGGGGGTCAGGCACTCACAGTGAGCAAGACTCCTGACGGAAAGCCGATATATGACAAGATATCAGATGACAACGGAGATTCTTACAAGGCAGCAGGTGTCATTGAGGGACCTTCATGCTACGGCGATGAGCTGATGAACCTTGGACTTATCACCAGCGATACATCGGCGGGTGAGATAGTCGGAGAGGACGTGCCTTGCGGAGATTATGATTCAAGATTATATGTAATAAAAGCCAAATAAAACACATGGATCACAGGGGCGGCACCTTATAGCAGGGTGTCATAGCACAGGGGTCAGGCACTTTGTTTCACGATAGAGGCCTGGCTCCTTATTTTATTAAATGACAAAACGCAAGACTTTGATACCAAAAAACTAAGAATGTAAACCCAAATTATTTATGAAATAAGATATAATCTTTAAAATAGAGAAGGAATTAATAAGGAGATACACGAATGAATATATTTGATATCATGGGGCCGGTCATGGTCGGCCCATCCAGTTCACATACAGCGGGAGCAGTTAAGATAGGATATATAAGCCGAAGACTGTTGGGAGAAGCGCTGGTTTCGGCAAAGATATTACTTTATGGATCATTTCTTACGACAGGAAAAGGTCATGGAACCAGAAAAGCTCTGGTGGCTGGACTTCTGGGGATGAAAACGGATGACATACGTATTCCGGATGCGCCAGAGATAGCCGAAGAAGAAGGCATCAAGGTTGAATTCGGAGAGGCCATGCTCAAAGAGGCTCACCCAAATACGGCGCAGCTATTTCTTACAGGGGTGTCAGGGAGGACTCTTGAGGTTATAGGCCAGTCCCTGGGAGGATCGAGAATAAATATAGCAGAGATCGATGGCATCGAGACAAATTTTTCCGGGGATCACCCGACTCTGGTCGTACACAATCAGGATCAGCCGGGACACGTCTCGGAGGTCACATCCATGCTCGCCCACAAGAGCGTGAATATTGCAACCATGCAGTTATATCGTGCCAGTCGAGGCGGAGAAGCGGTTATGGTTATCGAGTGTGATCAGGAGGTACCGGCTGAGGGCATAGAATGGCTGAAGAAAGTAGAGGGCGTGAACAAAGTAACTTATCTGGGATTGGAAGGAAACGAAGGGGCCTGACCCCATTGTTTGGGAAG
>JAEDGW010000047.1 GCA_016297325.1 Coprococcus sp. | reverse complement strand
GGGAGTTAATTCCACCGCATAAGCGGACGGTGGAATTAACTTTTGAAATTTTCAGGCATGTAAATTCAATATATATTCCGTTGAGAATCCACATACCCTATGATAAAATGAAATTAATTATGTACATTAGGGTGTCGAAAGCATGCCGAGAACAGTAAGTATTGGAAATCAGAGATTCGCATTTGAGGGGAAACGTGTATTGATTGGACAGGAGATATAAGTTATATGGAAGACAACATTTTTTTGAAAGAGCAGAAGCCGATAACGCTGGACACATATCTGCAGTACAGCAAGGACGGCAGGGAAAATCTGGGAGATCAGCTTCCGGTATTTGTATACAGGATGCTTGAGTTTTCACTCAAGGAGGAACTTCGACAGAGATTCGGCAAGGACACCCAGATAGAGGTGTTCAGGAGTGCAGGCCGCAAGGCTGGAGACTATTTTGCAAGGAATTTCCTGAACCTGGAGCTGCCTATGGACGAGTTTGTAAATGAGCTTCAGACGAAGATGCAGGAGCTTGGAATCGGCGTTCTGAGGATAGAGGATATAGACGAGGAGAGCGGAAGGATCATACTCACGGTTGCTGAGGATGCGGACTGTTCCGGACTTCCGATACTCGGAGAGACCGTGTGCAACTATGATGAGGGCTTTATAGCGGGAATACTTTCTCTGTATTCCGGCAGGCCGTATCAGGCGATAGAGGTTGACTGCTGGGCGACAGGCGGCAGATCTTGTCGTTTTGATGCACATGTGAATGAGTAAGTATTTTAGATTGTCAATTGTGCAAATGAAATCACTTTATGCCGGTTTATCTGTATGTGAAAGAAAGTGTAAGAAGGTATTATAAGATATAAGAGGATATAGAGAGCGTGTATGGGAATTGAAGATAAGAACTGTGACATTTTATTTGAATATCTTGTATTCTCTATGAGCCGGATAAGGCAAAGCTTGATATAGAGGAGCTTGACGAGCCGTATCGCAAGCTGGGGCAGGGACTTCAGTATCTGGACAAGGCGGTTGCCGAGATGAAGACGTGCTCGGCGGCTCTTGCAAAGGGCAATCTGGCGGAATTTACACCGCATCCGGGCAATCTGCTCTGCGACAATCTCAAGGGAATATATTCCAATATGCAGCACCTCGCCTGGCAGGCGAAACAGGTTGCAAAGGGAAACTATGCGCAGGACGTTTCATATCTCGGAGACTTTTCCGAGGCGTTCAACAACATGACGGCCCAGCTTAAAGAGCGTGAGGAGGCCCTGGTCGGAGAGGCACTCTATGATCCGCTGACACACCTTGGCAACAGAAATTATTTTAACCACAGGGTGAAGGATCTTGACATGGGGGAGCATGATATTGCTCTCTGCTACTGTGATCTGGATGGACTCAAGTACGTGAACGATACATTGGGACATGCAGAGGGAGATGCATATATAAAATACTTTGCAAATCTTCTCAGGAAGAACACCCGAGGCGGTGACATACTTGCAAGGATGGGCGGCGCTGAGTGTATGTATAGACAAAAGATTGAGCATAAGCTTCATAGATAGAAAACGCCAACAACTATTGGGTGATAGTTGTTGGCGTTTTCTATTTATGGGCGACTTGGAATCCAGGAAATTCACTGTATGAGGTTTATATTTATCTGAGAATTTTTTGGACATAGGTATTTCTCCAATAGAGCATTCTCTATCTGGAGATTTTCTCTATATAAGCAAATTTTCGAAAAAAGATACAATTTTATGCACAAAAGTTTGCAAAACCAGAAAAAAGTGAAAGAGGTTTTCGCTATATGGCATAAAATACTTCAAAAAGATACAAAATTGTATCTTTTTGGGGGATGTGCTGGCCTGTATCGAAAAAACAGGCTTGCAATGACAAGTTCCAGCTAGTAGCGGCAAGTGCCAGCCAATAGCAACAAGTACTAGCCAGTAGCGACAAGACAGAAGCCCAGTAATGGAACGGCAAGCTCCCGTCAGGAGATATTTTTTCGCCTTGTGCATTGCTTATTTTATAATTCCTATTGACATAGTAGGGTTTAAGATATATAATCCTATCATGTTCGTAGGAATTATAGGATTTAATGCCTGGTTGAGCATGGAAATTGGATCTGATGCTTGATAAGGTATAAGGACTATAAGATTTAATAATTAGTGAGGCATAGGAAATCATGAGATTTAACACAGCATTATTACATAGCGCAAAGCTTGGTGATGAGAATACAGGCGCCACACTTACACCGATCTATCAATCCAGTGCATTCTATCAGCCTTCGGCAGAGCAGCATGAGAAGCTCTTCCACAACAAGGCGACGGGATATTCTTATACGAGGATCAACAACCCGACGATAGTTGCATTTGAGGAGCGGATGACGAACCTTGAAAAGGGAGTGGGTTCTGTAGCTTGTTCCTCAGGCATGGCGGCACTGACAAATGCCCTTCTGAACATAGTAGGAGCCGGCGGAGAGATAGTCTCCAGCACAGGACTCTACGGTGGAACGATAGATCTGTTCCACGATCTGGAGGCATTTGGGATCAAGACGACATTTGTGGAGATATCGGATAAGGATGCGGTCGAGGCAGCGATCAATGAGAATACCAGAGTCATATTTGCTGAGACGATCGGCAATCCGAAGCTGGATGTGGTGGATATAAAGGCTCTTGCAGAGCTGGCACATTCACACAGGCTTCCTCTTCTGATAGACAACACGGTTGCCACGGCATATCTGGTCACACCGCTGACACTTGGAGCGGACATAGTCATCAATTCAACATCCAAGTACATCAACGGCAACAGCGATGCCATAAGCGGAGTCATTACAGACAGTGGCAATTTCAAATGGGACGCGGAGCGTTATCCGCTTCTGCAGCAGTACAAGATGTTCGGAAAGTTCGCCTACATAGCAAAGCTCAGGAACGGACTTTTTAGAAATACAGGAGCCTGCATAGCTCCGCAGACAGCATTTTATAATATGCTGGGTATGGAGACATTGGGGCTTCGAATGGAGCGATGTTGTCACAATGCACTTGCCCTTGCACAGTTCCTGGAAAGCCAGGAGGGCGTGAAGGTCAACTATCCGGGACTAAAGTCTAGTCCTTGGCATGACATTGCAGATAAGCAGCTCCATGGCGGTTATGGTGCCATAATCACCATCAGAGTTGGCAGCAAGGAGAAGGCATTTGCGGTGATGAATAAGCTCACGATACCGCAGATAGTGTCGAATATAGGAGACACGAAGACACTCATCGTACATCCTGAATCAACACTGAATGCGCACAGCACAGAGCAAGAGAAGCTTGACGCCAACGTATATGATGATATGATTCGTATTAGTGTCGGAATCGAGGACGTCGAGGATCTTATAGAAGATTTCCAGAAGGCCCTTGCCGACTAATACACAAATGATTTGGAGGAACTACATATGGCAGTAGATTACGCAGCTCTGAAAAAGGGCGGATTCATGAGACAGAAGCAGAAGAATAACTTTTCTCTGAGACTTCAGGTGGTGGGAGGAAACCTTACCGCAGAGAATCTCAAGAAGATAGCAGAGGTTGCCGAGAAATACGGAGATGGACATGTACATCTCACATCGAGACAGAGCGTCGAGATCCCATTTGTCAAGCTTGACGATGTGGAAGAGGTAAAGGAAGAACTGGCAAAGGGAGGCTGTAAGCCGGGTGTGTGTGGCCCAAGAGTAAGAACAGTCACAGCGTGCCAGGGAAATCAGATCTGTCCGAGCGGCAATATAGACACTTATGACATAGCCAAGAAGCTTGATGCGAGATATTACGCAAGGGAGCTTCCTCACAAGTTCAAGTTCGGTGTCACAGGATGCCAGAACAACTGTCTGAAGGCAGAGGAGAACGACGTGGGAATCAAGGGCGCAATGGTAGTAGAGTGGGATGAGCCATCATGTATCATGTGTGGCGTGTGCGTCAAGGCGTGCCGTGAGGGCGCGATCACCATGGCGGACGGCAAGATCATCCTCGACACAGAAAAATGTAACTACTGCGGACGATGCGCAAAGGCATGTCCTACAGATGCATGGAAGGGCGATACAGGATACCTTGTATCATTCGGAGGATTATTTGGAAATACTATCCACCGCGGTGAGGAATTACTTCCGGTTGTTACATCTGAGGAGCAGCTTTTCCGTATCACAGATGCGGCAATACAGTTCTTTGCAGACAATGCAAAGCCAAGTGAGCGTTTCCAGTTCACCCTGGAGCGTGTGGGCTTAGACAAATTTAAAGAAGTATTAAAGGAGGCTTACAATGGCTGATTACGAAATCGATGACAGAGTAGATATAACTGATGTGGTGTGCCCGATGACATTTGTCAAGGCAAAGGTAGCCATGGAGGAGCTTGAGATAGGACAGGTGCTTGCAGTTACCATGAACGACGGCGAGCCTGTGCAGAACGTACCAAGAAGCTTCAAGGAGGAAGGACAGCAGATCCTGAAGCTCATCGACAACGAGAACGGTACTTACGATCTTATAGTTAAGAAACTGGAGGATTAGAAAATGGCAGTAAGAGTCAGTGCAGAGGATTTCGATGCGAAGGTTCTTCAGTCGGAGCTCCCGGTCATCGTGGAATTCTATTCGGATAGCTGCATACCGTGCAAGCAGCTCTCACCTATCCTTGGCGGCATCGAGGATGACTACGAGGACAAGGTAAATGTATACAAGGTAAATGTAAACTTCGACGCAGAGCTTGCTGAGAAGTACGCAGTGATGGCGTCACCAACCATACTCTTCTTCAAGGGAGGCGAGGAGGTTTCCCGCATCCGTGGTCTTGTGAAGAGAAATGTGCTGGAAGAAGAGGTTGGAAAGTTATTGTAGAAATTCTTTGGTAAAGTGACATGATGGAGTATTTGACTGTAGTCAATTACTTCCGATGCACAGAAGAATGAAACTATATAAATAATTTTATAAAGTATATAATCACATTTTATGCCAGTCCGGCAATGCCGGGTACGGCAAATGAATCGTCAGGAGGAAAGAAAAATGACAGTCACAATAGCAGGAAAGAAGAAAGAGATAGCAGAGAAGACAACAGTAGCTCAGATCATCGTATCAGAGAACGTTGAGAATCCGGACTATGTCACAGTAACAGTCAATGATGAGTTTGTTGACTCAAATGCATTTGCAACAACAGAGCTCAAGGACGGCGACACAGTAGAGTTCCTCTACTTCATGGGAGGTGGCAGCTTCTAATGGCATTCACAAACGAACAGATGGAGCGTTACTCACGTCACATCATCCTTCAGGAAGTTGGCGTGAAGGGACAGAAGAAATTGTTAAATGGCAAGGTGCTGATCATCGGCGCAGGTGGACTGGGAGCGCCAGCCGCTATGTACCTGGCAGCAGCCGGAGTAGGAACCATCGGTATCGTTGATGCCGATGAGGTAGATCTGTCAAATCTTCAGAGACAGATCATTCACGGAACAGCAGATGTGGGCAAGGCAAAGGTTAAATCCGCAAAGGAGACCATGAACGCCATGAACCCTGATGTAAATGTAATCACATACAGAGAGTTCGTAACATCAGAGAACATCATGGATCTCATCAAGGACTATGATTTCATCATCGATGGAACAGACAACTTCCCTGCAAAGTTCCTCATAAATGATGCCTGTGTTATGGCTAAGAAGCCATTTTCACATGCAGGAATCATCAGATTCAAGGGCCAGCTCATGACATATGTTCCAGATGAGGGACCATGCTACAGATGTGTATTCAAGGATCCACCTCCAAAGGATGCGGTTCCTACATGTAAGCAGGCCGGCGTAATCGGAGCAATGGGCGGTGTCATCGGAAGCCTTCAGGCTATGGAGGCTATCAAATATCTCATCGGAGTTGGCGATCTTCTGACAGGAAGACTCCTTACATACGACGCACTTAAGATGGAATTCCACACAGTAAAGCTTCCTCACAAGAAGGGCTGCGGCTGTGCTGTATGTGGACCAAATCCAACCATCACCAAGCTCATCGACTACGAGCAGGTAGAGTGTGACGGAAAATAATTTCCTAAGGAGGACCCGCTTGCGGGAGATTCCTTAGGAAGCACGCAGACGCCGCGCGCAGCGCCTTTGATGCGTCTGCACAAAAGCAATTTCATAAGGAGGACCCGCTTGCGGGAGATTCCAGCAGAGGAAGCGCACTGATGTGCGCGTAGGTCATCAAGCTACGCTTGACGACATGTTGTGAAGCACGCAGACGCCGCACGTAGCGCCTTTTCATGCGTCTGCTCAATGCTTGATAATAAGGAGGATATGAAGTAAGATGTTGTACATGACAAAGTCTGATTACGAGAAGATACTTGCACACTGCAAGGAAGGCCTTCCAAATGAGTCCTGTGGTCTGATCGGTGGTGTCAAAGAGGGAGACAAGAAGTACATCAAGAAGGTGTATCTCCTGACAAATATTGACGCCAGCAACGAGCATTTTTCCATGGATCCAAGGGAGCAGCTTGCGGCAGTTAAGGATATGCGTGCAAATGGATATGAGCTTCTTGGCAACTTCCATTCCCATCCAGAGTCTCCATCCAGACCTTCGGAGGAGGACAAGAGACTTGCATATGATTCAAAGGTGAATTACCTGATCCTCTCCCTCATGGAGATTGATAATCCGGTACTCAAGGCCTTCAACATAGATGAGGAAAAGAATGTGACGATAGAGGAGCTTGTTATAGAGTAGTTTACCTGTTTGACCGATGTATTTCAGGTATGTCGGCGGAGCATGTAAAGCACGATAGATAGCAGGAATTGAAACAACAGGGCGGGCTTTGATACCCGCCCTTGTTATTTACGAGGGCAGTTTGCTAAGGTTCATGTTTGAGTAGCCTGCGTCAGCGATTAACAAAGATTGCGACTGCGTCATAAATTTTCGTTTGGAGTTACTGAAGATATGTTTTGCATAAGTATAAACCATAAGAATACACCGGCTGATGTCAGGGAGAGATTTGCATTTACGACAAAAGGACAGAGACAGTTCACTGAGCACCTGAAGGCTGCGGTGGGTGGATGTGTCGTGTTGTCGACCTGCAACAGGATGGAGATATACTTTACGGAAAAATGTGTGCCGTGTGAGTCTGTGATAGCAGAGAAAATGAACAGCGGTGAAGCTTCCGGTGTGCGATATGGTCTGCTTGAACAGGTGGAAATGCTTCTGGCCAAGGACAGGGATGTCCCGGTCAGTCTCATAAGAAAATACAACATGAATTATGAGGGATTCCAGTGCATGTTACATCTGTGCAGAGTGGCATGTGGCATGGACTCCATGGTGCTCGGCGAGGTGGAGATCATACATCAGGTAAAGAGCGCATATCTTATGGCAAAGGAGCTTGGAGTCTGTGACGGCGAGCTGAATATAGCATTCCAGGGAGCACTTGCGGCGGCAAAGGCGGTGGCGACGGAGAGTGATACCACGAGACTTCCGGTATCTGTCGGAACCTTGTCAGCCAGGGAGGCAGTGAATTTTATAAGAAATGGCGGCATTGATCCCCAGTGCGGAGATGCGAGAAGCGATGTGACAGGCTGCAACAATGATATTGATGGTAGCGCGGACACTGTAAATGCTGAAAAGACAAATACTGGTCATATCCTGGTGGTAGGAGCCACAGGTAAGATAGGCAGCATAGTTGTCAAGGATATCGCAGATCTTGCGCCGGACATAGAGATAATAGGCACAAGCAGAAGGCATCAAAGTGCAGATGAGCTATTTGGCGGACATCAGCAGATCAGGATAGAGGACTACAGCAGAAGATATGAGCTGGCCGCCTGGGTGGATGTCATCATCAGTGCGACAGCAAGCCCCCATTATACATTTGTCAGGGATGAGCTGGCGGAGGCTGTGAAAATGCAGCCGAAGCGGAGATTGTTCCTTGATCTGGCAATGCCGAAGGACATTGATCCGGCGGTCGCAGATGTGGACGGATGTATACTGCGTGACATAGATTATATAAGAACACTTTCCAGAGAGAACAATGAGAGCAGGTCAAAAACCATCACAGAGATGGAGCCGTGGCTCATATCACAGGTTGACGAGATCATGAAGAACATAGCATTTTCGAGGTTCAACAGGGAGCACGGAGATGTGATGGCGCAGCTTAAGACAATAGACGGCGCAAAGATGGTATACAAACTTAAAGGACAGCTTGAGTATGAGGCATTTGAGAAGGTGCTTGCGGGCATGGCGGCGGAGGTAAATGAGAGCTGATTGCCTGGGATTATAAGTATTATTGCTGATGCGTGGTTTGTCAGATAATAGAAAGAATTCCTGAGAGATTTAAGAGTATAGATTAGAGGTAAAAATGTCATATTTCCCATTTATGATCGAAATGAATAATGAGAGATGCCTGATTGCCGGCGGCGGAACAGTTGCATACAGAAAGGTGTGCAGCATGCTGGAATTTGGCGCAGTGGTCACGGTGGTTTCACCGGAGTTCTGCCCAGAGCTTTTGGAGCTGGTGAATCGGATAAATACATCAGACAAATATTGTGCGGCGACAAGCGATGGTCGAACGGATATGTCGGCAGGCGGTGGTAAAACAGATGCAGTGACAGGTGATTGCAAAACAGATTCAGCGACAAGTGATGACAAAATAGATGCAGCGACAAACGATTGCAAGACTTGTGTAGAAATACAGAGCAGGGAACAGGATGATTGTGGTTCTGTAGAGGATTTTGCAGATTATTCTGGTCACCTCACACTTATAAAAAGACGTGTACAGCCCCAGGATATAGACGATGCATTTGTCGTCATAATGGCGACGGACGATGAGAAAGTCAACCACGATATGGCGGAGCTTTGCAGGCAGAAGCACATACTGGTAAATGTGGTGGATGTGAAAGCGGATTGCGGATTTTATTTTCCAGCGATCATAAAGGATAAAGAGGTCGTGATAAGCGTTTCCACCGGAGGACAGAGTCCGGTGCTTGCTGGCACGATCAAGAGAAATATAGAGAGCCATCTGGACAGGAGTTATGGCGACATAGCAGAGCGGATGGGTGAGCTTCGGGAGCAGATCAAAGCTCAGATAGATGGTGAGGAAGAGAGAAAGAAAGCGTTTCAGCAAATGGTTAGGAGTCTGTTAGATGAGTGTTGAAAAAGGACAGAACATAGACAAACTGAATACCTGCAAATGCACGGCGGTCGATGCAACAGACAAATTTCGTAGTGATGGCATGGACGATGAAGGTCGTAGTTTGAAAAAAACTGTAAAGGTCGGAACCCGTGGCAGCAAACTTGCCCTTGCACAGACTGAATTGGTGATAGATGCTCTTAGGGAGAGATTTCCTGAAATTGACTTTCAGATGGTCACCATGAGTACCCGCGGTGACAGAGACACTAGCCGGGCTCTTCTGGAATTTGGCGGCAAAGCGGTATTTGTCGAGAAGTTCGAGGAAGCGATACTTAAGGGCGACATAGATATAGCGGTACACAGTGCCAAGGATATGCCAATGGAGATTATGGACGGCCTGACGATAGCGGGCACACTTCCGAGAGCTTGTCCGCAGGACGTTCTAATATATAAGAGCGGCAGGACATTTGACAAGAATGATAGCTTCGTGGTGGGAACCAGCAGCCTGAGAAGGCAGTACCAGATAAAAGACATGTATCCAAATGTTGTGTGCAAGAATCTGAGAGGAAATGTCGGAACCCGCATACAGAAACTTGCGGATGGCGAATACGATGCCATCGTTCTTGCGGCGGCAGGTCTTGAAAGGCTGGGGATCATCGAGAAAACTGACGACGTGCTGAGTGTACAGGCGCAGACGAAAATAGAAAAGATTGGAGTATCTGAGGTTGAAAAGTCGACTGAAACAGAAACTTCAGAGATGAAAGATAAAGTTATTGTAGATAAAAATAATGGCAGCGTAGAATGTTTGAAAATACAAAAAGATAAACTTACATTCAGATATCTCAGCACAGAGTCAATGCTTCCGGCAGCATGCCAGGGAATCATAGCCATAGAGACACGAACCTCTGGAGAGGTATACGAAATGGTCAGAGCGATAAATGACACAGAGGCATACACACAGCTCACATGTGAGCGGGCAGTCCTGAACCGCCTGAATGCCGGCTGTCACGAACCGATAGGCGTGTACTCAGAACTTTATGGCGACCACATGAAGCTGAGCCTGATGAAAGCAGATGCGTCTACATCGGACAAAGAGAAAGATGAAGAAATCCAGATACACAGAAAGACAGTAGAAGGAAACACCGCAGACTGGGAACAGCTGGTAGAGAGGTTGACAAGGTGACTGAGCTGTGCGTAGCCGAGAGACACCCATCCAACACACACGGCGTAGGGAGAGCAGAAAATGGTATATTTGATAGGCGCAGGCCCCGGCGATCCGGGTCTCATCACGGTGAAGGGCCTGGAATTCATAAAACAATGCGATACAATCATATATGACAGACTTGGAACCTACCAGCTCCTGGAGATGGTGAAGCCGGACTGCCTCAGGATATATGTCGGCAAGCAGGCGGGCAGCCACTACAAGAAGCAGCCTGAGATAAATGAGATACTTGTCGAGGAAGGTCGCAAAGGCAACATGGTGGTGCGTCTCAAAGGCGGCGATCCATTTGTATTTGGAAGGGGCGGCGAGGAAGTGACCGCACTTCTCGAAGCGGGCATACCATTCCAAGTGATACCGGGAATAACATCCGCAGTAGCAGTTCCAGAAGTGTGCGGAATACCGGTGACACACCGCGGAACGAGCAGAAGCTTTCATGTAATAACAGGACACAAGCGGGCGGATGGCAAGGCGGAGAAAGCAGGAGAAGAAAAATCTTCAAAATGCTTGGAATTGGCAGGCTCAGTTAATGCCCATGAAGATCAGGCAGATGACTATGATTACATCAGAAATCAGGAGGGGACAAGCGTGTTTCTGATGGGGCTGAACAGACTGCCTCAGATCATTGAGAGACTTGTCCAGACCGGGGCAGCAGAACATACTCCGGTTGCGGTCATTTCCAAAGGAACCATGCCGGGACAGAGGATAGTCCGTGGTGACATACAGTCCATTGCGGACAAGGTGAACGAGGCAAAGCTTGAATCCCCTGCGATCATAGTTGTGGGTGAAAATGCAGCTCTGGACTTCACAGCGCCGAACCGGGGGCCACTTCAGAATGTCCACGTTGGGCTTGTGGGAACACCAAAGCTCCGCGAGAAGATGAGAGTTGCCATAGATGCGCTTGGCGGTCAGTCCTACAGCATAGTGGATATGAGCGTGGAGCAGACGGAGGAGAAGAACAGACTCCGCAGAGCTTTGGAACATATAGAAGATTACAGCTGGCTGGCATTTACCAGTCAGAACACCATAACCCTGTTTTTCAAATGGCTCAGGGAATGGAATATAGATGTCAGAAAACTGGCGCATTTGAAACTTGCGGTGGTAGGTGCCGGGACAAGGGATGCGTTAAGGGCCGAGGGTTACATAGCGGACTATGTGCCAGATGAATACACCACAAGCGCCCTTGCCAGAGGGCTTGCAAATGTGATGAAGGACGGAGAGAAACTTCTCCTTCCGAGGGCAGTTCAGGGCAGCGAGACGATGCTTGATATACTTGCTCAGGGCGGCGTGGCATATGAGGAGATCCCGGTTTATGACGTGGTTGGCCGCAGAATGGAGAGTATACAGTACCTGAAGGATCTGGATGTGATAACATTTGTCAGCGCATCAGGAGTCAGGGGATTCCTGAAAGTTCTTGACGCAGAGGAAAAAAACTGCGGTGTGGCTCATATGTTAAATGATATAGATTCATGTGGGGATCATACGGACAATACAGACGTCAGTTTTAAAATACATGATATAAGGGATATCCGCATAGCGGCACTTGGAAAGGTGACCGAGGAGGCTCTGGAGAAGGCTGGCTATCACGCAGACATAGTTCCAGAGGTTGGCGATATCGAGCATCTTGTGTTATCTATCGGCGAATTCTATACCCGCAACGCAGAGTAATATCGGGGGTCAGGTACCTCCGTCTCCATTTGAGGGAATGCGGAGAGTGCTTTATAATAGAGAAAACATGTATATAGAGAAAAGAGGCAGTAACATGATAAGACTCAGAAGACTTCGCGGCAGCGAGGCTATCAGAAATATGGTCAGGGAGAACAGGGTCTGCAAGGAGGATCTTGTATATCCTATGTTTGTGGCAGAGGGAACAGGAATCAAGAATCCTGTTGATTCCATGCCGGGCATATATCAGTATTCACTTGATACATTTGAGGAGGAGCTTCACAGGGTGGCGGACGCCGGGATCGATGCGGTTCTTCTGTTCGGCATACCGGCCCACAAGGATGAGGTTGGAAGCAGTGCATATGATGATCAGGGAATCATGCAGAAGGCGGTCAGAAGGATAAAAGAGTTGTATCCGGACATGATAGTCATAGCGGACATTTGTCTGTGCGAGTATACATCACATGGTCACTGCGGAATTATCCGTGACGGCAAGATACTCAACGATGAGACCCTTCCATATCTGGGTAAGATGGCGGTATCCCTTGCAAAGGCAGGCGCGGACATGGTGGCTCCATCGGATATGATGGATGGGCACACCGCATATATCAGGCAGGCGCTTGACGACAATGGCTTGACGGATGTCCTCATCATGGGCTACAGTGCGAAATTTGCATCTGGTTACTATGCTCCATTTCGCGATGCGGCACATTCGGCACCACAGTTTGGAGACAGAAGGACATATCAGATGGATCCCGCAAATGGCAGGGAAGCTCTGAGGGAGTGCGAGGCGGATATTGCCGAGGGCGCAGACATAATCATGGTCAAGCCGGCACTTGCCTATCTGGATGTGGTCAAGGATGTGAGAAATCACACGGACTATCCGATAGCGGTGTACAACGTCAGCGGTGAGTACTCCATGGTCAAGGCAGCAGCGGCAAATGGCTGGATAGACGAGAAGAGGATCGTCATGGAGAACATGACAGCTATGAAGAGAGCTGGCGCAGGAATCATCATAACCTATCATGCTATAGATGTGGCAAAATGGTTAGATGAGGAGAATGCGACATCGACACTTAGAAGAAGATAGAACTGAGTGGGACAATAGTTAGATTGAGAAATTATTGTGATCAGAGCATGGCAACGCTGTGATGTAATGCAGCTTTGCAGGCTATGATTGATATTGATGATTGTGTGCAATAAGAAGCTTTTATCTTTTTGTAAAATAAGAATGAAAAAGATAAAAAATTTTCGCAAAATCCAGAAATTCATGTTAAAAGATACACGGATAGCAGGCTTTTGTATCTTTTGGGAAAATTTGCTCCAGAAAGATACAAAATTGTATCTAAATTACTGAAACAACATGATTTTGCGAAAAACATAGAACTTATGAGAACAGCCTTGTAGCTTAGAGAAATGTTCATGGGAAATAATCATGGGAAACTTCCAGAAGCAAGAGACGAAATTGCAGGAAAAATTTCTGCCAGATAAAGAGAACAAAAATAGAAAGTCATACAGGACGATAAAATATAGAAAGAAGAATTGCAATGACAAATTCACAGGATTTATTTGAAAAATCACAGAAGGTAATTCCGGGTGGCGTCAATTCACCGGTCAGGGCATTTGGCTCGGTAGGGCGTACACCTGTATTTATGAATAAGGCGAAGGGTTCGCATATATTTGACGAGGACGGCAATTCCTATGTGGATTATGTCTGCTCCTGGGGACCGGGAATCCTGGGACATGCCGATGACAGAGTCATAGATGCGGTGAAGGCGGCTTGCGATGACGGACTTACATTTGGCGCACCTACAAGAAAAGAGTTAGAGATCGCAGAACTTGTAAATGAACTCATGCCGTCAATGGAGCTGACCCGAATGGTCAATTCTGGAACAGAGGCGGTGATGAGCGCCCTCAGAGTGGCGAGGGGATTCACCGGCAGGGACAAGATAGTAAAGTTCCGCGGCTGTTATCACGGACACAGCGACGGACTGCTGGTAAAGGCAGGCTCGGCGGCACTGACACAGTCCATCCCGGACAGCCTGGGTGTTCCAAAGGCATACACCCAGCATACATTGGTAGCGGAGTACAACAATGAGGAAAGTGTAAAGAAGTTATTTGAGGCGGAGGGTAAAGATATTGCCGCAATCGTGGTTGAGCCAGTCGCAGCAAACATGGGAGTTGTCCCGCCGCATGAAGGATTCCTCCAGTTCCTCAGAGACATAACAAATGAATACGGCGCACTTCTTATATTTGATGAGGTCATCACAGGATTTAGACTTAGCCTCGGCGGTGCGCAGGAATACTTTGGAGTAAAGCCTGACCTCACAACACTTGGCAAGATAGTTGGAGGCGGAATGCCGGTGGGAGCCTACGGCGGACGCCGTGATGTCATGAGCATGGTGGCACCACTCGGCGGAGTATATCAGGCGGGAACCCTGTCGGGCAATCCGATAGCCATGACAGCCGGACTTACAACGCTCCGCATACTCCAGCAGGAAAAAGACACAATATATCCTGCAATAGAAAGGAGCACAAGGCAGATAGCCGACACAGTCAGAAGCACACTCGGCGACACAGTCCATGTCAACCAGATTGGCTCACTGATGAGCGTATTCTTCACAGATCAGGAAGTAGTGGACATGGACACATCAACATCCAGCGACACCGCAAGGTATGCAAAGTATTTCTCATACATGCTGGACAATGGAATCTACCTAGCACCATCACAGTTCGAGGCAATGTTCGTATCCTACGCACACACCCAGGAAGACATAGCCAAAACCTGTGAATTAATAAAGGCATATAAAGAGAAGTAAAGAGACTTAAATATGTCAGATGACATCTCATTGAAGGAAATTTATATTCCTATATTGTAGAAATAATTAGATAAGTATTAAAAGTGTGGTTTGGAAATAACAAAAAAATCTAACGTTAATCGAAGAGTAAGCTGTCATGTTTATGTGATGCTCCAAAGGCGGGTAGCACATAGACGACGGAAGCTTGTCGCTCCTTGCTGAGCGGGAGCCCCCCTGCCCTTATAGGGGGCGGGAGCGAATGCAAATAATGTGTCAAGTTTTTTGTGAAAACTTGACATGTAGCGTCAGCCCCTCGCCGAAGGCGACTTTTAATGGGCTGATGTTCAAGCTAGGAGCTAAGACAAGGTGACAGAGTCGTGCGTAGCCTTGGAGCATCACATAAACATGACAGCGGCCTTCTTCGACAAGGAGGAAATATGAAAGATTTGGTCATTGTGGGCAGCGGCCCTGCGGGCCTGTCCGCCGCAGTCTACGCCAAGAGGGCGATGATGGACGTGGTAGTGCTGGAGAAGGAAGCATTCTCCGGTGGACAGATAGTGAATACAGAACAGGTGGACAACTACCTCGGACTGCCGGGCATAAGCGGCTTTGACATGGGTATGAAGTTCAGAGAGCACGCAGATACATTGGGCGTGGAGTTTGACGACAGAGAGGTGACAGCCATTGAGGATCACGGCGATCACAAGACGATCAGCCTGGAAGATGGCGGAAATATAGAGACAAAGGCGGTTCTGATAGCTACAGGTGCAAAGCACAGAAAGCTTGGCGTTCCCGGAGAGGAAGAATTCACAGGTGCGGGAGTTTCATACTGCGCTACATGCGATGGAGCATTTTTCAAGAACAAAGAAGTTGCAGTTGTAGGCGGAGGTAACATAGCCCTTGAGGACGCTCTGTATCTGTCAAAGATGTGCAGCAAGGTACATCTGATCCACAGGAGAGATGAGTTCAGAGGCGAGAAGATACTTGGAGCGCAGGTGCTTGAGACTGAGAATATAGAATTTCATCCATTTGCACAGGTGACAGAGATAGGCGGAACTCCGGGCAAGCTGGAACTCAAGGTTGCAGTTAAGACACCAAAAACAGTGAGCGGACAGACAGATGCAGTGGCAAATGTCAATACATCGGATGATAAGACACCAGAATTTGACAGCAGCGAATTCACACTTCCGGTAGCTGGTGTATTTATAGCCATAGGCACAAGTCCGATTACAGACTTCCTCGGTGATGTTGTAAAGCTTGACGACGCCGGTTACGTTGTAGCGGGTGAGACCGGACAGACCGGCACACCGGGAATATTTGCCGCGGGTGATGTGAGGACCAAGGCAGTGCGCCAGGTGGCTACAGCCGTGGGAGACGGAGCAGCAGTCATCCATTATGTTGAGGAATATCTGAACGGGTTAAAGAAGAATAGATAACTGGAAAGTAATTGGCACGGAGAGAAAGCAAGAACGTCAACGACATAACTGCTTTTTCTCCATGCCAAAAAAAATAGAACTAATTCATACTAATTCTATAGGTAAAATATAACAATAAAACAGGAGGCGGAAAAATGTTAATATCATCAAAGGGACAATATGCACTTAGACTCATGGTAGATATATCAATCAACAGCGGCAGCACGGTCACAGTCAAGGCCGTGGCAAGAAGATGTGGACTGTCGGACAAATATCTGGAGCAGGTTACATCATCTCTGCTCAAGGCCGGATATTTAAAGAGTGTGAGAGGCCCGAGGGGCGGTTATCGCCTGAACATGCCGGCAGAGGAGATCACAGTTGGTATGGTGCTCAGAGCGATAGAGGGCAGGATATCACCGATCGATAACAGAGTTGATGAGGATGGCGATACCAACATGGTCATGAACGATGTCATCGGAGAGGTGTGGGATGACCTTGAGGCGGCCATCAACAACGTGCTCGACAACAAAACCATCGCTGATCTCACCCAGGAGTACAGTGACAGGATCGGATACATGTATTCAATCTAAATAATCGATAACGTATTGGACGGAGGGGTCAGACCCCATATGCTATAGTTTAAAACTATGGACAACCCACTAATAATAGAATTATACAACTTGATAAAAAATATATATTATAGGGAATGTTGTCAAAGGAGTACAAATATGCAGTAAAATAGCGGGCTAGCGTAATAAAAACAGTAATGTCAGAACGCATATTTATACATCCAGATGTAAATTTGGTAAAAAAAGAGGTTGACAGGAGCCTAAACAGAGGCTATAATCCTAAAACATATAAAACATATCAGATTACTAGGAATTACAACCGATGGGTTGTAGGAAAGGGAGGCTGGCATGGGAATCATCCAGATAGAACATGTCTCCAAGACATTTAACACAGGAAATGGCACCATCAATGCCCTGAGAGATGTATCTCTGGACATTGAGGCTGGTGATATATATGGAATCATAGGAATGTCGGGAGCCGGAAAGAGTACACTGGTAAGGTGTATCAATCACATTGAGGTTCCGACAGAGGGAAAGGTCATAGTGCAGAACAAGGATCTGGGAACATTATCCCAGAAGGAGCTCAGAAAGCAGAGAGAGCACATCGGAATGATATTCCAGCATTTCAATCTGCTCATGCAGAAGTCGGTACTCGACAATGTATGCTTTCCACTGTTCATTCAGGGAAAGTCCAAGGCGGATGCAAAGAAGAGAGCACTTGAGCTGCTTGACATAGTGGGACTTAAGGATAGAGCAAAGGCTTATCCGTCACAGCTCTCAGGTGGACAGAAGCAGAGAGTTGCGATAGCCAGAGCGCTTGCGTCTGATCCGCAGATACTTCTCTGTGACGAGGCGACCAGCGCACTTGATCCGCAGACTACATCATCCATACTGGAATTGCTTAAGGACATCAATAGCAGATTCGGTATCACGATAGTTGTCATAACACATCAGATGGCGGTTGTCCGCGAGATATGTAACCAGGTGGCTATCATGAAAGATGGTCAGGTGGTCGAACACGGACGTACAACGGATATATTTGCACATCCGAAGTCAGACGTGGCAAAGGAACTTCTCAGCAAGGATGAGGGCAGCGATGCAGAGAAATCCTGGGCGGGAACTACAGAGAGCATCCAGAACGGAACAAGAATCCGTATCGTATACACTGAGAATTCGGCATTTGAGCCGGTCATAGCCAATATGATCCTGAAATTCAGGGAGCCGATCAACATTCTCAAGGCATCCACGAAAAACGTTGGAGGAGTTGCCAAGGGTGAGATGATACTTGAACTGCCAAAGGGTTCGGCAAATGTGTCCGCCATGGAAGATTATCTCAGAGAGCGCGGACTTGAACTTGAAGAACTTGACAGCAATGTGACAGGAGGTGACGGACATGTGGACTGAACAGGTCAGAGAGATGATACTTAACGGAATCCTTGAGACGCTCTACATGACGGTGGTCTCAACGGTATTTGGATACATATTCGGACTTCCGATGGGAGTTCTCCTCTGTGTCAGCGACAAGGACGGATTAAAGCCAAATGCAGTGCTCTACAAGGTGCTGGATTTCATCGCCAACATCGTCCGAAGCGTACCGTTCCTGATATTGCTCATACTGCTGATACCATTTACAAGACTGATACTTGGCAAGAGCTACGGATCAACGGCAACGATCGTTCCGCTGACAGTCGCAGCCATACCATTTATAGCGAGAATGGTCGAGTCGTCACTTAAGGAAGTTGACAACGGAGTTGTCGAGGCAGCAAGAGCAATGGGCGCATCCACCATGAGGATCATAATCAGGGTGCTGCTAGTTGAGGCGAGAACTTCACTCATCACAGGAGCAACGATAGCGATAGGAACTATCCTTGGATATTCAGCCATGGCAGGTGCCGTAGGTGGAGGCGGTCTGGGAGATATCGCAGTCCGTTACGGATATTACAGATATCAGACAGACATAATGATCGTCACGGTCATACTTCTTATAGTGATCGTGCAGATATTCCAATCAGTTGGAATGCTCATAGCAAATAAGCTTGACAGAAGAAAATAGATATAATGAAGCACGCTGATGCGTGCGCAGGTCATCGCACATAAGCAAGGTGACATATGATATTTTGATGACATACGGCTGGGACTGGTCATCCCGAAAAGCCGGTCATCTTATATATAAACACATTTCAAATAATCCTTAAAAGGA
The DNA here is from genome assembly GCA_016297325.1 of Coprococcus sp. GTDB lineage: Bacteria > Bacillota > Clostridia > Lachnospirales > Lachnospiraceae > Coprococcus. The sequence goes on along the minus strand of JAEDGW010000047.1, from coordinate 430 downwards.
AGAAAAATGAAAGAGAGGTATTATCAATGAAGAAGACATTTAAGAAGACAGTAAAGAAATTATTTGCAGCGGTTCTCGTGGGAGCATTATCAGTGAGCGCACTCACAGCCTGCGGTTCATCAGATGACAGCAAGAGCGCAGAGGGCACAGCAAGCGATGCAGGATCAAAGACTATCACAGTTGCAGCTTCAGCAACACCACACGCAGAGATCCTCGAGTATGCAAAGACAGCGCTTAAGGAGAAGGGCTATGACCTTCAGGTCACAATATTTGACGACTATGTAAAGCCAAATGAGGTTGTAGAGAGCGGCGAGTTCGATGCAAACTACTTCCAGCACGTTCCATATCTTGAGAGCTTCAATGAGGAGAAGGGAACACACCTCGTAGTTGCAGGTAAGATCCACTATGAGCCATTTGGAATCTACCCAGG
>JAEDGW010000161.1 GCA_016297325.1 Coprococcus sp. | reverse complement strand
GAATCCTGTTCACAGTGCGGCTTAAGAGGGAAAGATGGATGCGGGTGTTTGACGAAAATTAAATATGATGTTTTATAATTGCAAGATTTAATATACCTGACTGCTCGCTGAGTACCGGTGGGCTCAAATGTCCCTGACAGGTATGATTAAATTTGAAATAAAACATCATTATATAGGGAGGGAAATATGCCAGTATTTGATTTCAGTGGAAGCGACAACAAGAATAAGAACATAGTTACATACGAGACATTCCAGTCATCGGAGAGCGTAGCAACAGCGGAGAAGCCGATCATGATCCTGGAGAACACGACCAGGAAGTGGGCTCACCACTCCAGCGGAAAGTTCACAAATCCGATCAAGAGAACGGCATTTGAATTTGACGAGGTGGATGGAGTTCAGTCCGCCGACATATTGAAGATAGATGCGAGATTTGTAAGCCTTCTCAAATGGCTCGGCGAGAATCATATCAACGTCCGTCTGTCTGGCGAGAACAGACCTGAGGGCTATGCGGTGTACAAGATAAGGGAGACCGAGTTCGGTGGCGGATCAAAGCTCTCGGCAAATGACGGATTCCTTCAGTTCATGATAGAGAGACTTCTTGCCAGCGATGCCCCTTCGGAGGAGGAGAAATCCGAGGAGGAAGAAGAGGAAGAGGCACTGGGCGACGATATGAAGCTCACGAGCATGCAGAGTATTATTGACTTCATGCACTGTGCCGGAAGAACACTTCCTGACAATATAAGGCTTTGGGCTAGAAGGAATCTTGCGGTTGCCAGATCCAGCGAGGTATCCCCTGAGGAGAGACGCCACGCCCAGAGAGCACTTTCCATGGCGATGAACATCAGATGGAAGAGCAATTATTTTGAGGCAATAGATCCGGAAGAGGCGAGAAGGATACTTGACGAGGAACTCTACGGAATGGAGAAGGTCAAGCAGAGGATTATCGAGACCATCATCCAGATCAACCGTACACATACACTTCCTGCATACGGACTTTTGCTCTGCGGACCTGCCGGAACAGGAAAGTCACAGATAGCATATGCAGTTGCAAGAATACTGAGACTTCCATGGACGACCCTTGACATGAGTTCTATCAACGATCCGGAGCAGCTTACAGGAAGTTCAAGAGTATATTCAAATGCCAAGCCGGGAATCATCATGGAGGCATTTTCTCAGGCGGGCGAGTCCAACCTCGTATTCATCATCAACGAGCTGGACAAGGCAAACTCTGGCAAGGGCAACGGCAATCCTGCGGACGTACTGCTGACACTTTTGGACAACCTGGGATTCACCGACAACTACATGGAGTGCATGATCCCGACAAATGGCGTGTACCCGATAGCGACGGCAAATGATAAGGAGAACATCAGCAAGCCGATCATGTCGAGATTTGCTGTTATAGACATACCGGATTACACCCCGGATGAGAAGAAAGAGATATTCAACAAATTCGTTCTGCCTAAGGTACTCAAGCGCATCGGACTTGATAAGAGCGAGTGCATCATCCTTCCTGACGGCGTGGATGCTGTCATCAGGAAGTGCGACGGCGTGACTGGAATCAGAGATATAGAGCAGGCTGCCGAGCACATAGTTGCCCATGCACTTTATCAGATCGAGGTAAATCACGTTCAGAGCGTGACTTTTGACGGCACTATGATAGAGGAGCTTTTGAGCTAGTGAATATTGCTCATAGTATGCGAACGTGGTAAGAGGAATGTGGACTCTGATCACATGTATAGCAGACAAGTGCTCATAGCATAGGCGCGGTTTTGTGGTATGTTATTTAGAACCGCTATTATATATCGTCATATTACACAATTTACATTACGGAAAGTATTATGGTATACTCTTCTTATGAAACAAGTTTCATGGACTACAGTCTGATATTTATCAGACATGTGTCATATGAAGACAGATGATTGCATGGTCGGATGCAAATCATATGGAAACAGATGATTGCCGAATTGAATGCAGATCATGTGAAAACAGATGATTGCCGAATCGAAAGCAGATCATGTGATAATAAGTGATTGCATGATAAATGCGGGAATTAGTTGGCGATCATTTATCTGATGTTTAATTCATAAGGAGAGTATATTTATATATGGCAAGTATAAGAGACGTTGCGAAGGAGGCGGGGGTCGCCATCTGCACGGTGTCAAGACTTATCAACGGCACGGCAAATGTTGAACCTGAGACTCAGAAGAAGATAGAAGATGCGATGAAGAAACTGGATTATGTCCCAAATGAGCTTGCGCGCGGCATGTTCAAGGGCAGATCAAACTCCATTGCGATGCTGGTTCCAAATATCCAGCACCCGTGGTTCTCATCACTGGCATCGGAGATAGAAAAGATACTTTATGAGAAGAAGTACAAGTTCATGCTCTTTTCCACATCTGATGACAAACAGAGGGAGAAGGAGTGCTTCAAGCTGTTAAAGTCCAATATCGTGGACGGGATCATATGCGGAACATCGGCATGCACGGCGAAGGAATACCAGAAGATAGACAAGCCGATGGTCATGCTGGACTATAAGGTTGGAGATAAATTTCCTGTCGTAGTGTCGGATCACAAGATGGGCGGACAGCTCGCTGCCCAGGAATTTATAAACAGTGGATGCAAATATGTCATTCACATATCAGGAATCAAGGTGGACAAGAATATCATGTCATTTGAGTGCCATGAGGAGCTTGACAGAATTCTCGCTGAGAATGGTATAAAGTCAAGACGAGTTCCTATCCAGTGGAACGACTTCGATTTCCAAGGATATTTTGAGATGGCCAAATGTATATTGGAGGAGTATCCTGATGTTGACGGAATATTTGCCGCAGACATGCCAGCGATAGCATTCCTCAAGGCGGCGCTTGCCATAGGAAAAAAGATTCCTGAGGGCCTCGCGATAGTGGCCTATGATGGAACATATATCACCAACGCCAGTACGACAAGACTCACGTCGATACACCAGCCGTACAAGGAGATCGCCCAGGAGGCTGTACGCCAGCTCATGGAAATGATCGACGGACCGGAGGAGGAAGAGCAGGCGGATGGTCAGACTGTGAAAAAAGTACCTGGTATTACGGTGATAGATCAGGCCGACAGCGCAAAAGAACAAAATACACGTACAGAAGGAAATCTTATATTACTTCCGGTGAGCGTGGAGAAAGGTGATACAACGAAATAAAACAGACGAATACGAAGCGTGGCTGTGCTGAATAATCAGCAAGCTTGGATTGTATGCGGATTCGTGATCGTAGCCAGACGCATGAACGTATCTGGACGTATGAACGTATGCGGGTGTATGAACATATCTGGGTGTATGAACGTATCCGGGTGTATGAACATATCTGGGTGTATGAACGTATCCGGAAGTATGAACGTATTCGGATGCAGGTCAGACGGAATCAAAAAAGATTCTGTCTGACCTTTTTCTCTTTTTAGAGCAAATTACGCAAAAGCAGCAAAAAATTATCGCTTTTGATGTCAAAAATCAAAAAAAGTGATAAAGTAGGAAATTTTTTTATCTTTTCGGCTAAAAACAAGCAAAAAGCGAAAATATTTTATCTTTTTATAGAATAGGCTGGGGACCAAAGCATAACTTGCGAATCAAATACAAGTCAGTGAGCGAAAACAGAGAGGCGAATCGGATACAAGCCAGTGCGCCAAAGCATGACTGCGAATCAAATACAAGTCAGTGAGCGAAAACAGAGAGGCGAATCAAACACAATCCAGTGCGCCAGTGCAGGATTTGGCAATCAGATAATCAACGGTAATTCCCCAGATAAAAATCTAAAAATTCTATAAATTCCCTATTGACGAAACATGTTTCATTAAAGCACTTATGAAATGTGTTTTATCGGGACAATATAATACGGTGACAAGTGTTAAACACACAGGGTTATCGCAGTTATCACTACAAGGAAAGCTCATAAAGAGCAGAAGACTACAAAGCAAGACAGTCAAACAAAACAAGAAAAGCATGCAAAACAAGAAAAGCAAGCAAAACAAGAGGGAAAATTTCAAAGCAAGAAAAGGAGAAAAGGTTATGAGAGCAAAGAAATTTGTAGCGTGTGCACTTTCAGCAGCTATGATGCTTGGACTTGCATCCATGACAGGATGTGGTTCATCAAAGAAGGATTACGATCTGTATATTTACAACACAAAGTCAGAGATAGCAGACAGCATCCAGGACCTGTGCAAAGAGTATGAGACAGAGACAGGAGTTAAAGTTAAGGTCTATACATGTGGTACACAGGAAACCATGGAGACACTCAGATCAGAGATGGATTCAGAATGGACGCCATCACATTTATCAAGAAGGATCTTACATTCCCACCAATGCCGTCAGACGGCGAGGACGGCAGATGCGATGTCGGCAAATGCTGTCTCAACAGACCGGGAATAGATGATTTCCTCAGGGAACTCAAGGAGAATACCTACGGCAGGGGAGACTTTGTGACAGTTGCGGAGACACCGGGAGTTCCAAATGAGGATCTGGAGAGATACATCGGAAGAGACGGACATTTCTCCATGATATTTGACTTCAGCTACACGGACATAGATATCAATCCGGGTGACCTCTGGCTGCACCAGAGAGACTGGACGATA
>JAEDGW010000046.1 GCA_016297325.1 Coprococcus sp. | reverse complement strand
CGTCACCATAGACGTTACCTCAGCAGTTAGCTCAGCCCAGGCACCCTCACGGCACACAGGAGATTCCCCTTAGTGCTGCTTCGTCTCCGACCTGACACGGTTCGAAGATTCCTGTTGCGCGAGACCCAGACATCAACACCACTTACTGAGGGCAGCCCTACAGCGGCCACCCCTCTGAAAGACCATCACCCCTGCTATAGCGGATTGCAGGTACAGGGCGCCGCTACCTCCCCGGTTGCATGGAAACTTTAAAACATATTCATCGTGCCATAAACCAGATACATATACCTCATGCATCTGCAAATTGCACTGCGGGTTTCATTATATCTGACTGACCGCCCGCCGTCAAGCATTCTTCGCTTTTCCAAGCCGGAGTTCGCGAAAAAACTGCTTCATCATATCACTGCACTCCTGCTGCCTGACACCTTTTATCACGCCGACCTGATGGTTGAACTGCTTCATATCAAGAAGATTGATGATGGATCCGGCGCATCCCGCCTTCGGATTCATGCAGCCTATAACCACCTCCGGTATCCTGGCCTGCACTATCGCCCCGGCACACATCTGACACGGTTCAAGTGTCACATACATGGTGCACTCCTCAAGCCGCCAATCTCCGAGCTTTCTGGAAGCCTGCTCTATGGCAAGTATCTCCGCATGGGCCAGTGTGGTCTTCTTGAGATTTCTCTTGTTGAAACCTCTGGCGATTATCCTGTCGTCATGGACTATCACGCAGCCTATCGGCACATCCCCATTTGCATAGGCTCTCTTTGCCTGCGCTATCGCCTTGTCCATATATTTGTTATGTACAGCCAGCTCCTCTGGCGTCAATTTGACGGTGCAGTTATCTTCTAAATCTGCCCCAGAAATATTTGTATCTTCCATCTCTTTATCCTCTTTCCAGGTATGCCAAGCCGCCAAGCATCTCTTAGGCATGGCCTGACCCTTCGATATCTATCTTATATCCACTATCCAGTAGCCAAAACTTCCCGTCTTCACATGCGTCTCTTTCTCAGGCACAAATCTGTCAAATCCAAATATCCCCGCCAGATATTTCTCTCTGGACGAATACACCCCTGGAACTCCCAGAATGTAGCTCACATTGTCGCTTTCAGGTGAGAAAACCACCTTGCCAAGCATGAGATATTTGTAACTGTAATATCCATGTGTGAGAAAGCTGTTCACCCCGAGTTTCCAGTTGCACATGTCCAGCAGGCCAATGTCATTTGGATTGATCTTCACACTCTCGATGACACTGCTAAGTCCATCATCCAAGGCGTTTCCCGGGAGAAGCGGAAGTTTCTCATATTTCTCAAACATATCATTCACGGCAGTCCTTGTATCCGACGGAGAATAGGTGATGCCATTCACATCTATGCGCTCTTCATCTGTGATCTCTTCTGTCTCGGCGCACTCATCGCATTCCGCATCCGTCTTGTCAGCCACAGCCGAAGCATCTGTGATCGATACCTCGCGGACAGCCTCATCGAGAACATCCTGTTCCCTGGCCGGGATCTCCCCGCGCCACATTCTGGAATAGTCCACAACGCTGTCAGTCCACGAAGAACAGAATATGTCGCTCTCATAGCAGCCCCTTCCGCTCTCACTTTTGTCCTGGAGTCTCTGTATCACGATACCCGCAAATGCTGTTATCGGCTTGCCGCTTCCTCCGACATTGTTCCATTCAAATGAAAAGCACTCCTCGCCGTGGCCATTCCTGAGTTTCATTTTCCCGATCAGCACCGGAAGAGGGATCATCGGGACATCTGTCTGTGACTCAGGGATTCCACCTGACTCCGGCAAGGTCTCTCTGTAAATATACACGCCGTATATCTCTTCCCGGTTGTTCATTCCATTCCTGAGCCCTATCGTGACCCGGCCAATTCCGCCAGCTTTCGCCACCTTTGCAAATCCTGAATTCTCACATTTATGTCCTTCATGATACCTGTAAATATACGATATGAATCTGTTCCAATATACCATAGATAATCCTCCTCGTAGAACATGTCCCGCCCTGCATGGCGGCTTCTTCTCCCTGCCAGGCACTATATATGCCTAGGGATTTATATATTATCTATGCCATATCGTATCCGGCTATTCTCCTATTTGTCCGAAAGAATATCACTCAAAGCTGCAAATTCCGCCAGACTCAAACTTTCTCCACGTATATTTGCTGATATTCCAAGGGATTCCAGCGCATTTGCGATCTGTTCCTTGGTAAATGAGAGTTCTCCGCTGCCTGCAATTCCATTCTGCAGAGTCTTTCTCCTCTGGTTAAATGATGCTCTTATCAGTCTGAACATGAGCTGCTCGTCCTTCACCTTGACCGGCGGCTCCTGATATCTGGTGAGCCTGATGACCGCGGAACCGACTCCCGGCCTCGGGATGAAACAGTTTGGTGGAACATTTGCCACGATGTACGGCTCTGCATAATACTGCACCGCAAGTGACAGGGCGCCATAGTCCTTGGTTCCCGGCCCCACCTGCATACGGTCTGCAACTTCCTTCTGCACCATGACGGTCACTGAGAGCAGCGGAACGTGCTTCTCAAACAGCCCCATGATGATCGGGGTTGTTATATAGTATGGAAGATTCGCCACAACCTTGATCGGTCTGCCGCCGTTCCTCTCCTCCACGATCTTGTTTATATCCACTTTCAGAATGTCATCATTTATGACCGTTACGTTGTCATACTCAGCCAGCGTTTCGTCCAGGATCGGCAGAAGATTCTTGTCGATCTCAACCGCCACGACCTGGCCTGCGCTCTCTGCAAGATACTGCGTCATGGTTCCGATGCCCGGGCCGATCTCCAGCACGCAGTCATCCTTTGTTATGTCCGCTGCGCTGATGATCTTGTTTATGACGTGCGAATCGATCAGGAAATTCTGTCCAAATTTCTTCTGAAATGCAAATTCATATTTCTTTATGGTCTCTATCGTGACCTGTGGATTACTTAACTTTTCCATGCTTGTCCTTTCCTGCTTCTGTGTCCATGCAATGGAGTTTGTCAAGGTCTGCGTCGCGACCAGGACTTTGCAGTATGCCTGTCTGGGGTCGCTCCCGCTTAACTCGGTCTGCAGCGGTACTAAGGTGCCGCTTAAGGCGCCACCTAAGGACCGGCGACCTCGTATTCCCCTGACAGGCATACTGCAAAATCCTGGTCTCAATTCACATTACGAAAACTCCATTGCCTGCAATCTATGTTTCTATTATGAATATAACATTATTTTACAAATACCTTCTACAGCGATGTATCTAATATTCACTCTCTTTGTCAGTTATGATAACACTGAATTTGTATCATTTATCACATCTTGTACATTTCCAGGGCATTCGCATAGGTGGTGTCATATACCTTTTCGACCGGAATGTCCTTGATCTCAGCTATCTTCTCGGCTATGTATGGAATGTTGAGGGCTGAATTTCTTGTGCCCCTAAATGGGACTGGTGCCATGTATGGGGAGTCTGTCTCGAGGACGATCTTTTCCAGAGGGATGTCTTCTACAACCTCCTGAAGTTTTCGGCTGTTCTTGAATGTTACTACTCCGCCAACGCCTATATGGAATCCCATCTTAATATACTCTCTGGCCTGTTCTACGCTGTATGAGTAACAGTGTATCACACCACCATTTTTACCGCCATCCATACTTTTCAGTATCTCCATTGTGTCTGATGCAGCATCACGGCTGTGTATGATGATCGGCATGGCCAGTTCCTGTGCCAGTTCAAGCTGTCTGACGAACCATTTTTTCTGGACATCCCTTGGAGGGTCGTCATCAAAATGATAATCAAGTCCTATCTCGCCTATGGCTTTCACTTTCTGATTATCTAGTACCATGTTTTTGAGTTCCTGTATATCTGCTTCCGTGAGTTCTCCAACCTCGCTTGGATGCACACCGACAGCCGCATAGAAATGTGGATATCTTCCTGCCAGCTCCACTGAATTCCGCGATGACTGCATGTCAGCTCCCACATTCATTACCTTGTCTATATCTTTCTTCAAAAATTCTTCTATAAGCTGTTCCCTGTCCTCATCGAACTGGGTGTCGTCATAATGTCCATGTGTCTCAAATATCATCTCTTCTACCTTCCTGTAAATATATATATCCAACGGAAGCATACCTTATATGCTTCTTCTTTTCCTTATATGTTTTATTTCATACGTATATGTTTTTTCTCATGTACATGGTTTTTCATACGTACATGGTTTTCTCATTCATATATATTTTATCCCATCCATCACGCTGTATTATACAGAAATACCATCAGTTTGTGAACGTTTTATTATTTGTTTATGCTTACTTATTAAACTTTATAAATAGATTAATATTTAAACACATTTTGTTCACAATTCCTGGATATACTAAACATCGTAAAGAGTTTTTCATTTATTTGAATCCTCTCTCCCCTCATTTTTTTTGCAAGAGGTAGCAGATCTCCCCGGTCTGTTACCTCTTGTTTTTTTGTGTCCGTAACTGTATATTTAATACTGGTATCTATTAATAGATACGTCAGGCTATAAAATCAAACTTCCGCTGTCTTGAACCAGCCAGATTTTATACATAAAAATGATCTTAATATAACAGGAGGACTTCCATGATTTCAAAAAAATATTCAGCAATGCTTAACAACACTTCCATCATCAGAGAATTTGCACAGTACGCTTCAAAGCGTGCCGCTGAGATCGGTCCTGAGAACGTGTTCAACTATACCATAGGCAACCCATCTGTGCCTACCACAGATGACTTCAACAAGGGACTTATCGACCTTATCCAGAATGAGGATTCACTGGCACTCCACGGCTACAGCCCAACACTCACTATCTATTCTGTAAGAAAGGCTGTCGCAGAGTCACTGAACCGCCGTTTCGGCATGGAGTATGTTCCTGAGGACATTTTCATGACATCAGGTGCTGCCGGAGCACTGGCCCACGCCATCAGATGTGTCACAGAGCCGGGTGACGAGGTCATCACATTTGCACCTTACTTCCCTGAGTACGTGCCATACGTTGACGGAACCGGCGCTGTTCTCAAGGTAGTCCCAGCCGACATCACATCATTCCAGATCAACTTTGACGCATTTCTTGAGATGATGAATCCAAATGTTCAGGCGATCCTCATCAACTCGCCTAACAACCCATCCGGAATCGTCTACTCAACAGAGACTATAACACGTCTTGCCCAGATCCTCACAGAGAAGCAGGAGGAGTACGGACATGACATTTACCTTATATCAGATGAACCTTACAGAGAGATCGTATTTGAGGGAACTGATTCACCGTTCATCTCCAAATTCTACGACAACACCATCTGCTGCTACTCATTCAGCAAGTCACTGTCACTTCCTGGAGAGCGTATCGGATACGTGGCCGTAAATCCTAAGTGTAAGGATGCAGAGCTCATCATCAACATGTGCGGACAGGTATCACGTTTCACAGGACACAACTGTCCTTCATCCCTTATACAGCTCGGAGTTGCAAAGGTGCTTGACCAGACATCTGATCTGTCTATCTATGAGAAGAACAAGAACATCCTGTACAAGGAACTCACCGCCATGGGATATGAGTGTGTTGAGCCGGGCGGAACCTTCTACATGTTCCCTAAGACCCCTATCGCAGATGCAAATGAGTTCTGTAACATGACAGCCCATGAGCTTGACCTGATCCTTGTTCCTGGTGACAGCTTCATGTGTCCGGGACATATGAGACTGGCTTACTGCACGACAACGGATATGGTTGAGCGTTCACTGCCACTGTTTGAGAAGGCCATTAAGATGTGTAAATAATGCTGGGCACAAATAAATCTATGTTTTAACAGCGGTTGTTATTTGCGTAGATCTTATTTGTGTGGATTCTTCTTTGTGAAGATCTTATTTGTATAAACCTTTTCTATAAATTTTGTCTATGCAGATTTTAGGTTATAAATTTTTAAAGAAAGTATAAAGAGATAACATATGACTAACATAAAGATAATTCTCGCCTCGGGATCGCCCAGAAGAAAAGAGCTTCTGGCCCAGGCAGGATACGACTTCGATGTGTGTCCAAGTCTTTCTGATGAAGATCTTGAACCGATGGCTCCATCTGAATATGTAATGCTTCTGGCTAAGAAGAAGGCAGATGAAGTGTGCAACAGGATCATTGCCCAGGATGTTGGAAGACGGGTTAAGAAGCTTCCTGAGCGCTTCGTTGTCCTCGGCGCAGACACTGTTGTATCACTGAACGGAAGGATTCTCGGAAAGCCTTATGACTACGACGATGCGTACAACACCCTGAACAGTCTGTCTGACCAGACACATCAGGTGTACACCGGAGTATGCCTGATATATGTGAACGGAAGAGCCAAGACATCAAGCTCATTTTATGAGAAGACAGACGTCACTTTCTATCCGGTATCACACGACGAGATAATCCAGTACCTCGCCACAAATGAACCGTTTGACAAAGCAGGAAGCTACGGCATCCAGGGCAAGGGCGGTCTGTTTGTCAAGGGAATTGAAGGCGACTACAACAACGTTGTAGGACTGCCACTCGCAAGAGTCTATCATGAGATAGAGAAGCTTGTTCCTGGGGAAGCTGACACCTGAGGAAGCTGACACCTGAGGAAGCCGACATCTGAGGAAGCTGACACCTGAGGAAGCTGATATCTGAGGAAGCCGGCATCTGAGGAAGCTGATATCTGAGGAAGCTGATATCTAAGGAAGCCGGCATCTAGGGAATCCGGCAGTCAGCGATTCTAACGTTCAAAAAATTTGACATACAGCTTATCTGGTAGCCATGAGATCTGGCAACCAAGGAAGCTGGCAATCAAGGTATTTTTGCTAATTGCTGATTTTTTTATAAAAAGATAAAAAATTATCTCTTTTTTAAAGAAAAAAGACCAAAAGCACACAAGACCTCAGCGTTTTGTGTGCTTTTTACGTTTTTTCTCCTAAAAAGAGATAATTTTTTGCACTTATTGTAAATCTCCATAACAGATATCACAGCTTGTGGCTTCTATAAAGATATCTCATATACCATATATCACCATTTGCAGCCAATTACGGCAGGATCATCAGAATTACCTACATCACCCGCACTATCAGGCTGCTACATCTGCCATCTGTCACTATTTATAGTCAATTAAGGCAGAATTGTCTGAATGTCTGGACTGCCGGACTGCATCGCCCGCACATCAGCTGTTACATAAGCTCTTTCTTCACGTTGAAGATAGTTCCGACAACCTTAGGGCCTGCATTGGATGCGACTGCCGCACCGATCTGGAAGTAATCTGAAGGTCCATATCCAACCTTTTCTGTCATGCGTGCTGTGAGTTCATCTCTCACGGTCTCGTCACTTCCGTAAACTATCTGGTACTCTGAGCCAGGCTCCATCTCTTCAACTGTGACATCAACCATCTTTGACATGAGTTTCTTCTCGCCACGGCACTTGATGGCCGTCACGATCTCATTTGCCCAGATCTTCATGATAGGCTTTACTCCAAGAGCATCTCCTACAAGGGCGGCTGCACTTGGGATCCTTCCCGACTTTGCCGCATACTTGAGTCCATATATTCCAAAATATATTCTTCTCTTTGGAAGCTCTTCCCTGAGATATATCACAATATCCTTTGCGTCCTTACCATCCTGTACCATTCTGGCAGCAACCACAACCGGATATCCGTACTGTCCGCTGTAACCTATTCCATCAAATACATAGATATTGCACTTTCCGGCGCACTCAGGATACTCCTCATCGAACTGATCTGCTGCCATCTGCGCATTTGCATAGGAGGCTGAACCATCCTTGTTGATGCTGACATATATGATATCTGTGTAACCCTGCTCCACCAGATCCTTGTACACCTCACCGAACTGGTAAGCTGTGATCTGTGATGTCTTTGGAAGATCATCATTCTCAGCCATCAGCTTGTAAAAACCCTCATTGTCAAAATCGACTCTGCTCAGATAAGACTTGCCGCCGATCACAACAGGGAAAGGAAGGATCTTGATACCAAGCTCTTTCTCTTCTTTCTCGGATATGTCACTGGCAGAATCTGTCATTATAATTGTTTTTCCCATAATCCATAAACTCCATTATATTTACGAAAATTACTAATGAGCAGACGCATGAAATGCGCTGTGCGCGGCGTCTGCGTGCTTCCTAACATGTCGTCAAGCGTAGCTTGATGACCTACGCGCACATCAGTGCGCTTCCTCTAAAGGAATCCTCCCACTTACGTGGGTCCCTCCTTACGAAAATCACTTATCATTCTCCATACGCCACTTGATACATCTGTTGAGATAGTGGACATAATCAGGGTTCTTGCACATTCCCTTGCCCTTGTCATCAGATATCTTGGCAACGTCCATTCCGTTACATGCTGTGGTCTTCATAACGATGTTGAGCGGCTCGTCGCATGTATCGTTGGATATATATGTTCCTATTCCAAATGCAACCTTGATCTTGTCCTTGAAATAACTGTTGAGCTTGTCTGCTCTCTCGAAATCAAGGCTGTCGCTGAACAGAAGTGTCTTGGTCTTTGGATCAAGTCCAAGCTCCTCATAGTGGCGGATCATCTTGTCGCCCCACTCATAAGGATCGCCACTGTCGTGTCTCACTCCGCTGAAGAGTGTTGCATATGTGAGCTGGAAATCCTTCAGGAAGCAATCTGTGGTGATCGCATCTGTGAGGGCTGTTCCGTTCAGGACTCCGTACTCCTTAACCCAGGCATCTAATGCATACCAGTTGGAATATGCAGGATTGTGCTTGTGATTTCCCTGTCCTACACACATGATCCACTCATGCGCCATGGTTCCCACAGGAACCAGATCATACTTCTTTGCCAGATATACATTACTTGTTCCGACAAATGTTGAACCTGGATACTTGTGCTCGCTGAGCTCCTTGACTGCAAGTTCCTGAGCCTCGGCAGAAAGTCTTCTTCTGAGTCCGAACTCACTGAAAGCTCCCAGATTGTACTCGCCGGTCTCAACTTTGCGTACCTTCTCGTCAAGCTTCTCTTTGAACGATGAAAGGAGCTTGTCATAATCATCATTCATTCTGAAATACACTTCATTCACTATAGCCAGTGTAGGTATCTCATACATAGAAGTATTCAGCCATGTGCCTCTGGCCTCTATCTTCAGGCCGCACTCTGCGTCATCTGATATCTCAAAATCTTCATATCTTGCCTTCCAGAGTCTGAGGAAATCCACATACGAACCCTTTATCCACTTGATATTGTGAAGATACTCCAGCTCCTCCTCAGTGAATCTGAGTTCACAGTAGAGCTGTATCTGCCTCTTGATCTCATCAACCATCTCTTTGGTGAAGACTACATCAGTGTTTCTGCACTTGAATGACCATGTTGTCTTGTAGTCACTGAACTGATGATATATGGCCTGTCCCATACTGAATTTGTACATGTCCGTCTCAAGCAGGCTTGTAATTATTCTATCCATTTTTCTACTCTTCTTTCTTTTATTGATCCGCCGCCTTACCCCCCCCGAATACACCGCAGAATATAAGGCTCTGGAAGTACCTGTCATTTCAAATACTTCCACTAATAATAAGTTAGCACAAGCCTTCATGTCAAGCACAATCGACCCAACTCTTTCTTTAGTTTTATTATATTTTACTTGGCTCACACCATCTATCTATTGTATAATAGTATAGTTCAGAGCCTTTTTGACCCACAGGCACTCAGCGGGCAGGCGGCTCTGATTCCATACTACGAAAAGAGGGTAATATATATGTTAGAGCAGAACTGTGAAAAAAAGCCTAAGAAATACGCTGGTATTCTCGCTCATCCAACCTCATTCCCAAGTCCTTACGGAATTGGTGATATGGGTCCGGGCGCATATCAGTTTATCGATTTTCTCGCAGCATCGGGCATGAATGTATGGCAGGTACTTCCACTTGGACACACCGGATTTGCTGATTCACCATATCAGCCATTTTCAGCATTTGCGGGACAGCCACTCATCATCGATATCGATGATCTCAGAAAGAAAAAGCTTCTCATAGATGAAGACTTTGCGGACATGCCAAACTGGGATCCGCAGAAGATAGAGTACGGCGATCTGATCGAGTTCAAGACCGGACTTCTGAAGAAAGCGTATGAGAGATTTACAGACGAAGACTATAGCGACGACATGTCAGGAGACGCAGAGCTGATGGAGGAATACAATTCGTTCATCAAGAATACGGCATGGCTGGCAGACTATTCTCTGTTCATGGCCGGCAAAGACGCTCATCAGGGCATGCCTTGGTATATGTGGGACGATTCCCTGAAGAAGCCTACAGCCAGACAGAAGACCACATGGAGAAAGAAACTTGCACCGGAGGTTGGCTACTACAACTTCATACAGTTCCTCTTCTCAAAACAGTGGCAGGCACTCAAGGCCTATGCAAATGATCTCGGCATCAGCATAGTAGGCGATACACCTATATTCCTCGCATGGGACAGCGCAGATGTCTGGTCAAATCAGGATCTGTTCATGCTGGATTCCAAGGGTTATCCGATAGAGGTTGCAGGTGTTCCACCAGACTATTTCTCAGCAACAGGCCAGCTCTGGGGCAATCCACTTTACAACTGGAAGAAGCACACCGAGACCGGATATGCATGGTGGATAGAGCGAATCAAGTATCAGCTCACACTGACCGATTTCCTGAGGATCGACCACTTCAGAGGATTTGACAAATACTGGGCAGTACCTTACGGTGAGGAGACTGCGATCAACGGAGAGTGGAAGCCGGCACCGGGTCTGAACTTCTTCACACAGCTCGAGGCAAACCTTGGTTATCATCTTCCGATCATCGCCGAGGATCTCGGAGAGATAGATGAGCCTGTAATAGAGCTCAGAGACAAATTCGGACTTCCAGGAATGAAGATACTTCAGTTCGCATTTGAGAATCCGAACGAGAACGACTTTCTTCCTCACAACTACACAAGGAACTGTGTATGTTACACCGGAACACACGACAACGACACGACTCTCGGATGGTACACCAAAGCATTTGAGTCATCAAAGGATAAGCTCAGAAGATACTACAGCACTGACGCCAGCGATATCTGCTGGGTTATGATCAGAGCATGCTTCTCATCCGTTGCAAACATGGCTATCGTTCCTATGCAGGATGTATTAAAGCTTGATTCATGGGCAAGAATGAACACCCCTGGTGTTGGCGAAGGCAACTGGGCATGGAGATTCCAGAGCTGCGATCTCACAAGAGAGCTTTCAGACAGACTTCTTGAGACATCGAAGTTATATGGAAGATACACACCTGTTCCAGAAAAGAAGGAGAATTAAATTGAGAACCATTCTAGCGTATTTATTCGCTTTTCTAGGCATACTCCTGTGTACACCGTACCATCTGTACCTGTACCTTCTGGCAAAGAAGGATCAGGAGAAGGCCTACAGAAGAGCCCAGAAGCTGGTCAAAGGATTTTTCGGAATAGTCCTGTTTATCTGTGGATGCAGAAGAACAGTCATAGGTCTCGAGAGAGTGCCTGACGATCAGCCGATACTATTTGTGGGCAACCACAGAAGCTTCTTCGACATTCTGTGCTGCCATAACGCACTGAACAGACCGCTTGGCTTCATGTCCAAGGACGGAATCCTGAAGGTTCCTATCCTCCCATGGTACATGAAAGACATCGGATGTACATTCCTTGACAGATCAGATCTGAAAAAAGGACTTGAGACTATCATGCAGTCAGCCGACATAGTCAAATCCGGACACTCTATGATGGTATTCCCGGAAGGTCACAGAAACGACGGAGAGGAACTCCTTCCTTTCAAGGACGGAGCATATAAGATCGCACAGAAGGCAGGAAGCCTTATCGTGCCTGTATCCATTTGCGGAACAGACAATATCATGGAAGCCAACAAACACAATTTCATCCGCAGTCACAGAGTGGTCATAGAATTCCTTGACCCGATCGACATAAACGGATTGAAGCCAAAGGAGCGCAAGGAAGTTCTGGAGACCATACCGGGACTTATTCAGGAGGCCAGAGTAAAGAATCTCCCCCTTGCAACGAAAAAATAATCAGCTTATAATAGTTGATCGAGACAACAATCACATATTCAGGAGGAAATCAATATGGCATGGTGGATATGGGTAATAATTATCACAGTTATCCTTATCGGAGTTCTTGTTGCCTTATACCTAGTCGGCAATAGACTCCAGAAAAAACAGTCTGCTCAGAAAGAGATGATGAGAGAGGGCGCACAGCCCGTTACTATGATGGTCATAGACAAGAAGATGCTTCCTATGAAGGACGCAGGTCTTCCAAAGATAGTCATGCAGCAGACACCTAAGCGTTATCAGAAGGCCAAGCTTCCTATCGTCAAGGCCAAGGTAGGACCACAGATCACCAATCTTATCTGTGATGACGGAATATATGACCAGATGCCTGTACGTGGTGAGGTAAAAGCCATGGTCAGCGGCATATATATCGTCAGTGTCAAAGTAGTAAGAGGTAAGATGGAAGAAAAGCCTGCCAAGAAGACATTCAGTCAGAAGCTTCGCGACAAGCAGAAGAAATATCAGAAGATGTACGATGAGGATGTGGCAAAATCAAGCTTGAGCAAAGAAGAAAAGGCCGCAGCCAAAGCAAAGGCAAAAGCTGAGAAAGAAAGAGCCAAGAAGATACAGAAGATGTAATTTTGAATATCAGTGTTCAGGAGAGGACTTGCAATATGAATAATTCCCATATAAACTTCAGGAAATTAGGAATTGCTGTTTTAGCTCCTGTATCTATGCTCCTGATCCAGGATATTGCATTTGCAGCTATGTCACTTGCAGGTATCGCCCAGATAATACCATATTCTCTGGTGTCATACACAGTGGCTATCCTGCTCTTCGGCTACATATATCTGTTTCAGGGTCATCTGTATATGACCGACAAAGAAATAAACAAAAACCGCACAGGAAGAACAAATCGTTCTTTCCTGTGCGGTTTTATTGTTGTTATATTGATGATCGCATCCGGCATAAGCCTGCAGGTATTGTCAACCGGTATCTTGAACATCATAGACAGATACCACCCGGAGCTGCTTGAACACTATCACGATATGGTGTCACATTCATTCTCCCTGTCAAATGGCTCTATCCGCGTATTCACCGTAATGTTCATGGCTCCCATAGCTGAGGAACTTGTATTCAGGGGAATATCTCTTGCCGCTGCAAGAAGTGCATTCTCCTTTAAAGGAGCCGGCGTCATAGCGGTGATACTGTCTGCACTGTTATTTGGCCTTGCCCACGGCAACGCTGTCCAGTTCTGCTATGCATTCCCTGTGGGAATCATCCTTGCTCTGGTCACGGTATGGTCTTCATCACTCATACCCTCCATACTGCTCCACATAACCATAAATGTATCGTCATATATGATGGACTATATCCCAGCCATATGGTTTGGCATACCAGTCATCATCATATCTGCCATCATTGCGGCAGTCTGTATCACTTGCATATATCTGGTCATCCACAGATCGCAAAAACAGTCATCATCAGACAAAATATCTTGACATGTGGTACACATAAAGTTTCTCATCCGGATCTTCTTCATACCCGGACAACTTCACTATATCTTTGAGGACAAAGAACTTGTTCCCCCTCATCACACGCTGATACTCAAAAGTTGGATAATAGAGCATCAGATATATATCCCTTGGGCACTTCCTGACGGACTCAGTTATATTTCCAAGAACCCGCTCAAATATATCAGGAGAGAACGGATTGAAGAAATAGAAATAATTGTCCTCATCATCCACCTGATAATCCTGAGCCTGGATATTGTAAAACTTCATGCGTTCTTCCTGATCGTAGAACCGCTTCTGGTAGCCCGCAGCATTTGCCATAAGTCTGTCATATATCTGGCTGTCCGCCTCAATCCCCGTTGTCCTGCAGTAGTGTCTGGAGTTGCCGTAAAACAGCACCCGGCCAAGACCACATCCAAAATCCACCAGAGTATCCTCCGGTTCCATGGAAACCGCGTTGAATATGGTCACAAGATCCCTGTAATATGTAGCCTGATATATATTGTTCTCACCGACGGGCTGTTCTGCCTGTGCACATTCCATCGTGTCTATAGACAGAAAATCGTCAAATGCTTTCTCACCCTTCATACATCTACCCCACTATTGAACATCAGTACATTAAAGCCGTCTTCGCCCAGATACTACACTCTATTCTTCAGATACAGATACCCTCAGCACATTGAAAGACAGACAGTTGTGTCCGTAATCCATGATATACACAAGGACTATAGCCATCCCCTCGTCGGTCTTCACTATCTCATACGCCTCAGTGAGTATACTTATATCCATGGTCCCCATAGGAGTCGCATAAAACGCTTCCCTTGTCTCACCCGCGCGAAATGACATGGCAGCACTGACTGCACCCTTCTTGGTGAGGTCAAGGCCCTTATCGTCAAACTTCAAAAGATTCTTCGCCGGCTTCTCAATGTCCTCGTAATACTCGTCATACTTGAGGTAGAATACACCGTCTTTTTCATGAAGCGTTCCCCGGGTCACAAGCTCCACAGGTTCTACATGTTCCTCGTCCCTGTTGGACCTCTGTTCTCCTATAACCGTCACAGTAACGTTCTTTATCATATTCCAATCCTATCTGTAATCTATCTTTCCTTTGCCATCTCTATCAGGGTTGTCACAAGAGTTTTGATGTCATATCCCTGAGCCTTCCAGAGCATAGGGTACATACTTATCTTCGTGAATCCCGGAAGTGTGTTGATCTCGTTGAATACAACCTTGTTTGTATCCTTCTCAAGGAAGAAGTCCACTCTTGAAAGGCCAAATCCATCAAGAGCCCTGAATATCTTAACTGCATCCTCTCTGATCTCTGCCTCTGTCTCAGCAGGAATATCAGCTCCGATCACAGTCTTTGACTCGGCATTGTTATATTTCGCATCGAAGTCATAGAACTCTGCTGCAGCCAGTATCTCGCCCACTCCGGAAGCCTTTGTATTGTCCTTGTATCCCAGCACGCCACACTCGAGCTCACGGCCCACAATTGTCTCTTCCACAAGGATCTTGTTGTCGTACTTTACAGCCTCCTCCAGCGCACTCTTAAGTCCGGCTCTGTCCACAGCCTTGCTGACACCCTTGGATGAACCCGCCTTGGATGGTTTTACAAATACAGGATATGTAAGTTCAGCCTCAACTCTGTTCATAGCACTGTCCAGATCGCCAAAGTCCTCAGCAAGTACAGGAACAAATCTTGCCTGTCTGACACCGATATTGTCAACTATGATCTTTGTATAGAACTTATCCATGGATGCCGCAGATGCCAGAACTCCACAACCGACATAAGGTATGTCTGCCATCTCGAACAATCCCTGTATAGTTCCATCCTCTCCGTACATTCCATGAAGAACAGGGAAGATCACATCGACATGCTGTCTCTCCACTTTGTCTCCCTCCATGACAAGAAGTTCCTTTGATGTATCAGGGGAAATAACAGCCGTAACCCTGCTGTCTCTCCAGCTTCCATCTTCTATACTCTCTATGCTGTCAGCCTTAAGCCATCTTCCATCCTTAGTGATTCCAACCAGAACCATATTATATCTCTCCAGATCAACAGCCTTTGCAACGGTCTGCACAGACACACATGAAACCTCATGCTCTGATGATCTGCCACCGAATATTACTACCAAATTTTCTTTAGCCATGATATGTGCTCCTTATACTTTAATCCCGGGTGCACCTTAAGGGCACACCACAGGTCAAAGTATAACACTTACCAATTAACTTTTCAATCTTACCTGTCCTCAAGATCGATACACAAAGTGTCATAATATCCCGCCGGCCAGCCGTCTCCGGCAGAGTTAAAATACTCATATCCCATCCTCGATGTGACGTCGGCATCCACGCCCAATCTGCCTGCAGCCTCACTTGCCACAGCATTTATATCATCAAGCGCCATCACAAGATTGTGCCTCATCTGGATATAGCTGTATCTGTCGCTGTAATCACTTCCAAGCCAGCTTCCCACCTGCTTCATCACCATATTTCCCACAAAGCTCTCAAGCGCATTCCTGTCATCATCAGTCTCCACATCACCATCATAATCAACCTTGAGTCTTATGGCCCGGTCATCATCTGAAGAGTTGTCGTACATCACCGCATTTGACATGATCTCATCCGGCAGCTTGTCCCTGTAATTCTTCACATACGACACATAGCCAAATATCACTCCACCTGCAAGGCCTATAAGAATCCCAAGTAGTCCAGCCCGAACATATCTCCACATAACAATACCTCCTGATCAATAATTACTCCCATCCCTTCCAAGCGTCGCAAGGCAACGTCCGCTGTAATGGGTTTTCAGATAATCTTTAGTATTGTTATCCCCTGATTTCTCCAATATATTCCCGCCGACAATAACAGTTACATAGCTCGTTGCAAATTCCCGCCCAAGCTCCTGCATATTTTCCTCAAGTACCTGCTCACTGTCTGCCACCACATACTCAACATGGCTTACATCAAGCCCTCTGGCGTGTTCCTTATCATACATGGCACACACATCAGAAAACGAAGCGGCATAAGCGGTGTATTTTCTCTCCTCCGCCGTTATGTCCTCGTCGTCGCTGAGTCCCGTGATCACCAGAGTATATTTATACGCGCCATCCTGCTCCCCCGGTTCTATCACCAGAACATTTGCATAGTCAACACTCTCCACCGAGTCGTAGGCACAGCCGGGCAAAGCCGCCGTTAGCGCAAATGCGATCAGCACCAGCGCAGTCTTCTTCAAAGCCTTTCTACCTATGACCATAACCGCCGGGAGAATAAGGGACAGCGGTACATCCACAAGCATGAGATAACCAGCGGCAAGTCTCATGGCAGTTCCGCGGGCAGGCACTGTCTGAAGCCACACGCATATGGCAAATGCCACAGCCAGCCATAAAAACTTAAGCAAAAGCGGATGTCGTCTCCTGCCAATATCAGTCACAGCATAAAAACCACATACCACATGGGGCGCTAAAAGAGATATCCCACAGGTCAGGACAAGGTAACACACCAGCATCAGAGGTCTGATCTTCAGGCCATTGGGGAGTTCCATAGCTCCCACAACATATAGTATATTCTTTGCGCCAGACTCCAGAGCACCCATCCCCAGCGTAGCTATCACAATTACCGAACCCATCGCGCCTATTATCACAGATGTACCGACGGCAGAAAACAGCATACCCCGCCTGCGGTTATCCACTCCGAGATATACCATCATGACCATCTCCATGACGGTAAATCCGAGGAACAGCACGCCGCCCTTGACCATGACCATCCGAAGGGAATCCCCCACGCTCCCTTCCTCATATATGCGCACACATTCCAGCAATTCCTTATAATCCATATTTTTTAAAGAAGATATGAGCAGCACCACACCAGATGCCACCGAAAACCAGAAAACCGCCTCAAAGAATCTGATAACGCCTTTAAAGCCTCTGCTTCCCATATATGCCACAACAAGCAGTATAGGTATGGCTATCACCACATCAGAATACTTTTTGAGCATGAGTCTCCTCGATATATCAGCCAGTATAAACAGGATGATACCTGTCTTTAGAGCCATTCTCGTCCCGTAAATCCAACCAATAACGGTATCTTTTCTTGTTTTATGTTCTATATCCACCCGCTCAGATAACTTTGACATTACAACATATAGTAGTATCACGTAAGTGAAAGCAAGACATAGCATCAAAAAAAGTGACAAAATAAGGCAATTTCTGTCAAGATAGGCTGGCGTTATTGTGGTTACATATATAAGCGATGCGGGCAGCAGTATAAGAACAGCCTTAAAAAAAGCTGAAAATGTCACATTATATTTATCAAACATAGGATTATCTCTTTCTCGTCAATCTGCGGCGTTGTGAGGACTGACTCCACCCAGGCCTGTCTACAAGTTTCTTGATAGGGGATTTCACAACAAAATCCCTGGCAGCATCACCCTCGTATCCACAGCTGACAACAGGAGACATATACGGCACTCCAAAGCTCTCAAGTGATGCGAGATGAAATACAAGCATGAGCATCGCCAATATAAAACCGAGGATTCCATACAAAGCACTTGTGATTATAGTGACAAACTTCAGCAGTCTGAACACCGATGCAAAAGCCTCATTAGGAATGGCAAATGAAGCTATGGCTGTGAGCGCAACAACAATCACGACCATGGTACTGACAATTCCGGCTTCAACAGCAGACTGACCTACTATGAGACCGCCAACAACACCTATGGTATTACCGAGCTGACTCGGAAGCCTTATCCCCGCCTCCCGGAGAAGCTCAAAGAGCAGTTCCATTATCAACACCTCAACGACCACAGGAAACGACAACTGGCTTCTGGCATCCGCTATGGCATACAGCAATTTATCCGGTATGATCTCCCTGTGATAACAGGTTATAGCAATATAAAGTCCGGGAAGCCCCACTGCTATGAACGCCGCCAGATACCGTATGATCCTGGCAAATGTGGCCACCGGCCATCTGTTGTAATAGTCGTCGGCCGTCTGAAAAAAGGTATTTATCGTTGCCGGCGCTATCACAACTTCCGGGGAATTGTCAAACACTACGACAACTCTCCCGTCAACAAGCGCTGCTGCCGCCTTGTCTGGTCTGGTTGTCGACTGGTACGTAGGAAATATCTCCTGCCATTTTCTCTCCATGAGATGCTCCGCCATACCGCTGTCAAACACAGCGTCTATATCATATGCATCTATCGCCTCCCGCACCTTCTGAACCAGCTCAGGTCTGGCTATATCCTCTATATACATTATCCCGTATTCTGTTCTCGATCTTCTTCCAATCGTATTCTGTTCCAGTTTTAACCCTGTATCCTTTATCCTCCTCCTTATAAGAGCTGTTGACGTTCTGAAGTTCTCATTGAAGCTGTCCCGGGGTCCACGCATTCCGCCCTCAGACGAACTCTCCTCTATCCCCCTCACAGGAAAATGCTTAGACGACACGACCATCGCCGTATCACTCCCCGACACAAATATCGCTGTGTCGCCTTTTAGCACAGATTTTATCACTTTATTCAAGTCTTTCTCTGTTGTATAATCGGCTGTCTGCCCCTCATAGGATGTGATCCTGTCCCACAGATCTTCCGCATCTGCATCCCGCCACTCCCATGTGACAGGCTTTATTATCGTGTTCTCTATCAATTCATGGTCACACAGCCCATCAATATACACCACATATATAGCTTCTTCGTTTTTCCACCCAGGGCGGCTCACGACAAACTTTTTCTCCACGATGTCGCCCCATTTGTCAAACTTTGACTTGATTATTGTGATATTCTCATCCAGATCTCTGCTTATCTCCATCATGCCGCGCTCTCCTTACAGCTTATAACTCTATTTTTTCCATCACAGATAAAATTATTCACGTAGGTCATCAAGCTGACGCTTGTGACATAAAAAAGAACAGCGACACATATTAT
>JAEDGW010000045.1 GCA_016297325.1 Coprococcus sp. | reverse complement strand
TTTATATGTCACAGGCGAAAGGCCTGCTGACCTGCGCATATCAGCGTGCTACTGCTTTATATATCATAAGCGAGAGGCCGATGACAAGGCGCGCATCAGCGTGCTGCCATATTATATAGGAGAGAGCATGGAACACAACAAAGAAGACAGACTCAGAGTAGGTGTGATAACCTCAAGCCACGGTATAAAGGGCGAGGTTAAAGTATATCCGACAACCGATGACAATGATCGTTTTAAGACCCTTGAGAAGTGTTATCTGTCAAATGGCAGAGAGACTTTGGAGGTTACTTGTACATCGTGTAAATTTTTGAAAAATATGGTTATTCTTAAGTTTAAAGAATACGATAATATAAATGATATAGAACGTTTTAAGAACTATGATATCCTGGTAGACAGGGAGGATGCCGTACCTCTTCTTGATGGAGAGTTTTTTATCTGTGATGTACTTGACGCTGATGTGTATGATCAGAGCGACGAGCATATAGGAATCCTTGATGACGTTCTTGAGACTCCGGCAAATAATGTATTTGTCGTAAAGAAAGATGATGGCGGTGAGATCCTCATACCCGTTGTCCCGGATTTTGTATATGATGTTGATACAGAAAACAAAAGAGTAAAAGTCAAAACATTTGAGATGGTTGAAGCAGATGATTCAGACGAAGCAGAGGATTGATCGCATACAGGCGTTTGATGAGATGATGAACATATACTAGGAGCGGACTATGAATTTTTATATTTTGACACTTTTCCCTGAGATGGTTATGAACGGACTTTCAACCAGCATAACAGGCAGGGCTATGGATTCCGGTAAGCTTCATATTGAGG
Organism: Coprococcus sp.; assembly: GCA_016297325.1. Lineage (GTDB taxonomy): Bacteria > Bacillota > Clostridia > Lachnospirales > Lachnospiraceae > Coprococcus. The sequence continues at coordinate 18,844 of JAEDGW010000045.1, read as the reverse complement.
CGATAAATATAAGAGATTATACCGAGGACAAGCACAATCATGTGGACGATTATCCTTATGGCGGTGGTGCGGGAATGGTCATGCAGGCACAGCCTGTATATGATGCATATACTGCGCTTGTGGAGAGACTTGGCAGAAAGCCGTGGGTCATATACATGACGCCGCAGGGAAGGACATTTAACCAGGGGATTGCACAAGAATTGTCTGAGAAAGAGGATATAGTGCTGCTCTGTGGACATTACGAGGGAATTGACGAGAGAGTCCTTGAGATGATTGTTGATGACTATATGTCCATCGGCGATTTTGTCCTTACAGGCGGAGAGCTTCCGGCTATGGCCATAGTGGATGCTGTGTCGCGTCTTGTGCCGGGGGTTCTGAACAATGAAGACAGCGCTGAGATTGAGACATTCTACAATAATCTGCTGGAATATCCACAGTACACCCGCCCGCCTGAATTTATGGGTAAGAGGGTTCCGGATGTTCTGCTTTCTGGAAATCATAAGCTTATAAATGAGTGGAGACTTGAGCAGTCGATAGCCAGGACAAAGGAGCATCGCCCTGACATGTACGAAAAATATATAGCAGAGAATCCTCCACAGGAGAAGAAGAAACGCAGATGACAGGTTTTATATATGGGTTGCCACTTATACCCTGAGAGTGGTATACTAGGTTATGGCAGAACATGACAGGATTCGTGTTCTGCCATAACCATGTAGATTGTTCTGCAGGACATTTTTATGTTACAGACGAGCATGAGAACAATGAAATAACAAGGAGATACGAGATTATGAGACGCAGATTTTTAGTTACAATGATGGCACTTGCAATGGCATTTTCACTCACGGCATGTGGTGGCAAGAAGGATGACACTGAGACAACGGCTACTACTGAGGCAGCATCAGAGGTCAAGGATGAGCTTATCCAGTTTGTCGGCACAGACATTCCGAAGGTGGAGACAGAAGAGGCAGAGATCATGACAAAGTACAATGCATATTTTGCTGAGGGTACAACCATTGATACGGACGCTCTTCTCAAGGATCTGACAGACAATCTGCTTCCAAAGTATAAGACATTCCTTTCAGATATAGAGGCTATAAGCTTGAAGACAGATGAGGTCAAGGATCTGAGAGACAAATATTTTGACGCCATGAACACACAGTATCAGGCACTTCAGAAGGTAGAGACTGCGATCAAGGACAAGGATAAGGATGTTCAGACTGAGGCACAGAAGCTTCTCTCAGATGCCCAGAGTAAGTATACAGCATACAATGATGCGGTATATGCACTGGCACAGCAGGAGAACGTGACACTTAAGGGAGAGATGGCAACCACAGCAACGACAGAGGCTGGCAGCACAACAGAGGCGAACACAGAAGCCATAGATCCGAATGAGGAGCTCGTTGATGACACTGCAACATCTGAGACAGATACAGCAGCAGATTCTGACACTGAGGCAGATGCTGAGTAGGAAGAAGAAAGAGAGAATAGTATATAATATACAGATTCAGGCAGTAAGTGATCTTGCTGCCTGAATTTTATATAGTCAATTCACATTTTATACAAATTTGGATGTTATATTGTAAAAAGTTGGATAGAAATATATGTGCGGAGGTATATTATGGATGCGATAAAGGTATTGATGGTTGATGATGAGAGCAGAATGCGAAAGCTTGTGAAAGATTTCCTGACAAGGGATGGTTACACCGTTCTTGAGGCCGGAGACGGAGAGCAGGCACTTGATATATTTATGAATGATAAGAATATCTCCCTTGTTATACTTGATGTCATGATGCCGAAGATGGACGGATGGGAGACTCTCAAGGAGATCAGAAAATTCTCCCAGGTGCCAGTCATCATGCTCACTGCAAAGGCTGATGAGAGAGATGAGCTTATGGGATTTGATCTGGGCGTTGATGAGTACGTGACCAAGCCTTTCAGCCCGAAGATCCTCATGGCGAGAGTAGCTGCTATCTTAAGACGTACATCGGATGCGGCATCTGATGAGAAACTTGTGGCTGGTGGAATCGAGATGGATCTTGCAGCTCATGTTGTAACCATAGATGGCAAACCTATTGAACTCAGCTTTAAAGAATTTGAGCTGCTTCAGTATTTCATAGTCAACAAGGGGGTTGCTCTTTCCAGAGAAAAGATACTGAACAATGTATGGAACTACGACTATTTTGGAGACGCCAGAACCATAGATACCCATGTCAAGAAGCTCAGGAACAAGATGGGAGACAAGGGCGAATATATAAAGACAATCTGGGGTATGGGCTACAAATTTGAGGTGGAATAATGAAATCATCTATCAGATCATCCATAAGGACGAAGATAACTTTCAGCCTGGCAGCGATAATCATATGTATGATAGTTATGTCGTGTGCAATAACGTTTTTGTTTATCAAGAGATATTATTATAATAGTATGGAGAAGATGCTCCTTACTACATACAACTCTTGTAATGCTCTTTTTGGCGATGATGACGATGTGGATGCCAGATCACTGACAAATGATGTAGTGAACGAGTCAGGTGCCATGATATTCATATTTGACAGCGAGAACATGAAAGTCTATACCACTGTCAATGAGGAGGCGGCAGTGTATAACAATCTGTCGTTCATAGCAGATTATTTCAAATACAGTGGCGGTAAGAATGATAACAATTCAAAGATAAAGAGAAAACAGATAGAAAAGACAGACAAATATGACATACAGATAACTAACGATAAGAATACAGGTTCAAGCTATTATGATATAGTTGGATTCCTTGACAACGGCTTCGTGGTTATTATACGTAAGCCTATATCAAGTGTAGATTCCACAATTGTTACGTCCATCAAATTCTTCTTGTTGGTATTTTCTGCTGTGGCACTGCTGGGATTTGTCATGACGTATTTCTTCAGCAATTCATTTGCAAAACCAATCAAGAAGATGGCCGCCATAGCCAACAGGATGGCACAGCTGGATCTGGATGTGAAAGTAGAATATCCGGAGAACGACGAGATTGGTGAGCTTGCTGACAGTATGAATGAGATGTCATATCAGTTAAAGAATACTCTGACAGAGCTCCAGGAGGCAAATGCGAAGCTGCAGACAGATATCGATGAGAAAGTTCAGATAGATGAGATGCGTAAGGAGTTCCTGTCCCATGTGTCACATGAGCTCAAGACTCCGATTGCCCTGATACAGGGATATGCAGAGGGACTCAAGGATAATGTCATAGATGACGAGGAGAGCAAAGAGTTTTACTGCGATGTTATCCTCGATGAGGCCGGCAAGATGAATAAGCTTGTAAGGCAGCTGCTTGATCTGAATGAACTTGAATTTGGTGTTGACAGGGTTCATCCGGTGGTATTTGACATAGATGCTCTTATTAAGAATGTTGTCGATTCCTCGTCAATTCTGGTTGAACAAAACCATGCAAATGTTGAACTTGATAAGTCGATTGAAGATGTGTGCAATGTGTATGCCGACGAATTTATGATAGAGCAGGTATTTACAAATTACTTCACAAATGCACTTCACTACTGCACGGATGGCGGCAAGGTCAGGATATGGACTGCGAGCATGGATTATGACCAGCCGAAAAAGACGGACGATGGCCTCGTAACAGGAAACTTAAGAGTATTTGTATATGATGAAGGTCCGAACATACCGGCGGATGAGCTGGATAAAGTATTCATCAAGTTCTACAAGGTGGATAAGGCGAGAACGAGAGAGTATGGCGGAAGCGGCATAGGACTTTCAATTGTTGCTGCGTCCATGGCGGCTCACAACAAGAACTATGGTGTATACAATGTGGAAGATGGAGTGGTATTCTACTTCGACCTCGATATCATAAAAGAGGACGATGGTGGAGCTGGAATGATGCCGGAGAAAACCGGTGTAAGTACATCAGATAATGTGTCAGAATAATAAATACTTTGCAAGAAGGAAACTTTTAGGCTATAATTCTAGGGGTTTCCTTTTTCTGTTGTATTAATTATAGAATGAATAGGGACAAGAGTGAGTAAAAAAATTCGCATCTGACATGATATGTTTGGTGCTATGTGGGCTGAATGAACTGTAATATATATACTTGTAAGACATGCGGCCACAAATATATTTATAAAATGGGAGAAGATTATGTCATACAGTGCAAAAAACATTGAGGTGTTAAAGGGACTTGAGCCGGTAAGACTGAGACCGGGAATGTACATCGGCAACACAGGGCGAAGCGGACTGAACCACCTCATACAGGAGCTTATAGACAACTCGGTGGATGAGCATCTGGCGGGTTATTGCAACAACATATGGGTGAGCATCAACGAGGATGGCTCGGCAACCGTGTCTGACGATGGACGAGGTGTTCCGGTTGATATCCATGAGCAGGAGGGCATTCCTGCGGAGCGTGTTGTATATACAGTATTGCATGCAGGTGGTAAGTTCAACAGCTCCACCTACAAGATAAGCGGTGGACTTCACGGAGTAGGTTCTGCGGTTGTAAATGCATTGTCTAACAAGCTTATAGTGGATGTTGCCAGGGATGGCTACCTCTATCATGATACATATGAGAAGGGAATACCGACAACTGAACTGGTTGACGGTATGCTTCCAAAGACAAAACTAAAGGAGAAGAGAACCGGAACTACGGTAACTCTCTATCCTGATGATACAATATTCGAGACAGTAAAGTTCAAGGCGGATGCCATCAAGCAGAGGATCAAGGAGACAGCTTATCTGAATCCGAATCTTACGATCACATTCCAGAATAAGAGGGACGGCGAGGAGCCTATAGTATTCCATCAGCCGGGAGGTCTTTCAGCATTTGTTGAGGATATATCACAGGGACTCACACATACATCACCGGTTGTCGCCATATCGGGTGAGAAGGACGGAATCGCCGCTGACATTGTATTTCTGATGACGGAAGATGGCGAGGAGAACATCATAGGATTCACCAACAATATCACTAACCCTGAAGGCGGAACCCATGTGACGGGATTCAAGTCGGCATTTGCCAAGCTTATCAATAACTATGCAAGAAATGAGCTTGGAGCTTTGAAAGAGAAGGATTCCAACCTTACAGGTGCAGACATAAGATCTGGAATGCAGGCCATCATATCGATCAAACATCCTGATCCGCAGTTTGAGGGACAGACCAAGACAAAGCTTTCCAATACGGATGTGTCAAAGGCTGTTGACGATATCGTGAAGGAACAGCTCACAGTTTATTTTGACAGAAATTATGATGTGCTGAAGGAGATAGTGGACAGGGCGGTGGCTCTCTCCAAGAGAAAGGCACTTGAGAAGTCCAAGATCAACATCAATAAGTTTTCATTTGAGGGAAATGGCAAGCTGGCAAAGCAGGAGTCCTCAGATTCATCCAAATGTGAGATATTCATAGTCGAGGGTGACTCGGCGGGAGGCTCAGCCAAGACCGCAAGAAACAGAAAGTATCAGGCGATACTTCCGCTCCGAGGCAAGATACTCAACGTGGAGAAGAAGCCTGTTGCAAAGGTGCTTGAGAATGCCGAGATCAAGGCGCTCATCAATGCATTTGGCTGTGGCTTCATGCAGGGCTATGGCAATGATTTTGACATAAGCAAGCTGAATTACGACAAGATAATCATCATGACGGATGCCGATGTGGATGGTGCCCATATAGCGACACTTCTGCTGACATTCTTCTACAGATTTTATCCTGACCTTATCAGCGAGGGACATATTTACATAGCTATTCCGCCACTCTACAGAGTGGGCGAGGGCAAGAACATCAAATATCTGTACTCAGATGATGAGCTTGCAAAGTACAGAAAGACGCACACGAACAAGTTCACGATCCAGAGATATAAGGGACTCGGTGAGATGGACGCAGATCAGCTCTATGAGACGACCATGAACCCGGAGACCAGACTTTTAAAGCAGGTATCAGTGAACAGCCGTGTCGAGGCAAATCAGCTCACACAGACGCTCATGGGAACAGAGGTTGCGCCTAGAAGAGAGTACATAGAGACGCACAGTGCGGACGCGGTGCTCGATATATAAAAGTTATATGGGAACATTGCGCAGCGTGTTTTGCAATTTGTATGATGAAAGGGATAGATCATGTCGGAAAAGATATTAAATGTAGATTATGAGAGCGAGATGGGACAGTCCTATGTGGATTATTCCATGTCGGTTATAACAGAGAGAGCTCTCCCGGATGTAAGGGATGGATTAAAGCCTGTCCAGAGAAGAATACTTTATTCACTGGATGGTCTTGCAGGCTCCGACAAGCCACACAGAAAATGTGCGAGAATCGTCGGAGATACAATGGGTAAATACCATCCACACGGAGACAGCTCCATATATGAAGGACTTGTAAACATGGCGCAGAACTGGAAGCTGCCGATACCACTTGTTGATCCACACGGCAACTTTGGTGCGGTGGACGGCTCAGGTGCGGCTGCCATGCGATACACTGAGGCACGTATATCCAAGTACACAGAGGATGTGTGTATGAAGGATCTCCCGTTCTTCAAGGATCAGTTCATACCGAACTTTGACGGAACGGAGACAGAGCCTACTTTCCTGCCTTTCCAGGTGCCAAATATATTGGTGAGCGGTTCAACTGGTATAGCAGTAGGTATGGCGACAAATATTCCTACACACAATCTTGGAGAGGTCATAGATGCCACAGTTGCATATCTGAATGATCCTGAGATAGAGCTTGAGGATCTGCTTGCGCTCATGCCGGGTCCGGATTTTGCCACTGGCGGAATCATTAATGCCACACCTGAGGAGCTGTACAATGTATATGCTACAGGGCTTGGCAAGATCAAGGTGCGTGGTAAGGTAGAGGTCAGGGATATCGGATACGGAAGAAAGAGTATCTGTGTTACAGAGCTTCCATATACAATGATCGGAGGCACTGCCAAGTTCCTCGACACTGTTGCAGAGCTTGTAAGAAACAGAGAGCTTCCTGCGGTCGTGGATATCGCGGACAGAGGAGACAAGAACGGTGAATGTCTGTGTATCGATGTGAAGAAGGGAACTTCTGACGAGGAGATACAGAACATCATCAATATATTATATAAGAAGGCAGCCCTTGAGGACACATTTGGCGTGAATATCAACTGTATCAACAACGGCAAGCCGGAGGTCATGGGACTAAGGAAGATACTGAAGGTATACACAGATTTCAAATATGGTCTGTATGACGCGAAGTACAGAAAGCTTCTTGCCCAGCAGGAGGAGATCAGAGAGATCAAGATGGGACTCCTCACAGCGGTTGACTGCATAGACCTGATCATAGAGATACTCCGTGGAAGTACAAAGGTTGCGGATGCCAAGGCGTGTCTCATGCACGGCGATACATCGAACATAAAGTTCAGATTCAAGGGTTCAGAGGCGGACGCGAAGTTCCTGTGTTTCACAGAGAAGCAGGCTGATGCTATACTTGCCATGAGACTTCAGAAGCTTATAGGTCTGGAGATCAATGCCCTCAAGAAGGAGCTTTCTGACGCTGAGAAGCTCATCAAGAAGTATACAAGGCTCATGGAGTCCAGGGATGCCATGAAGCAGCAGATGATAGATGATATGCTTGAGATCAAGGCAAAGTACGCCATACCTAGAAGAACCCAGATACACAATTACGGAACAGTCGTTGTGAAGAAGGCTGAGGTCGTGGCTACGGATGTGGCTGTACTTCTTGACAGATTCTATTACATCAAGGTAGTCGATGCAAATGTATACGAGAAGAACATTGACCAGATCACGAAGGACTATAGATTCGCGGTGAAGTGTCAGAATCTTGACAGGATAGCGGTATTTGCCGACAATAATCAGGTGTATACCATCAAGGTTGCCGATATCATCAAGCTTCAGGCGAAAAAGAACACCAGCAAGAAGGGCGGCGGAAGCCTCATAGGACGTCTTGCCGACAAGGGAATCCAGGTGTTCGAGTTCTGCAACATGAACGGTGACGAGAATATCCTGTTCATGGACTGCATAGAGCATTTTGTGACAGATAAGCTGCTGTTCGTCAGCAAGCAGGGACTTGCAAAGGTCGTTGACGGTTCCGCATTTGATACCACAAGGCGTGCGGCAAATGCTTCAAAGGCCGGTGACGATATCGTATATATTGGCAGAATAGCCGAGGGCGACTTCATAATCGCACAGTCCGAGAAGGGCTATTACATAAGAGTTGATGCGGCGGAGATACCTGAGAAGGGCAAGGGCGCAGCGGGAGTCAAGCTCATCAACTTAGAGGGTGATGATGTCCTTGAGTCGGTATTTGTGGGAAGCACAAAGGATACCTTCAAGGTTGGAGACAACGAGATAATCTTCACCAGAGTTAAGCCGGGCAAGCGCGGCGGCAAGGGAAGCAAGCTGAGGTTCTAAAGAATTACATGCGAGAGCAGAATATCTGTTATAACATAGGCATAAGATAATACAGGTGCTTGACGTACAGTTTTCTGTACAGTACAATACAAGTACAGAAAACTGTACATGAATTTGAGGAGGTGTTCTTATGTTAGCTGTTAATTATACAAACTTACGCGACAATATGAAAAAGTATATGGATAAAGTTACAGATGATTATGAAACGATGATCGTAACTCGTAAGGATAATAAAAATGTTGTTATGCTGTCTGAAGAGGCATATAATAACCTGATGGAAAATGTGTATGTAATGGGAAATAAGGCCAATTATGATTGGTTAATGGAATCGAAAGCACAGCTTGAAAAAGGAAACTTTGCTGTTCATGATCTGACGGAGGTGCCTGCGGATGAATAAGGTCTTTACTGATAATGGTTGGAAAGACTATGTTTATTGGCAGACGGAAGACAGAAAGACACTAAAGAAAATAAATAGTCTTATAGAAGATATATGCAGAAATGGAAATGAAGGTATTGGCAAGCCTGAACCGCTAACTGGAAATCTGGCTGGTTTTTGGAGCAGACGAGTAAATGATAAAGATAGAATAATATACAAGATCGATGATGATAACGTATATATTCTTGCTTGCAGATATCACTATAGTGACAGATAGAAGCTGTGTACCGATGGGAAGAGATATAATATAGATCAAAAGATGTTAGACTTGAAAGGACAGGGACAGATGATTTCAATTTTGGATTACGATGCAGGTAACATAAAGAGTGTTGAGAAGGCGGTGCAGTATCTGGGTGAGGAGGCTGTCATCACTAGAGACAGAGATGTGATCATGGCGAGTGACAAGGTGATACTTCCTGGGGTTGGAAGCTTCGGAGACGCCATGAATAAGATCAGGGAGTATGGACTTGAGAACGTCATCTATGATGTTGTAGATGCAGACAAGCCATTCCTCGGAATATGCCTTGGGCTTCAGCTCCTTTTCAAGACCAGTGAGGAGTCGCCGGAGGCAACAGGACTTGGAATCCTGGACGGTGAGATACTCCGTATACCGGATGCGCCGGGACTTAAGATACCACAGATAGGATGGAATAATCTTGAGATAAATCCAAAGGCAAGGCTTTTCAAGGGACTTCCAGAGAACCCATATGTCTACTTCGTTCATTCATATTATCTGAAGGCTAAGAATCCGGAGGATGTGGCAGCGTCCACATTTTATTCAACTCAGATCCATGCATCTGTGGAGCACGGCAATGTATTTGCATGTCAGTTCCATCCTGAGAAGAGCTCAGAGGTTGGACTTAAGATACTGAAGAATTTTATCGACCTGGAGGTGTAGAGCATGCATACAAAGAGAATAATACCATGTCTTGATGTCAAGAACGGAAGAGTTGTAAAGGGTGTAAATTTCGTAAATCTTATAGATGCCGGAGATCCGGTTGCAGTTGGCGCAGCATATGACAAGGCGGGAGCTGATGAGCTTGTATTCCTTGACATAACAGCTTCATCAGATCAGAGAAATATTGTGGTTGATATGGTAAGGCGTGTGGCTGAGACTATATTTATTCCATTTACAGTGGGCGGCGGAATCAGAACAGTTGATGATTTCAAGGCGATACTCAGAGAGGGTGCAGATAAGATATCAGTGAACTCAGCAGCCATAGACAATCCTACACTTATAGCAGATGCGGCTGACAAATTCGGAAGCCAGTGCGTTGTACTTGCCATTGATGCAAAGAGACGTGATGACGGTTCCGGCTGGAATATATACAAGCACGGCGGACGTATCGACTGCGGAATAGATGCTGTTGAGTGGGCTATGAAAGCTGCAGAGCTCGGAGCAGGAGAGATATTGCTTACCAGCATGGACTGTGATGGAACAAAGGCTGGATACGACATAGAGCTTACCAGAACCATAGCAGACAACGTGAACATTCCGGTCATAGCTTCCGGTGGTGCGGGAACAAAGGATCATTTCTACGACGCCCTGACAGAGGGCGGTGCAGATGCAGCACTTGCGGCATCTCTGTTCCACTATAAAGAACTTGAGATAGGAGATCTGAAGAGATACCTCCAGGACAAGGGAATTCCTATGAGACTGTAGGTTGTGTATTAGCTAGCCGTATTCCGGCGAATCAACTTAATTTGCTGGAAGTGAATTTACACACAAATATGGATGTGACTAGCCAAATAAGGAAAAGGATACAAAATTATCACTAATTTAATAAAATAATTAAAAAAGAGATAAAGTTGCTGGAAATTATCACTTTTTTGATTGCTTTTGAGAATAAGTGAAAATTTTGTATCCTTTTTTGTCAAACAAGCTCCCCAGAGGACAATCAAACAAGCTCCCCAGAGGACAATCAAACAAGCTCCCCAGAGGACAATCAAACAAGCTCCCCAGAGGACAATCAAGCAAGCTCCCCAGAGGATGATCAAACAAGCTCCTCAGAGGATGATCAAACAAATTTCCCCCGGAGAGCTATCAAGTAAGCATCCATGATTAATGTATGTATTTCTTGTTTTGAATACAAATTTCCCATTTTACATTTACATAAATGTATCAAGTTTTCACATATATATCTATATATCACTTCTCAATATATGTGACATTTCCAGACTCAGCATCGCCGGATGTGATCTGGACGGATGTTGATGATTCCTTAGAAGGAGCAGACTGCTCTACGCTGTATACACTGTCGGAGTCTTTTGCTGCGTCTGATTCATCAGAGACAGCAGTATTGTCGGAGTCTGCGGATGAATCTGTTTTTTCAGAGACGGCAGCCGAACTAGAACTTCCTGAAGCAGTGGTGTTGTTTTTATCCGCTGAGTCAGCGTTTTCAGTTGCAAGCTCATCATCAAGGTAAGGATTTCCTGTGTCAACGCCCTCTGCGTGCATAGCTGTATCCAGCCATGGATCTTTGTAATCTGCGACATTCATGTTGTTAAACACATATTTTCCATTCTGGTCAAAGAAGAGCTCTGCCCAGCCACAGCTTTCAGGGGTTCCTCCGATAAGGATGACGCTGTGTGAACCGTCTTCATTTTTGATCTCATGACGGAAGTATTTGTCAGGACCACATTTGTCTGTGATATCTTCCTTTGTATCGCCCAGAACGAAGTAGAGACGTCCGTTCTCGACCTTTGTATATCCGTTGTCGTCAGTTGTGGTTATAGAGAACTTTATGGAATTGCCTTCGCTGTTCTGCTCGTATGTCACTTCAGAGCCATTTGCCAGATGGAATGTCTGTTTCAGGTATTCTATGGCAGCCGAGACAGTGGTTCTGGTTGCCGGGATGCACAGAAGAACTGCACACACAGCGGCGGCGATGGCGGCGTATCTGCAAATGCGGATAGCTTTGCCCTTTGTATTTCCTTTTTTAGATTTTTCAGCAAGACTGGCTCTTATGTTGTCCTTACTTTCCTGTGCCATATATACGCTGTCCATGGTAGATTTGTATAACTTGGTGATTTCCTTGTCAGGTGAATCAGATATTCTGTCATGGGAATTTATGTCTATTGGTGTATTTGATCTGTTTGTCATATATATTCCTCCTTATTAAATATGTATTGCTCATCCATGCCGTGTGGGCCTTATTGCACTATCGTCATTGGGTATCCGATAAAATTTTTCTCAGTTCTTCCCGTCCGCGGGACACCCGCATGGAGACAGCCGATGTTGACAGGTGAAGCATCCGTGCAATCTCTTTGAAAGTGTAACCCTCATAGTAGTGAAGGTAGAGGACTGATCGGTATGTGTCGGAAAGATTATTTATGGAATTATACATAGTCTGTTCCTCCATGTTGAAGACATATCCGGCTGGCTCGCGGTCGAGTTCGTCGTAACTGGTATTCAGCCTTTTAGGGGCGGATTTCAGACTGTTCCTGCACATATTGGCTGTCATTGTGAGAAGATATGACTTCTCGCTTCCTTTTTTTATATGTGGGCTCTTTTCTATAAGTTTTGTGTATACATTCTGTACAATATCCTCGGCGTCCGCAGTATTTCCAAGGAAACTTAGTGCAAGACGGAATACGTTGTCAGAGTATGTATCGTATAATTCAAGCAGTTGCTGCTGCTTCAATTGTCATCACCTCCGTAGTCTGTTACATATGAGAAAACGAAAGAAACAGGTTTTCTCTCATTTGAGATCTCATATATAAAACAATCTAGAACATCAAAATAGCACATGAACGAAAGAAAAATCAAATAAATAAAAATTTGGAAACAAATAAGAGCGGTAATTATGTCGTATTTTTAACGATGCAATTATATTTGAAAATTATAATATGAGAGAAAACAGCGTATAGCGTGTAACTACCACGGAAAATAATGTAAATATAAGTACCGTATGGTAGAATAAAGGGAGTTAATATATAATTTGAAAATGAGCTGAAATCTGATTTGAATGAAACAACTAACAGGTTTTGTATATATTTGATTCCTTATAAAATAAAAGATTGGAAAGGGAAAAACAAATGTGTGTTATCAATTTAAGAAGTTATCTTGGAAATGTATATGATGAATTAAAGAATTATCTGGAGACGCTGACACATGACGAAAAAAATCGTTTCATGAAAGAAGTCTCAAATTTTTTCTACAACGGTGTTGCAGATTACGGCGATAGAAATATGGTCGCATTTTATGTGCTAAGGTATGCAAGGGCATACGGTTTCCAGTTTTCAAGAGCCTACGCAGATATATTTGCGGATATGAAGGATCCGGGACATGTAAGTGCGGTGAGTATAGGCTGCGGTACAGGAATAGACTATTGGGGAATGTCCTATGCAGCAAGGAAGATGCACAGGGCTGACAACTGTGTACTTGATTATACGGGGATTGATCCTGAGGTCTGGGCTCACAATATAACCGGTTCAGATGATATGCCGGAATGTGATACAGTAAGATTTAACAAATTTGTTCAGGCAAATAACACGGATGCAGCAGCTTGCAGCAATTTTGGACAGCTTCTTGACAGTATCGAGAAAGAACCGGGAAGAGCACTTGATGATATATACTTCTTTCCACATTCCACCAAGGAAGTGTGTATACATACAGTACCTGATTGCGGACAGGAAGATGGAAAATACAATGCGTATCAGTCCATGGCCAGATTTGCGGGAATTATAAGCCGTAAAATAAAAGACAAACCGGTATATATCGCATTTACATATAGGAAGAAACCTGGAAATTTCAGCAATGAAGGGGTAGATACAGCTGCATATGAGACTATGTATGGAACATATCTGAGAAAATGCCTGCTTGAGAGAGGCCTGGATGTGCAGATGCTGTCACCTGTGCATGTCGATGAAGAGAACTGCGATCTCAGCATATGCAGTCCGGATGAAGAGAGCTGGAATTATTTCTATGACTATGAGGAATTTCACAGCTATACAGGCACTAACGGCGAGATCACATATGTAGCTGATCTGGGAAAAGACACTGATAGTACATTTGACAAATTGTTTACGAGTCAGAATCTTGATACAAGACTTGCGTCATTTGCAGAGTGGGAAGAAGTCACAAGCAACACGAAGAATGTCAAGATGTACCCGATGGACAATCTGAAAGATATGTGCTATCAGGTGTTTAAGATAACCGGACGCAGGGAAGAAGATCAGGCTCAGACTGATAAGAACACAAAACTTGACATAATCGAAAAGATTATGAGAGACTATTATTTCGTCTATCCATATACAGACAGGTCAAAGAGGTCTCTGTCGTGGCTGGTGCAAAAGATACATGATTATCCATGGAGAGCTGATATCCGTGACAGGTCATTTGATATCTTTGAGGAGATTGCCGGATACAGGCCGGACAATCTGTGGGGTATCCAGAATATGATAAACTATGACTTGATAGAAGATCGTCTTAGAAGTTCTGGATATTTCATTCAAAAATTTGACTCAGACGGAAATGTGATTTCCTGCGAAGTAACCGGGCGCGGAAAACTCATGGGATTTAGCACAGATGATGATGCGCCGGGAGAGATATTCCTCAATACATTTGCCCAGCAGTATGTGCTTGCTGGCATAATATGCGGAGAGCTGGCTAACTTATAAACAGCAGTAAGATTTGATTGAAAGGACATAGACATGATATTAAGTGCAAGTAGAAGAACTGACATTCCTACATTCTATTCGGATTGGTTCTACAACAGAATAAAGGAGGGATTCCTGTACGTCAGAAATCCCATGAATGCACATCAGATAAGCAAGATAGATCTATCGCCGGAGGTCGTGGACTGTATCGTATTCTGGACCAAGAACCCCATTCCGATGATCCCAAGGCTTGATGAGCTCTCAGCGTACAAATACTATTTCCAGTTCACCCTGACGGGGTACGGAAAAGACATGGAGGCAAATCTCCCGGATAAGAAGGGCAAGCTCATCCCGGCTTTTCAGGAACTTTCAAGGAAAATCGGGAAGAAGAGGGTTATATGGAGATACGATCCGATAGTATTTACAGACAGATATACACCTGAATATCACATAAAGGCGTTTACACAGATAGCCGAGGCCCTTGACGGATGCACGGAGAAATGTGTCATAAGCTTCGTGGACATATATGCCAAGAATAAGAAAAATATGCAGGCTGTCGCAAGCTATGAGATGGGACACGATGATCTGGAGAAATTTGCAAAGACTATAGCCGATATAGCGAGGGAACATGGCATGGTCGTGGCCACCTGCGCAGAGGTTGTTGATCTTGCCAAATGCGGCATAGAGCACAACTGCTGTATAGACAAGAAACTCATCGAGGAGATCATAGGCTGTGAGATAAAGGTGTCCAAGGACAAGTCACAGCGCCCCGAGTGTGGATGCATGGAGAGTGTGGAGATCGGTTCGTACAACACCTGTCTGAATGGCTGCAAATACTGTTATGCCAATTATTCACCTGAGGCTGTGAAGGCTAACTGTGCGTGTTATGACCCACATTCCCCGCTGCTCTGTGGAAGCGTGGGCGAGTATGACAAGATAAATGAGAGAAAAGTTAAGTCTCTCAAGCAGACTCAGCTCAGTTTTGATTTTGCCAATCAATAGCCAGGCAGATATAGGAAATTGCAGTTTATTTTATTTCAAAGATTTTGAAAAAGATACTGTAAAGTAAAGAGATAGAATTGCAGATATGGGGGTAAGAATTTGAGATTAACGGAAAAAGAATGGGAAAACATAGAATTCCGCAAAAAGAAATACGGACAGCTTAAAGCCGCCCTGGACGGTGCTGTGACCGGGCGTGGCAATAAAGTGTCGTCATTTGTCATCTGTGATGATGGAATATATACGGTAAAGGATCTGGATAAGCTGGTGGGTGAACTGGTGAAATCTATGGACGAGTATGGCAGGCGCAACAAATTGTGGAAAAAAACTTCGCCAGCTGGGACAGGCCAGGCTCCTGATATAGAGCCTGCTATGCCGGAGAGATTCAGAGAGTTTGTAAGTGATTATCTGTACTGTATGATACGACTCATGGTGAGTAATATGGAATGGGTAGAAAAGGTGTTTGCCTGGCCATTTGAGGATTCGTTTCAGCAGATCCTGGATCACTCAGAGAGTGTGAGAAAGCTTGCACAGCGGTATGTCTTTGATAGATATAATGAATTGTGGTACGAGTGTTACTACGGTGTAGGTGAGAATTTGGTGTTTGATGTATTCACTCTTGCCTATGAGTCGCTGACAAATACAGATATCAGCTGTTCACTGTCTCCAGCTATGAAAGAGATGCTGGACAAATACTGCCACGAACAGGATAAGATGTATAAAGAATTTCTTGATGAGGCCGAAGAAGATGTCATGACAGATGAGGAGATACAGGCAGCTCTGGCTGAAGCTTATGAGAATGGCAGTTATCCAGACGATACTTCTGCTGAGGGGGAGTATGACAGATATCTGGATGAGATGATGGACAAGGCGATTCAGAATGAAAAAGAATTCCTTCAGCAGTTCATAGGCAAAGAGATCTACTGTAAGCGTTATATAAGACTTCGGGAATTATTTTATCTGAACTGCGATGATGATGACATGAGGTATCCACTTTCTATATTTGACAATCTGGTTGAGGGAATGCTGGATGTGTTTCTGTGCAGAAGAGGAATGTCGCTCTATGCGGATGTGGATGAATTTGTCAGGTCATATACATACATAAAGAAGCAGATAGATAAGATAAAGAAATTGGCGGACGAGGTGCGTATATGATCATAGAGAGAGTTTGCTGTCTGGAGGGAGGTGCATGCTATGGCAGGACTCAGGGATGATTTTTATTATAAAATTGGCCGGGACTATCATGAACATATGCAGAATTCTTTCCTGTATGGATATGTGAAGGGCGGACATGATAAGAATCTCAGGCTCAGGATCAAAGAGAAATTATTCTGTCTGGCGGACACTCCGGCAAGTAAAGGCAAATTTGCAGGATTTATAGCGAAGGCTCTGCTGACTGACAGAAACCTTGCGGCAAGGCTTGACCATCTTGAAAACTTGCCTATATTCATAGATGAGGCTGAAAGTGCGTTGAGACAGAAGAACAATTATGCTGCAAATGAATCAGCTGGTATGGAATCCCGATTGGATAAGAGAACATATAAAGATGCGCTGACTGATATGGTTTCAGAACTTGACAGTTACCCGGTTCTGGATGTGAATATAAACATTTTGCGGAATTTTACCAGGGAACTACTGGATTCCTGTGAATTTGAGGGGGAGAAGAAGAACCCATACGTGCAGCTCACGTCGCTTTATCTCGACCTTGAATGCGGACTTATAGGTGTGCCGGATTATGTGAGAGGTGTCATTGACTTCTGCCTTGCAAATAGCAAATATATTCCGGGCAAATCAGATATCGCAGTCTTTCGTGAATTTGGAGTTGCAACATGGGGAAAAGATATCTTTGCCGGGATGCGCAAATCAAGCGATAAATTAAAGCTTCTGTCACAGCTTGGCAAATCCGATAAAGACAAATTTGATGCCGGAGCGGAGATGTGTTTTGATGAGATCTTTCTTGGAGACCTCACGGAGAGAATCCAGAATGAGATCATAAGAGTAGAGATCAATACGCTGCTATATGATGCAGGCTATTCTGTAGATACCGGAGTATATAAGCCACCACGTAAAAAAGACAAGAGTATGGATATCATGGATGCTTATTTCAGATATTCCGGCAGTAGCCCGTGGAAAGAAAAGGAC
This sequence comes from Coprococcus sp., assembly GCA_016297325.1. GTDB lineage: Bacteria > Bacillota > Clostridia > Lachnospirales > Lachnospiraceae > Coprococcus. The sequence goes on along the minus strand of JAEDGW010000045.1, from coordinate 1,302 downwards.
GGTTCACCGGCAATTCCTGGTGATTACATGACCTGGGATGAATATTATGATGCCTGCGATAATCTGAAGGATACGATCAACTCAGACAGAAGTGACAGGTCGCATCAGGATATGTTCATGCCTGTATGGATTGACAGAGAAGTTGGCGGAGGCGTATTTCTTATAGGAAAGAATCAGTTTTTTGAGGCCGCAGACGTGCGGGTTGACAACAACTGTGAACTTGGAGTGGTATATTTCATCGGAATAGAAGACGGCAAGGCATTTGAATTTGCTGCATTCCAGGCTGGGGATTTTGATAGAAATGCATTTCCTGGAATGGAGGAGGCTGTCAGGTGGTTCAAAAATTATGAATACAAATCTGATTCTCTGGAGGAATATCAGAGTTATAATCATGCTGCTCCGGATAACTGCCCTGAAGTATTTTTGAAGTATTTTGAGGATTCTGAAAGTTTATCTGAATGTGATGATGTGTGCGATGATGAACTTGATGCGACAAAGGCAGAATTTGACAGGGAATTTGAGGCTGATAAGAGAAGAGAAAAAGTGCATCGGGCTTTTCAAAATAGAACAAGTTAAAATAAAGTCCATTCATAGGAGATGCTGTGGATGGACTTTATTTTATGTATCGTATCAGATTTCCTATGGAGGTGTAAGATGATTGATAGAGGAAAAGAATTGTTATATACGGCTATTTCGCTGGCGAGGATGTATGGAATAAGTGAGTGCCTGAATAGCTGTAACGATAATAAAATGCTGATGTAAATGCAAAAAGCCGGAAAAACTATATATCAGTCTTCCGGTTTTTCAAATTCTATTATATCTGAAACTGAGCAATCAAGTATGTTACAAAAAACATCTATAGTCTTGGTTGTTATAGCTGCGCCGTGTTTCATCCTCTGCAGGGTGTTGGCAGGAACGCCGTGCTTAAATATCAATGCATATTCTGTGATGTTCTTTTTGTATAGTGTTTCGTAAAACGGTTTATAAGATATCATGATATAGCCTCCATCTTTTTTAAGGTAACACATTTTACATTAGATGTATGCTCAATATATTAGCTATAAAACACGATTAATATATTGGATAATATTAGGACGACGTTATTGACAATACACAATAAATTGAGTATATTTAATGGGAAGTTTATATGTAAAACAGGTCTTTATGTAAAGTGGAAAGCCTGTTAGTAAAAACTGAATAAAATATTCAGTACAAAAGATAAGGGGGATATTTAAGTTATGAGAACGAAAAAAGCAGACAAAATGCTAAGAATCATGGCAGTTATCGCAGCACTTGTGATGG
>JAEDGW010000044.1 GCA_016297325.1 Coprococcus sp. | reverse complement strand
CTTCATCAAGCCTTGTTTTTCTGCAATATATTCCGATCACGACTTTCCTATCAGAACCCGCTTACCTTCAAATGCGAAACCGTAATGTCTGATATGATCTTTCGTAAATCCAAGGTCATACAATTCTGCATCGTAGTTCTTCTTATCAATCTGGCTGAGAGCAGAATCCACAGTTGCCTGAAGATCCATCTCCTCGCTGGCACTGTAGACTTTGAATTCCATGATCATCGCTGTATCGCAGGTTGACTTTGGAATGATGATCACATCACATCTTCCATACCCACTTTCGTGATTAGACCTTACAACGTATCGATCTCTGAGTTCCACAAGAAGCCCAAGGACAAATCCATGGAAAAACTTCTCTGGCAGAGCCCTGTCAGACGGGTGCTTACCCGAATCAAAGCTGCTTATCGTGGTCATAGCTACATCGTTCATGTATATATTCATCTCCTCGAGATTGCCATCGAGGAGAGACTTTACAAACCTGTTGTAGTTAGTATCCGAACGATTAAACCATAATCGGAATGTGTTACAGAACATCCCCAGTGTCTCCGTATTGGTTATACGCAGATGATACACCGGCTCAAACGAATCCTCTGAATAATCGACACTTACGATCTTCAGATAACCACTTGCAAGGAGCAGGCTCCATATGGCATTGCCATCATATTCGAGTCTGTCAAATATTATCTGTTCATCAAAGCTTACCGCTATATCACAGCCTCTCATAAGCAGTTCCATCTTCTCCTTTGTGGATATTGGTGCTTCACGGAGCAGACGGCTTATCATCTCATTCGAGCTTGTTGAAACCCAGTATGGGCGGAACTGCCTCTTATCAAGGTAATTGGTTATGGACCATGGATTATAGATATCAGTTACATGGCCAAATGAAAAACCATCGTACCACCTCTTTACAGCGTCCTTATATTCTCCAAGGCCATATGAATCGAGCGCAGCAAAAGTCTCCTTCTCTGTAAATCCAAAGCAATCTGAGTACCTGTCGTTCATGGAAGTTATAACATTAAGATTGTTCAGATCTGAAAATATTGACTCCTTGGAAACTCTGGTTATACCTGTCATGATCGCACGTTCAAGATATCTGTTTGACTTAAATGTGGCGTTGAACAGGCTTCGTATAAAGGATGTCATCTCCTGCCAATAGCCATTTATATAAGCTTCCTGCAAAGGAGTATCATATTCATCAAGCAGGACGATGACCTTTCTGCCATAATGGCTGGCAAGAAGATACGACAGATCATTAAGTGCATTCTGAGCAGTTACGTCATCCATATTCCTATTTACATTTGTTATGAGCTGTCTCTGGCTGTCCGTCAGTCTGTCAGAATCATGCAGCTCCGGAAACTGATTATATACATCACTTATGATTACTTTTATCTGCTTTATTGCATCGCGGCAATTCGTCTGCTTTACTGCCGCAAAGCTCACAAAGATCACCGGGTATGTCCCCTGGATATTCATATATTCAGCATCACCCGAAATATATAAATTATCGAACAGCTCCTTTCTGTCTCTGTATCTGACTGAAAAGAAGCATTCCAGCATGCTCATATTAAGTGTCTTGCCAAATCTTCTCGGTCTGGTAATAAGGGTGACTGCATCGCCCGACTCCCACCATTCCTTGATAAAATACGTCTTATCTATGTAGAAATACCCAGATTCTCTTATGCTGTCAAATCCCTGATTGCCTATGCTGACAGTCGTATCGTTATCGATCATGTCATTGTCAAGAGAAATAGACACTTTACTTTTCATGGCTAACGCTATCTTTACAAGAAATTCTACACTCGGGTTATAATGTCCGCTCTCAAACCTGGTTATATTCGGCTGGGATACTCCAGCAAGCTTTCCAAGCTCTGCCTGGGTTATCCCGTTTCTGACACGGCACTCTCTGAATTTTCTGGCAGTGTCTGTACAAACTCTGTTCTGCTCATATTCAATGACAGAATCTATATCGCCGATATTCACGATCATATCAAAATTATCACTGTGATTGTTCATATAGCCACCACCCTTTCGCAATTATAAATATACCGTATATGATATAATTTAAATATATCATATACGGTATATCAAATCAATATTGCACAGAATAAAACCAGCTAGAAATCCGCTACTCCGCCAGCGCTTTCTTCATCTTCTCTGACAGCCAGCGTTTTCTCGTCAGAATATTCGTATGTCCTATCCGAACTTCGTTCAGAAGCGGCACATCCACTTCATCATCGGTATGATGAAATACAAAGCCAAGCTTTTCCTGCACTATGCGGGACTTGTCATTTCCATCGTAATAACCGCACCATATCGTTCTCATGCCCAGATCAAGGAATCCGTGTTCTATAAGTCTCCTAGCTGCCTCCGGTGCGTATTCGTTACCCCAGTGCGGCTTTCCTATCCAGTATCCAAGCTCACATTCATCATCACGATCTGTCATGTCTGTTCTGCCATTGAGAATCAACTCGATTGCACCAACTACCAGGCCGCTGTCTTTTATACACACAGCATAGCATTCAGGTCCATTAAGTACATTATGTATCACATCCAGGCTGTACTCTCTGTTCTCATGTACAGGCCAACCCGCTATGGGACCCACATCAGGGTCACTTGCATATTCAAATAATATATCTACATCACTTTCCTGCCAGTGACGCAATATTAATCTATTAGTTTCTAAAATCAAATCATATTCCCCTTTCATATAAGACTTATTTTTCAGATACACCTATTCTAAATTATATATAGCACTAAATGTCGTACTCACTGTTTAGCTAATTCAGCCTCCTTATCACAGTCCGTGTTTCCCCAGTTCTTCACTATCCTCAGATATTTGCCGAGATTGATAAATGATCTCACAATCTCATCCACTATGACTGCAAGGAAAACTCCTGCGATTCCAAGCTTAAGGACGAACACGAACAAAAGTGCCACAGAAACCACCCACACAGTTCCAAACAACTGTGTTATGAGCATCCATATCGTATTGCCGCTGCCCCTGATCGCATTGCCAACCACTATGTTTGCAGACTTGGCAAACAGATTTATGCTGATAAAGATCAAATATATTCCACAGGACGCAATGATGCTCTTGTCATTTGTGAATAATGAGATGATCTGCTGTGGAAATGCAAGGCATGCGCAGAGGGTAATGATTCCTACTACTATGCATAATCCGTATGCACATATACACACACCTTTGTATTTATTCACATCATTGTTGCCCTTCGCCTCTCCTGTGAGTGTCATAGTGCCATTTCCAATAGCACCGATGATGACAACCGCAAGAACCTCAACACTGAATATAATGGAATAAATTCCGGCAGCCATCTCGTTTATGGCGTTGAGAATCCTTATAAGCAGCAGATTGCCAAGATTCCATGCAAAATCCTCAAGAGCTGTGTTGACACCAAGCTTCGCAGACAACAGATATGGTTTTATGGATGCTTTGATAACCCACTTCATGGACGGCTTGGTGTGAAGCCTTTTGCTGGACACAACAAATATCACCGCAAATATAAGCCCGGTGTATTCTGCTATGGTGGTCGCTATGGCCGCTCCTTTTATTCCCATGGCTGGCAGTCCAAATCTTCCAAATATCATGATCCAGTCGAGCAATATATTTACTCCCGACCTTATGACTCCATAGACGACAAGCGGTTTGGTGTAGTTAGATGTCTGAAGTATGACGCTGAACGCACCGCCAAGTCCTGTTATCAGGAATACCGGCGCATAGTACCTCGAGTAATCAAGACACATTGGCATCAGACCGTCCGATACACCCATGAGTCTGAACACAAATTCAGCGCAGAAAGTCCAGAAGAAGAATAATAAAATCGGTATGATATTGTTATATTTCACCATGGCACCAGAATACTCTTCTATGTGCTCTGTATCTCCTGCGCCAACACTCTGACTTATCAGTATGGACGCTCCTGTCACTATGGAGAAACAGAACGACATGGTTGTCCACATCGGCGACGTCACATTGCCAAGTGCACTCATGTACATGCTATTTACATGTCCGAGAAATATTCTGTCTATAAGCATCTGAAGCTGCGATATCAGATTGCTCAGCATGATCGGAACCGCAATGTTTAATAGTCCCGGGAGGTATTTTTTATTAGTCTGTATAATTGTATTTTTCACGGTAGATTTCCTCTTTCTATATTGTTTAATAAGTATATATCTGTTATCATCTCCAAGCTCAATTGTTGCAATAATCATAACATGACAGTGTATTCAATTATATCAACGCATGCTTTATTCTGCATTATACCTGTGGTGTGATATAACAAATAAAGTGCATGAATCAGTGGTTCATGCACTTTACTTTACATACAAATATCTTTAAATTATCAGTCCAGATCAAGCCAATATGCTATATGTTCAGCAAGATCAACCTCATCCATCTCAGGATGTTCCGCTATGTAGTCCTTTATTTCATATATTTGTTGTTCTGTTATTCCTAAAATTTTGGCTGCAATCTTGGCATCATTTATATCCAAATTTTTTACTCGATCAATCAGCAGCATATATTTGCCTAACAGTTTGTTTTCATTATCTCTCATTAACAATGTCATAAATTCACGCCTCCATTTCTTATTGCTTTTAACGCTGTCAACTTCTTCATCAAGCATTTTGGTTAAATCGCTTTTAGGACTGTCACCACCTATATAATGAAGCAACTCTTTTACTTCATCGTTCACATCATCCATAGTACCTTTTGTGTTAAGCATAATTTTTACAGTATTATCATTAAGCTTAAGTGTCGGTTCCTGAATACATGTGTTCTCAAAAGTATATATGTGACGACCAATACCAAATTCATCATAATCACATATAAATATTACATAGCTCTTCTTTAATTTATTGTTTTATCTTTCAGTATCTTCATTTTATATGTCCTCCTGTATGTGCCTCTCCAAGCGCAATATCAGTCTTACATATAAATCCATATATAAATTATATCTGCTATTTCTATATTTCACAACAACTTCTTATAACAAAGTTCTATATATATCATCCCAAAGTATAATAATATAGATACCAATATAACGAGGTAACAATATGTGCTCCATCGCAGGATTCTACAACTCCAGCAAGGATTTCAATACCGAACATGAACGATACTCATACATATTAAATGACATGAACAAGGCTCTTGCTCACAGAGGGCCGGATGCACAGAATAAAGTGCTATCATCCCACTGCGGGCTTGCTCACACCAGACTATCCATACGTGACGTGGCAAGGGGCGAACAGCCTATGAAAAAAACAATCGGTGAAAATGCTGTATATATAGTCTATAACGGAGAAATCTACAACACAAAGGAGCTTAAGTCTGAGCTGCTTACCCTTGGATATACATTTGACACGACATCGGATACAGAGGTCATACTCAACTGCTTTCTGCATTATGGCCCTGACTTTGTACATAGATTGAACGGTATATTTGCATTTGCGATATATGATGAGCATATACAGACAATATATATGTACAGAGACCATTTCGGGGTAAAACCTCTTTACTATTCAGTCACAGATGATAAAACTCTGGTTTTCGCCTCGGAGATCAAGGGCCTTTACTGCTATCCGGGTATAAGGCCTGTCATAGATGCAAAAGGCCTGTGTGAAGTGTTTGGAATTGGACCGTCCAAAACTCCCGGCTGCGGTGTGTTCAAGAACATAGACGAAGTGAAACCTGGACATTTTATGAAATTTTCGGAGTATGGCATGATGGATTTCACATACTACCGCATCACAAGCGCACCACACACGGACAGCTATGAAGACACGGTGGAAAAAGTTCGATATCTTGCGAAAGACAGCATAGAAAAACAGATCGTATCAGATGTTCCTGTGTGCACATTTCTGTCAGGCGGCATTGATTCATCAATAGTCAGCAGTGTGTGTGCTGCCGAACTTGGAAGGCAGGGGAAAAAACTTCATACATTTTCATTTGACTTCAAGGACAATTCTATATACTTTAAGTCAAATGCATTCCAGCCTGAGCAGGATCGCCCATATGTAGACATGATGATCTCACATATAGGTTCAGAGCACACATATCTCACATGCAATTACAGCGACCTGGCAGACTACCTGTATGCATCAGTAGAATCGCGTGATATGCCGACCATGGCGGATGTGGACTCATCTCTTCTATACTTCTGTTCTCTTGTGGCAAATGAATACAAGGTTGTACTCACTGGTGAATGTGCAGATGAAATATTTGGCGGCTATCCATGGTTCTACAGGGAGGAGCTTTTATCAGCAGATACATTTCCTTGGATGCGGGATCTCACTCCAAGACTGTCTGTTCTCTCACCCGAACTTAAGGATCTCCTTGATATTCCCGGATATGTGTCCAATCTGTACAATTCACTTCTGTCGGAGATAAACCTCCTGCCGGAAGAATCTGATACCGAAAAGCGACGCCGCCAGATATCGTATCTCAATATACGCATGTTCATGCAGACACTGCTTGACAGGATGGACAGAACAAGCATGGCAAGCGGTTTAGAGGCCAGAGTACCATTTGCCGATAGACGGATTGTTGATTACGTATTCAACGTTCCATGGGAATACAAATATTCCGAGGGCTGTGAGAAAAAACTGCTGCGTGAAGCAATGCGGGACTATGTACCACATGAGATCATGTACAGAAAGAAAAGTCCATATCCCAAGTCATATGATCCACACTATGAAAATGAGCTGGCACGTAGACTTCAGAATGTCATAGACGACTCACAAAGTCCTCTGCTCTCACTTATAGATAAAGAATATGTCAAGGGATTCATCACTGCGCCAAAGGATTACGGCAAGCCATGGTTCGGCCAGCTCATGGCAGGGCCTCAGATGATGGCATATCTCCTTCAGGTAGATTACTGGCTGAGGAAATATAACATTATTCTTGACATATAAAAAGACTTTCAGCCTTATGTATGCAGCGTATCGAAAGTGGCGGATACGCTGCATGCATATGAGCTCTGAAAGTCTTATTTTTATGCATATATTATATGTATTTCTTATTTATAGATTGCACTTGCAGAAGGACTGCCGTTCTTTATGAGCTTCTTGTATGAAGCTGCTTTTCCCTTTGGCAGGACAAATGTAATCTTGCTGTATGTGCCATAGAAAGCCTTTGTGCAGACTTTTGTAAGCTTTGTCGATTTGATATTTACAGTTCTTAGATTCTTACATGATAAAAATGCGTTCGCACCTATGCTTGTCACATTCTTGCCTATTGTCACATTCTTAAGCACCGTATATCTGCTGAATGCGTTTGCACCGACAGATGTTATCTTAAATCTGACATCGCCTATTGTAACTGTGTCTCCTATCGTCACAGATGTAAATTTCTTGTCAGATCTGGTATAGGTCGTTCCTGCAAGTGATACAGTTCCCAGCCCATTCGTTCTGGCGTCTGTTATCGTGTACTTGAATTTACCTACTGTGTATGTCTTGCCCTTTGCTGCTTTGTTTATGGCAAATGTCCTTGTTATCTTACCTGAGTATGCATTCTTACCACGTATTACCATGGTTGCCTTACCCACCGCTTTGTTATTGCTGTAGGTGACTGTATAATCAGTACCAAGCTTAAGGGTCTTTGTTCCAGCCTTGACAACAAGCGACTTCTGTGTGTGTGTCTTTCCGTTGTAGATCTTGCTTTCTATTCCGGAAACCGTGATCTTGCTTGTCTTCTTGCTTATATCTGTTGTTGCAAGCTTTGCAATACTTCCAGTTTTCGTAGACTTGCACACTGTACATGTGTATGTCATTACACCGGCCGCTGTATATGTAGGTTTCTTTGTTACCCTGCCGGAATTCCATGTGTGTCCAAGGGGCTGTACAGATACATTTGTTCTCATGATATCGCCGCAGATCGAGCACTCTGTATGTCCAGTTCCAGCCTTTGTACAGGTTGGAGCCTTCTCTCCCTTTAGTGTATACTTAACAGTTTTGCCCTCTGAACATGCAGCTCTGTAGATGGTTATCTTAAGCTCTGTGCTGTCATAATTTTCCTTGTCATCGCCAACATATACAGCGATTGCTTCCACTGATTCACCTGCCTTTATCACTGTCTCTGCATGCTTATCATACCATGTCCAGTCTCCTGGAAGAGCGATACTTCCAACTGTCTTATATGAATTATCAACATTCATCACAAGATTTGGCATGGCAGCCCTGCTCACATTTACCGTGATCTCAGCTTCTGCTGTGTTGTAATTCACAGTGTCATACGGAGTAAATACGATTGTGTACAAAGTCTTGTCACTGTCGGATGCAAACGGCTTTATAGAATCGTCTTTCCATGAGAATGTTCCAGAAACTACAATCTCAATACCTCCATCTAATAACGCAAGTCCTCCTACTATAACAGACTTTGCAAGATCGTCACCATATGTTATTCCGCCGGCCACTGGCAACTCAAATATCTTGATATCCGCCTTTGCAACATTTAACTTAATAGTTCCCTTGACCGAATTGTAATGTTCCTGGTCATCCGGGGTAAATACAACTTCGTAACCGGAATTATCCACTGTCGGTACTACAGAGGTATCTGCCCAGCTCCAGCTTCCAGGTACGTTTTTTCCTAAAGAATCAAGTACATTTCCACCAGAAAGGTTTATAGCTCCTAAAGTTTTATTTGGATCATAGCTTACAGCATCTGCCACTGGAAGTTCATTTATAACTGTATCAATTTTAACTATATCGAATTCAGCCTTACAATTCACTTCATAGTTTCCGCCGGAGGCATCTTTGATGGTTACTGTAGCTGTTCCAACTTCTGTGTTATCGCTGTATATGACTTCATACTCGCTTGACGGAATGACTGTATCACCGTCCATGAGGGTAAACTCAGGCTCGATCGCCTGTCCAGTGTATGTGTACTCAGACTTAAGTCTACTAAATGTTGGGCTGTCGATCTTCTTTGGCTCGATAGTAAATGTGACATCCTTTGTTCCTGAGAAGTTCCCAATTCCAGTTAAAGTTATAGTTGCCGTTCCAGCATTAGTGTTGTCGGCATAGCTTAATGTGTAATCGCTTCCCTCGTTCATCTGAATAGGATCAAACCTATGTCTGTTATAATATACATTTACAGACGGTCTTAATTCATTTCCGGAGTAAGAAAAAGCCTCATTTTTTTCAAATTCAACTTTAATCCTATCGTTAAGCAACGCTGTAGCTTTAAGCTTGTTATCACGTATATCAGCCATAAGATCAAGCTTATATAATGTAAATCTCCTCCATTTAAAACCAGATTACCAAATGAAAGTATGTCACCTGAAATCTTAACATCTCCAATTGTTACTGTTGCATTATCATATATTTCAATTTCATCCACGATGTCGCCACCTGTTCGTGAATCTGTTATTGTTATTTTTCCTTCTTTAATGGCAATTCCGCTTGAAAAATCATACCCATTAATATCAATGGTGAAATCTGCTTCAGAACTATCTACATTGAGTCTTCCGTCATTCATATCATTCACTGCAGTGACAACAGATCCAGGCATCTTTTCAGCATAATCAATCGCATCCTGTAGAGATTGATAATAAGTGGTAGTTTCGTTAATCGTGACAGTTGCAGCAGCTTTTTCTTCACAATAAATGCATTCTCCGTATACAAAATCATGATCTCCGTATACCGGTTTATCGTCGTTGTTATATATCACAGATACAACATCCGACAAATCGTTACAACGGGAATATACATTGTTTTTATACACCTTTGCGCCGTGTAATACAGGATATGTGTCTGTTCCGACTGTCTGTCCCCAGACTTCTTCTGTCTGACCGTCCTGTAAAAGATATGCGACCTCACCGCTCTTATATTGTTCTGTTGTTTTACCCTCTACATTTTCATATTTTCCGGTAATATCACCATATGCATACTTATCGCCGATCGAATCCCCGGTATAAACGGAACTGTCATAATAGCAGTTTGTGATGTCACCCTTGCCATCATTATCTTCTCCGCATATACCTCCAATATTATCACCACTTCCGGCAACCGTACCCGTACTGTTGCAGTATGATATTCCGCTAAAATTAACCCCACAGATGCCTCCAATATATGTTCCTGATCCACGGATATCGCCTGAATTACTGCAGTTTGTGATATTGCTGACATAACCGCCAGAACCACTATTTCCACATATTCCGGCAACTCTATAAACGCCGCTCACATTACCGGTGTTATAACAGCGTGTGATCGGGCTTGTACTATCACCGCATATACCGCCTACATAAGTATCACCATTAACCACACCTGTATTATCACAGTCAGTAATTATTCCTCTGTAAGTACTTCCACATATCCCCCCAATATCCAAATGAGAAGTACCGATTGTTCCATTGATGGTGCCTGCATTATGGCAGTTTACGACCGTTCCAAGGTGGCTCTTTCCGCATATACCTCCAACATCGGTAGCACCACTGAAATATGAATCTGAAATACTTACATTGTAAATCTTGCCCTCTTCAATACAGCCGAACAAACCTATAGACCGATCATCGTCTTTTTTTAGATACAAGCCGCTGATAGTGTGGTCTTGTCCGTCAAATATGCCACTGTATGGAGCAGCAAACGGTACATGATTTTGTCCGTAATAAAATGTGCCAATAGGTATCCAGTCTCTATACGTTCCTTCATTTAGTGTTCCATCTGATTTCAGGACATTTTCATTTACAACAATATCATCTGTAAGAACTGCATTGACATTTCCGTATGTATCGTTGTCATTGAGCACTTTATCAGAAAACCAATACAGACAACCAGCGTTTGAAATTTCATACACATTGTCTTTGGTGCCATCTCCATCGATGTCATACTTATCTGACGTAAGCGTTGCCGGCTGGTATGCATCGCATTCTGTACAAAAGCCCTGTGCGTTATAATTGTGTGACTCTGTCTCTTCAGCTTTTGCTGTAAGAACTCCCCAGCCATTCATGACCATAATTGGCGCAGATGCCGTAATATCTGTGGATATTCCGCACGTAGTTTATACAGCCATTCATGACCATAATTGGCGCAGATGCCGTGGCCATTGCTGCTGCAAGCGCGATTATAATTCCCTTCTTAAATAGTATTCCCTTTCTCATATAATTCCTCCACATTTATTCACTTTGATTCTTTATACTCCAAAGTTATATCGTGATACTCCCTGTCTCACAATAAATATTATTCCTGTACCCACAAAAACGGTCAATAAAAATACACCCGATAGGGTATAATAATTACAATAAGCAGCAAAATTATACCCCATCGGGTGTAACAAATCTATTTTATAAGAACAGGCTGTATCTGCCTTCCCTCAAGAGCCTCTTCAATGGTGGCGGGGATGAGATCAAGTCTGCTTATGAGCGAATTGGGCTTCTTCACACAGTTGTCCTGCTCAAATGGAACAAAATAAATATTTTTCATGTTCATGAGCTGCCCTATATTCTTGAAGTTCATGCCCATCGCATCATTTGTCGAAACCGATATGATGAGCGGTTTATTGTTTCTCAGATGCGCCTTGGCAGCCATGAGAACAGACGTGTCGGTTATGCCGTTTGTCAGTTTTGCGATGGTGTTGCCGGTGCACGGTGCTATGACCAGCGCATCCAGATAACCCTTTGGCCCTATAGGCTCTGCCTCCTGTATGGTATATATGCCTTTTCGTCCTGCTATCGTCTCGATATCGCTTACAAATTTGTCTGCCTCTCCAAATCTTGTATCGTACTTTGCTGAGTGGGACGAGAATATCGGATAAACGTTTATCCCCATCTCAACCATTTTCTTGATTTCTATCTTAATCTTATCAAAAGTACAAAATGAACCGGTTATTGCCACACCAATATTGCACTTTGATAAATCCATATCTACTCTCTCCTATCTATTGAAATCTGATACCACCTTCACGGCGGCATCAGCAAGAATGATTCCTGATGTCCTCGGCGAAAGCTTGCCAGGAATTCCCAGACTGTGCCTGTATGGAATGTCATGCTCCTTGCAATACTCAAAATCTATACCGCCAGGCATGGATGCTATATCCACAGCCACCGCCCCCTTATGGAGCTGTGACAGTATGTCTTCACACAGCACTCTGGCCGGAACCGTGTTGAAGCAGAAATCGACTTCCGCCAAAATGTGTCCATATATCGGCACATCCTCGAATGACATGACCTTGTAGCCGCAAAGAGCCGCATCGCTCCTCTGCTTCGGCCTTCTTGCCATAACTATGACATCGGCTCCCCAGGATGCCAGCCTTTTTGCCAGCACCTTAGCACATTTGCCAAATCCCGTCACCAGACATACGCTTCCATCTATATTAATATCAGACAGCTCCTCTGCATCACATACCGCACCTTCTGCGGTTGCCACTGCATTTCTCTCTGCCACCGCATCATCAGCAAGATAATCAAATACATAAGGACCATTTTCATTTGTATCGGACAAATATTTGCCTATTCCTCCTCCAAACACAATGTCAAATTCCAGACTGCACTCCAGAATACTGTTCACAGTGAGAAGTGTTCTGCCGTTGATGAATTCACCATCCCTTGTCACAGGCACAGGAAGAACGATGGCCTTCAGCCTCTCCGCCGAGGGGGACGCACACTCGCCCTCTATCAGCCTCCGAAAACCGACTCCAGATGCCCCTGATATAATGGTGACAGGTGAATGTCTCAGCAGATCGGCATCATATGGATCGAAATGAAACACACTGCTACCATTTTCAGAAAGGCTGAGAGACAAATAACAGCTTCTCCTGTCACCGCCAACCACATAGTATACACAATCCATATCCATACCTTAGTGCACCGCCCTTATATCATTGATAATTTAAGATATGCCGGCAGAGTTCAAATGTTACATAAAAGCAGATTTTAAAATATCAAGCAGCTCATCCTCAAAACCTGTATCCGGCAATATCTCTTTGATATAGACAGGTTCGATATCGATAAGCTTTCCGTCCTTATACACCTCAAGACAGCCGATAACCGTTCCTTCCATTACCGGGGCAGCTATGGTATCTAAAACATTGTATTTATATTTTATGTCGTCTGCCCCTTTTGTTTTACATGAACTGCAGATCGCCATATCCACACTGCATGCAGTTGTACATCTGACAGTCTTTGCTGATCTTGAGGAAAATGTCACATTTACATCAGGGGGATCCGGTGCACTAAGTTCAGTATATGCCGTATTTTCCTCTGCATAGGCAAGGAGAGTTCTTGAATCCTTCCATTTGTATGTCTTGTTGTTCGGCCAGCCGCATCCAAGAAGCGCCCATATGTATGTATGTCCATCATGCTCCGCCGCACCTATATAGCAGTACCCTGCATCACAAGTAAAACCGGTCTTCCCGGACAGGGCTTCATCTGACATATCGAGAAATGCGTTGTGGTTTGAGCATACAAATGACCGCGCACCGGAGCTGTCCGAGAATGTATAAGATCTGGTCCTTGTGATCTTCAGAAAGTTGTCTTTCTGGGGAGAAATGACAACACAATATCTCATGATCCTGGCAAGATCCTCAGCCGAAGTGCCGTGGATGCCATTCTCATCCTGCGCATCTAGACCGTTCGGCGTGATAAAATATGTAGCCCTGCAGCCGATCTCTTCTGCCTTGGCGTTCATCATATCCGCAAAGTGCTGAACATCCCCGCCTATATGCTCTGCTATGACAACTGCAGCGTCATTGTAACTTTCAAGCATCATGGCATACAGCATATCCTCAAGGGTGAAAATCTCTCCCTCACGCACACCAAGTCTGACCTCAGGCATCTTTGCGGCATACGACGATGCTGTAACTGTGTCGGACAGATCTCCACACTCCAGGGCAAGGATACATGTGAGGATCTTGGTCGTACTTGCATTTGGGTGACGAGCGCTTCCATTCTTTGCATACAATATATCTCCCGTCTCACCATCGATCAAAACTGCATTTCCTGCATAAAGTGACAGGTCATCCATGGCATATACATCCTGCTGCATACCCGCAATAAAAAACGCCACCACATATAATATCACAAAAAACAGTACAGACAGACGATGCTTTATCCGTATTCTTTCAACCGATCTATACATACGTTTTCCTTTTTGTTGGTCATGATATTATATTAGTGACGTCGTAATAAAATTACTTTAATATTCTATTCTTCTGAAGTAGTGTCGACACTGAGGGTGAAATCGGCCTCCTCGAGTGCTTCTTTCTTGAAATCTTCTATCTTATCCGGGCTTATGATCGGGAGATCATTTGTCGAGGAGACACCAAAACATCTGAGGAACTCCTCTGTCGTTCCGAACATGATAGGTCTTCCCGGCGCATCAAGCCTTCCAACCTCCTGCACAAGGTTGTATTCGATGAGCTTGTTGATCGCATGGACACAGGACACACCTCTGATAGCCTCTATCTCCGGCCTGGTTATAGGCTGCTTATATGCTATGATCGACAGAGTCTCAAGTACCACGTCTGTCAGCGAAAGCTTCTTCGGGGTGTTGACTATCTTGGCAAGCACACCGTAATATTCATTTCTGGTACAGAGCTGCAGTGAACCGTCGAGATCTATGATCTTGATTCCTCTGTCGCTGTTGTTGTAGTTATATATTACATTCTCAAGCTGTTTTACAAGTTTGCGCTTCTCCATCTCAAGAGCTGTGGCCAGTCTGTCGATGGATACGGACTCTCCCATCGAGAAAAGTATCGCCTCAAGCGCAGATGTCAGGTATTCATCGCTGTACTCTTTGTACTGTGGTTCCTGATCTGTTTCATCTATGTTATCTGTAGCTGATAAATTCTGATCTTCGTTTTGATCTTCGTTCTGTAACTCTTCGTTGTTCATCGTAACCTCATCCAATCTATATAGTATCCAGAGAGTCGATTATGATCTCTCCAAATATCTCTTCCTGCCTTATAGTAATAGCACCTATCTTCATAAGCTCCAAAATAGCGAGAAAAGTGACTATCACATTCATCTTCGACGCCTGCATCTCAAGCAAAGTCCTGAAGTTAATCCCCTCAAGACCTCTGACCTGTTCCCTGACCTCAGCCATCTTTTCCTCAAGGGATATCTCTTCCCTCTCTATCTCCTTGAATTTGCTTCGGATAGGATCGACCTTGTCGACCTGCTTTCTCATGACTGACTTGAATATCTCATTCAGCTTCTCGAGATCTATATCTGCCTTTGATATCAGATCATATGGATCTATATCCTGTTTGACATTCTTTACCTCAGCGGGTATCGTAGCCTTTTTGAAAAGCACCTTGTTGCCCTCAAGCTCCAGATCCTTCAGCTCACTGGCAGCATACTTGTACATCTTGTATTCAAGGAGTCGTCTGACAAGCTCTTCCCTCGGATCTTCTTCCTCGTCCTCTTCTTCCTCGTCCTTTGGAAGGAGCATCTTGGATTTGATCTTGATAAGTGTTGCCGCCATGACCAGGAACTCACTCATGACATCGAGGTCCTCTTCTTCCATGTTGTTCACATAGTCAAGGTACTGCTCTGTGATGCTGACAATCGGTATATCATATATATTAACTTTATTCTTCTCAATCAAATGTAACAGAAGATCCAGCGGGCCTTCAAATACATTCAGCTTTACGTCTATAGCAGACATCAGCAAAACCTCATTTGTTTATTTTTATGCCATGTCTTAAAACGACAAATGTCTAAGGCATGAAACACCTTAGACATTTTAACATAGCACAGCATCAATATGCAATCTTATATTATGATACAGACCATACCGCCATTTCCATCGTTCACTATCTTCTCCATGGTATTCTGCAGCTTGTGCTGGCTCTCAGCACCTATCTTGCTAACCTTTGTATTCAGTCCGTCGTCTACCAACTGCTCTATCGTCTTGCCAAATATATTTACATTCCATATATCTCCATCAACGCTGTTATCTGATATATAAGTGACCAGATCGTCAGCCTGCTCCTTGGTGCCGACCAAAGGCATTATCTCAGTGCTGACATTTGCCTTTATCATATTTACAGACGGTGCATTTGCCGTTATCCTGACTCCGAATTTGCTGCCTATCTTCACCACTTCAGGTGCACCGAGCTGTATGTTGTCCCTATCCGGCATTACGAGCCCGTAACCGTTGGAATTCACCTGATCCATGGCTCCCATTATGCTTCGGCAATAGTTCTTGTTGCCCGACATCTGCTTGAGTTCCGTTATAAAGTCATACTCATTTGTAATCTCGGTTCCCATCATCTCCGACAGCATCTGATAATAGAAGCTGCTGTTTATGTCCACAGATACATACACCTTTCCGTCTGACATGTTTATGTTGTCACATCTGTAGCTGTTTACGTGCGGATTATCAGGAAATTCCATATCATCGATATCCCTGAGGCACTGCACCATGGCATTTATCTGTGCCGCATCGCATATCACACTGTTTTTTACCTTATTGCTGTCGTCGGCGACCTCAAGCCACTTAGGAATGTCAAAATATACCGCAGTAACCGGAAAACTCATCAGCAGTTCAGAAAATATGTATGTAATATCAGAGTCCCTTAGCTGTTCTATATTTACAGGAATAACACTGGCTCCATATGTATCTGAAAGCTCATTCGCCATAGCCTTTGCCTGACTGCCAGACGGTTTATCGGTATTTAAGAGTACGACAAATGGTTTTCCGATACTCTTCAGCTCCTCGATCGTCTTCATCTCAGCCTCAATATAGCTTTCTCTTGGAAGTTCTCCGAAACTTCCGTCAGTAGTCACAACTATGCCAACCGTGGAATGGTTGTTTATGACCTTGCTCGTTCCTATCTCCGCCGCCTTTGAAAATGGAATATCATAATCAAACCACGGTGTTCTCACCATACGTTCCTTGCCATCTTCAAACTGACCTTCCGCATCTTTTACCACGTATCCAACACAATCTATCATCTTTATCTTCATATCAATATTACCGTCAACATTTATTGATACTGCATCCTTTGGTATAAATTTCGGTTCTGTTGTCATGATCGTCTTTCCCGCTGCGGATTGTGGAAGTTCATCCTGAGCCAGCGCTCTGTCATTTTCATTTGCTATATGAGGTATGACCATCTGACTCATAAATCTTTTTATAAATGTTGACTTCCCTGTTCTCACCGGCCCCACAACGCCTATGTATATCTCTCCGTTTGTCCTGGCATTGATATCCTGATATACCTGATACTCCTCCATATGACCTCCTATACACGAACTTTGTTCACATAATATTGTTATGGTATACAACTCATGTAATTGATTAAGTTTCCTATATATAAGTTATGAATCATCATCTGTTTTTATGTATAAAAAATGCCCATCCATAGTCTCCTATGAATGGGCATCATAACCTTGATAATGAAACCTAAGTAGTAAACTCAACAGTAATTACTGATTGCTCTGCTTATCTTTTCTTCTCTTGTATATTACTATACATCCGCATCCGCCAAGGCTGACTAATAGGATCAGCGCAATCGGTATAAGTGGAACCTGATCTCCTGTATTAGGATGAGTGTTATCCTCTGTGGTCACTTCTGTAGTCTTTGTGGTTTCGGTTGTTTCTGTTGTCTGTGTGGTCTGAGTCGTTTCAGTGGTCTCTGTCGTCTCTGTTGTTTCTGTCGTCTCAGTTGTCTGTGTGGTCTGGGTTGTCTCCGTAGTCTCTGTTGTCTGGGTCGTTGTTGTCTTCTTATCAACCATTGTTATAGTGACAACTGTGTCTTCTCCGGCTGCAACCTTATCATCAGATACTGTAAATTCAATATCCTTGGCAAGATCATATCCGGATGGAGCCTTGATCTCTCTGAGCGTATATGTCTGACCGGCTGCCAGAACGCCCACGATCTCATAACTCTGTCCATCTGTTATCCACTCATCAACCAGCTTGCCATCCGCATCCTCAAGTCTGAGTGTAGCCCCCTTCACAGGAGCACCATCCTCATCTACCTTGTCAAATGCATATCTGACTGTAGGCTCAAGCCATGTGATATTGCCATCAGCATCTACTATAACAGTAGACTTACCTGAATCAGGATTCAGTCCATCATCAAATGAATCAACAATCACATTGCCATTGTCATCTTTCTTGAACTTGATCGAGATAGGCTTCTCAGATACATAGTATCCATCTGGAGACTGGATCTCCTTGATGATATATTCTGTTCCAACAAGTATTCCATCAAACTTAAGCTCACCGTTCTCATCTGTAGTGGCCTTAGCTACGAGTTCTTCCTCACCATTCTCGTTCTCTTTATAAAGTCCATATACCGAATTAGGAAGCTTAACACCATTGTCCTCCTCAGATACCTTAGCTATCTTGATATCTGTTCTTGGAAGATCATTCACAAGTGTATTATTTTCAACACCGTTAAGTGATGCTGGCTCGTCACTGTCCGCTGTGACTTCCGCAGTATAAACTGTGTCATCAATGATGTAGTCACCAACTGACTTCTTTTCCTTTATCAGATATGTTCCTATCTTGAGATTCTCAAATACTACAACACCATCTACACTCTTGGCTGTCGCTATCTCATTTGCAAAATCTGTATCATCTGCGCTGTAAAGTGCAAATTCTACTCCGTCAAGCATCTTAAGATCATCTGCATTCTCAGCACATGACTCTTTATACAGACCAGCTTTTGTGAAGCTGATAGATCCAAGTCTGTATGTATCTACAAACTGAACATCTGTATCCTTGCCATTTGTAAGTCTGATAGATGGTGTCTTGTCACCGTCGCCATCTGTACCGTCCACAGTGTATGTAACGCTTACAGCAGATCCGTCGTAAGTGTATGCTGTCTCTTCAACCGTATATCTGCCGTTTGGCACATTTACAAGCGTTATCTCATACTTGCCATTTCCAAGGTCTTTTACATCTGGATCTGTAAGTTTTATCGTCTTGCTGTATCCGTTATCTCCTGTGACATTAAATGTGATATTCTGTGCCACATCATCAGGGGCAACATCACCATTTATTGTCTTTGTAAGCTTGATATTGTTCGGCTTGTATGTATTTGTGATGTCATATCCATCAACTGATGCATAATAACCTGTAACAGGAGTTTCCTCAACTGTGTATACAATCTTCTGACCATCCTTGTACTCATCAAGATTGTCAAATTCGTACTTCCAGTCACCTGCAGCTGTCACTGTCTTAGAATCAACTACCTGACCATCTGCAAGAAGCTTAACTGTAATCTCATCAGGTCTCTGATTGTCTCTGTTGTTGTCGTCATCCCATGTCTTGATACCACTGACTGATACCTTTGATGGTATGTGTGTGTTTTCAACCTCAAACTCACCGTTGTCTATAAACCGTAAATCTGTTGAGTAACCGTCGATAGTTGTAAGCTCTTTAACTCTATATACTATCGTATTACCGGCCTTCTTCTCATCAAGACCCGACCATGTTGTAGTCCAGTTGTTTGATTCGCTGAGTGTAGTTTCAGAACCGGCTACACGGTTGCCATCTGCAAGAAGTACCACTTTGACAGAAGGAGCTCTCTTGCCGTCCTGGTTATCCGCATCATTCCAGACCTTAGTAACCTTTACACTGGTCTTGCCTGGCGTATAGCTGTTCTTGATATCATAGCCTGTAACCTCAGATGAATAATCTGCGACCTCATTCTCTGATATCGTGTATTTGATCTTTTGACCATTACTGTACTTTGGAAGATCTGTAAAGCTGTACTTCCA
>JAEDGW010000043.1 GCA_016297325.1 Coprococcus sp. | reverse complement strand
TCCTTCAGCTACCTTGTACTGCTTACCGCCTGTTGCTATAATTGCGTACATGGTTAATACCTCCTTAATCAAACTCGCCAGTTTTGGTGGTGTCTATTGACACACTTATACCTAACTGTGCGGCATACTCATATAATCTATCATTATGATATATATTTGTCAACAATTTTTTAATTTATTTTGCATATTTTTATCGTGCAGCCAGCATCTCATGCAGAGGGCGTTTCAGTTTTTTCCTTGTAAGCTCTATAAGCCCCAGTTTTGTGGTGTCCACATACTTTGCCGGTACGGGATCGTCCGCCAGCTCTCTGATAAGGATATCCCGGATCTTGACGATATCATCAGGATTTTTCATGTTTATGAAATCTATTATCACGATACCGGACAGATTCCTGAGTCTTAGCTGCCTGCATGTCTCGATGGCTGCCTCTGTATTCACTTTAAGCATATGGCTGGATATGTCTTTTCCAGAAACTGCTTTTCCGGTGTTCACGTCCACAACGACCATGGCTTCGGTCTGCTGTATTATGAGATAAGCTCCTGATCTGAGCCATACCCTCTCCTTAAGTGCGCCCTCGACCTCTTTTCTGAGATTGTAAAGTGCTGCAAGTGGAAGGTTTTTGTCGCTGTACAAAACTGCATTTATCGATGAAAGATTTTTCTTCTGGACATATTCCATAAAGCAGTTATATATATCTTCGTCATCCGTTATAAGCTCATCGATCTTCTGGCTTCCCATAAATGTGATGTTTTCGATGTACTCAGGCGGATTTCTGTAGAGACAGGAAAAGCATTTCCTTGTGACTGCAGATTTAATGATCTGAGAAAGCCTACCTGAGAGCTCTGTGAGTTCTTTCTGGACATCGGTCCGCTCTGAATCGGCTGCATTTGTCCTGATGATGCATCCCATCCCGTCAGGAAGAGTCTGTCTGGCAGTCTCCTTAAGCTCATCCTTTAGTTTCCTGCTGCTTATCTTGTTTGATACACCGATCTGCTTTCCAGTATGGACAACACAGTAATCGCCTCTTAAAGTGAGCTCTGATGAACCGACAGGATTCTTGGTTTTTACAGCATCTCTGCTGATCTGTACGACGATCTCATCTCCGATCCTGAGTTTGCTGTGCTCTTTGCCGTCAGCATATATGATGTCGTTGTCATCCAGACTGTAGTAACACGGAAGCCTGTCACCGTAGTCTACAAAGCATGCGTTTATATTGTCTACGATATTGGCAACTTTCCCGACATATATATTGCCAAGAACTGTGCTGTCTTCTGACAGATTCAGATCAGTGACTTTTCCGTCAAGAATGGTCGCCTGAAGTATTTTGCCTTCATATTGTGTAACAACAAGTTTTCTCATCTTTACCTCCAAGGCGTGCTGATACTGCCTGATCGCAAAATATCAGAACACCGATCCTGCTTTATATAGCGGCATAATGTCTCCTGCTGGTGAATCCATATATGTCTCAAGGCGGTGTATATGATAGTGGAACTGGTCATAGTCGGTTTTGGCATATGAATAGAGTGCCTGCATTACAAGTTCTGGTTTTAGATTGTATTCACTTCCAGTTGACAGAAGCATATAAATTGAGTCATCTCTGACTTCACATGTCATTATTCCAGGTTTTATATTCTCCTGGCGTTCGCTCTTCTTAGTCTTTTTAAGTATAACGATCTCATCCTGTGCCATAAATCCCTGGACAGATCCGAGCAGTTTTTGTTTCTCTTCTTCTGATGCCTTATCCTCAAATGTGATGACATAGTCAGATGCGGATACGACTGACATGGAATTTTTGGCATCATCCGGGAGCAGTACACACTCTGTTACTTTGATCTCGTCCACGGACACGGCATTTAATGCTGTTATCATATCCTTTGAAGTTGTAACTGATTCGAACTCGCCGTCAAAGTATTCGCCGTCAGATGTGATGCCCATGGCAAGCGGTGCCGCAAATGATATGATCTGATGAGGAGAATAGCCCTTTGAATAACAGACATCAAGTCCCGCTCTTCTGATCTCTTTCTGGAAATATCTCATGACATCAAGGTGTCCGATAAATCTCAGGTTTCCGAGTTTGGAGTATTTAATTCTTATTTTCAAAGCATACACCTCCTCCAAATCTCGCCGCACCACATCCGGAACACTGTTGTCTGCAGTTCGGAGTAACTTTCTCGTTCTGGGCATTCTCCCACTCACGCTCGAGGAATCTTCTGGTGACTCCTATATCTATGAAATCCCATGGAAGTATCTCATCTATATCCCTGTCCCTGTAGGTATAGAAATCAATGTCAAGTCCATGTTTTTCCATGGCATTATCCCAGTTTTCTTTTTTGAAGAATTCCGTCCATGCATCAAATATCTGTCCTGATCTATATACATCGTATATGACGTCACAGAGCTTTCTGTCACCTCTGGCAAGCAGACCCTCAAGGATAGTGATATCGGCTTCATGATACTGGAATTTGAGGCTCTTGTGATTCTTCTCCGCGCGGAATCTGTCCTTAACGAAGTATGCACGTTTGACAAATTCCTCCGGGCGTATCATCGGTGCCCACTGGAATGGGGTGAAAGGTTTTGGCACGAAATATGATGCAGATGCAGTCACCATGACACGGCCATTTCTCTCTTCCCTTGGTATATTTGCAAAAAAAAGTTCGGTTATCTCCTCTGAAAGATCAGCGATACCGGCTATATCATCATAAGTCTCTGTGGGAAGTCCCATCATGAAGTAAAGTTTAACTTTGTCCCAGCCACCCTTGAATGCCTTCAGGGCACCGTTCATGATATCTTCTTTCGTGAGACCTTTATTTATTACGTTTCTGAGCCTCTGTGTTCCAGCCTCCGGGGCAAATGTCAGAGAGCTCTTCTTCACATCCTGTATCTTGCTCATCACATCAAGTGAAAATGCATCTATACGGAGTGAAGGCAGTGATATATTAACATGTTCATTGTCCATCTTTTCGATAAGACAGTCAGTGAGAACAGGGAGATCCTGATAGTCACTGGATGAAAGACTGCTGAATGTGATCTCTTCATGGCCTGTGCTTGCAAGCATCTTCTCTGCGTAGCCCTTGAGTATATTCACATCCTTTGGCCTTGTAGGTCTGTATATCATTCCGGCCTGACAGAAACGGCAGCCTCTGATACAGCCGCGCATGATCTCGAGTACAACTCTGTCCTGTGTGAGTTTCATGAATGAAACTACAGGTTTTTCAGGATACGTGACTTTGCTGTGATCCATGACAACAGTCTTGGTCACAGTGGACGGAACGCCCTCCACTATAGGGCCAAATGATGCTATGGTTCCGTCCTCATTGTATGTGACGTCATACAGCTCAGGCACATACAGACCAGGTATATTTGACACCTTTATGAGAAACTCCTGTCTTGTCATATCAGAGTGCTTGTACTCTTTATAGAGTTCAAGCAGCTCGTCGTAGGATATCTCTCCCTCGCCCATATAGAATATATCAAAGAAATCCGCAATCGGTTCAGGGTTGTATGAGCACGGGCCTCCGCCTATGACAAGGGTATCTCCCTTTTTCCTGTCTCTTGTACGCAGCGGGATACCGGCAAGGTCAAGAACCTGCAGGATGTTCGTGTAGCACATCTCGTACTGTAGAGTGATCCCAAGAAAATCAAAATCCTTTATAGGATCCTGAGACTCCAGTGCAAAGAGAGGAATGCCGTTCTTACGCATCTCTGCATCGAGATCTGGCCACGGAGAATATACTCTCTCGCACCAAGTGTCCTCTCTTCGGTTGAACATGTCATAAAGTATCTGTATTCCGAGATGTGACATTCCTATCTCATATACATCCGGGAAACACATACAGAATCTGACATCTATCGTGTCCTTGTCTTTCATGACACTGTTGTATTCCCCGCCTATATATCTTGCAGGTTTCTCAACCTTCATAAGTATCTCGTCTGGTAAAGCTAATTTTCTCATAAATAAAATCCTTAGTTCTTAAAGCTGTGTATAGGTGCAGGGATACGTCCGCCTCTGTTTACGAACTTATCACATGCGAATTTGTTTACCGGCATGATAGGTGCATATCCAAGAAGACCACCAAACTCAGCCTGATCGCCAATGCCCTTGCCGATGACAGGAATAAGTCTTACTGCGGTTGTCTTCTGGTTGATCATACCGAGTGCCATCTCATCTGCTATGATACCTGAGATGGTTGCTGGTGAAGTGTCACCAGGTATAGCTATCATATCAAGACCAACAGAACATACACATGTCATGGCCTCGAGCTTTTCAAGAGTGAGTGCGCCGGCAGATACGGCATCGATCATTCTCTGATCCTCAGATACAGGTATAAATGCTCCTGAGAGACCGCCTACGTATGAAGAAGCCATTACGCCGCCTTTCTTTACCTGATCGTTGAGCAGAGCAAGTGCGGCTGTTGTTCCAGGCGCTCCGGCATATTCAAGTCCGATCTCCTCAAGGATCTCACCTACGCTGTCTCCTACTGCAGGAGTTGGTGCAAGTGAAAGATCAACGATACCAAATGGAACGCCAAGCATCTTGGAAGCCTCCTTGGCTACGAGCTGACCAACTCTTGTAACCTTGAATGCTGTCTTCTTTATAGTCTCGCAGAGAACCTCAAAGTTCTCACCTCTTACCTTTTCAAGAGCCTTCTTTACAACGCCAGGTCCACTGACACCGACGTTGATGACGCAGTCACCTTCGGTCACGCCGTGGAATGCGCCTGCCATGAAAGGATTGTCATCCGGAGCATTGCAGAATACTACGAGCTTTGCACATCCGATGGAATCGGCTTCCTTAGTGAGCTCGGCAGTGTCCTTTATCATCTCTCCGAGAAGTTTTACTGCATCCATATCGATACCGGTCTTGGTTGAGCCGACATTTATGGAGCTGCAGACCTTTCCTGTAGTTGAGAGTGCCTCTGGAATGGAACGGATGAGAAGCTCATCTGCCGGAGTCATTCCCTTGTTTACAAGTGCTGAGTAACCGCCGATGAAGTTGACACCGATAGTGTCTGCAGCTTTGTCAAGCGTCTTGGCGATCTTTACGAAATCTGAAGAAGTCTTGCACACCGAACCGCCGACCAATGCTATAGGTGTGACTGAGACTCTCTTGTTTACTATAGGAATACCATATCTTCTTGATATCTCCTGTCCTGTAGATACAAGATCCTTTGCGTATGTTGTTATCTTGTTATATATCTTTGTACATGTGTCATCCACATCGCTTCCCACACAATCCAGAAGGCTGATACCCATGGTTATGGTACGAACGTCAAGATTCATGTCGGAGATCATCTTATTTGTCTCGATTACTTCATTTATGCTAATCATCAAAATCCTCTTTTCTGTCTGTAAGACCAGTGTTTACTGTAGAATAACTGCTTATATATTAGATTCTGTGCATTGTCTCAAAGATCTTCTCATGCTGAACTTTGATCTGTACACCGATCTCCTCACCGATCTGACCAAGCTCTGATGCGATGAGCTCTGTTGACTTAGATGACTCCTGTGTGTCAACAACCATCATCATGTTGAAATACCCTGCAACTATAGTCTGTGATATGTCCAGAATGTTGATCTGGTTATTGGCCAGATAGACACATACCTTTGCTGTGATTCCCACGCTGTCCTTACCTACTACAGTTATGATTCTCTTCTTCATTTCATTTGTCCTCCTTTTATGCTTCAATAGCTTTCATCGGTATATCTCTTCTGGCTACAGCCAGCCCGAATTCCCTTACATCACTGGCAAATGAGTTGTCCTTGATCTCAAGTTTTACTGTCTCGTATGCCAGTTCCTCAAAATTGTTCTCCTTGCTCAGATGTCCGAGCAGGATCCCTTTTATATGATCGTTGAGAAGCCTGTATATGAGCTGCCCCGAAAGTTCATTTGACAAATGCCCGTAATTGCCGAGTATTCGTCTCTTGAGGTAGTACGGATATGGCCCCGCCTCAAGCATTCTTACATCATGGTTGGCTTCTATCACCATTATATCTGAATTGTCAAGCTTGTTTATTATGTAGTCGTTGTAGTTGCCCATATCTGTGGCGATGGATACTTTTTTGTCATCCCCGTACAAGCTGTAACATACAGGATCAGCCGAATCGTGCCATATGGATGTGGGATCCACAGTAATATCTTTTATAGACAGTTTTTCATCCGGATGTATTTCGTGAAAAAGACCCTCGTCTATTTTACCAAGTGTACTCATCTTTTTCATCTCTGTTATGGTTCCGGCTGTAGCATATATCGGAACACCGTGTTTTCTGGCGAGGACACCGATCCCCTTTACATGATCTATATGTTCATGTGTCACCAGAACGCCGTCAAGCTCCGATGGTTTTATTCCCTCTTCATTAAGAGCAGTCTCAACTTTTTTACAGCTGATTCCGACGTCTACGAGAAGGTGTGTGTTGTCATTTCCTACGTAGTAACAGTTACCGCTGCTACCACTGGCTATACTAAGTAATTTCATATTCCAACTCTTCTATATGTCCCATGACCGCAAATCCATGTGACTGTAATATTTCCTGTCAAAGCCATCAAGTTCTCCCAGATTGACCGCTGTCAGGATTTTTTTAAACTCGTATATTCTATCAATAAATGTGTCATCTAGCAAGCACTTATGTGCACCGTGCAGTGATGAATTGCCGGCAAATTCCGCTTTGTCACCAAAACAGTCAGGAAATAGGCCGAGGCCTATAGCACTGTTTATCTTGAGACTGCATCCAAATCCACCTGCAATATGAACTTTTGATATATCTGCCGGGGATATACCAGCCATATCAATGAGAGAATCGATACCTGCACATATGGCAGCCTTGGCGAGAAGAAAGCTGTGGATCATATCCATGTTGATCTTCACTCCGTTTGCAGGGCTGTAACCGCTTTGAATATATCTGTCTGCCAGTACGCCGTCTTCATTTACGATCTTCATGTTCTTCATGGTGTACAAAAGGTCAAATGCTGTGGTCGGCATGACAGCCCCCCTCTTCAGCATACCCTCAAATGCAGGCCCGCAGGCACATGATGTTGCATATCCGTTTGTGCAGTTTGCAAGTATGAGCTCACCGTTCGTACCGAGATCTGCAAAAAGCTGATATGTATCAGACCTGTCAAGTCCGCATACCAGAGCCCCGCATAAGGCATCTGCACCGACGAAGGCACTTAGGTTTGGCAGGCATGTAACGTTTATATGTGAGTATTTCTTATCACCGAAAAACTCCTCTCCGTTTACGGATAAAGCGTCCGGATTTTTAATCTGAAATGGAGCATGGCCAAGGTTTTCAAGTGTCATGTCTTCCAATATGGAATTCATGGTTGTGTTGCCTGAAATGACCATCCTTGATATACGTTCAGGATGCTTGGTCATAGCCGTTATTCCATCTGACAATCCAGATTTGATGACATTTTCCAGTTCGTCAAGGCCGTCTCTTGTCGATCCTTTTTTGATCCTTGATATAACATCGCTTCCATATTTTATCTGGGGATTCATAAAGCCGTGCTGTGATATGGCTTTTCCGGACGCAAGCTGTACAAGCTCCATGGCGACGGTTGTCGTTCCCAGATCCACTGCTATACCGAGGGCGTCCGGATCAGTATCTGACTGGAATCTACTGATGTAGGAATCCGCATATCCGTCGGTCTGATACCTGGCAAGTATTGATGTGTTGTCTTTTCCGGTTGTGACATCGATATCGGACATAACTACATATCCGCAGCTCTTTACACTTCCGATCCCGGAGATATTCACAAGACACCGTTCACACATACCTCTGCCGCCACAGTTGCCGCTGAACACATATCCTGCATCGGACAGCACCTGAAAAAGGTTACTGCCCGTTGCACACTTAAGTTTTCTGTTGCCATTTACGGTGATCGTTACATTAGCTGTCTGCATATTTGTTAGTTATATATTCCTTTGGTCATTACTTCCTTTGGTTTGTAGCCCTTATCAGCAAGGGTGTTTATGATGAGCTGTTTGTGCTCAGGACCAAATGCCTCCATTGTGATCACAAGCTCAACTGCTGAATTTCTGTTTATGGAGACAAACTGATTGTGCTCAAGCTTGATGACATTTCCCTGAAGATCTGCGATGACCTTGGATATGTTCATCAGTGCGCCCGGCTTGTCAGGAAGCAGTGTTGAAACTGTGAATATTCTGCTTCTTGCGATGAGTCCGTGCTGTACAAGTGATGCAAATGTGATCATATCCATGTTGCCGCCTGACAGGATGCTGACAACCTTGGCACCCTTTACATCGAGATGCTTGAGTGCTGCAACAGTGAGCAGACCTGAGTTCTCAACGAGGAGTTTATGGTTCTCAAGCATATCAAGGAATGATACGATGAGTTCGTTGTCCTCAACAGTGATAATGTCATCTATATTCTTCTGGATATATGGGAATATCTTGCTTCCAGGTGTCTTTACAGCAGTACCGTCTGCTATAGTGTCGACATAAGGAAGTGTTGTCACCTTTTTATTCTTAAGGGATACCTGCATGCAGTTTGCTCCTGCAGGCTCGACACCTATAACCTTTATATTCGGATTCATCATTTTTGCAAGTGTAGATACACCAGTTGCAAGTCCGCCGCCTCCGATAGGTACGAGTATGTAGTCGACAAATGGAAGCTCTTTTATGATCTCCATGGCAACCGAACCCTGGCCTGTTGCAACATCGAGGTCGTCAAATGGATGGATAAATGTATATCCCCTGTCCTCTGCAAGTTCAAGTGCATATGCGCATGACTCGTCATATACATCTCCGTAAAGGATAACTTCTGCGCCGTAAGACTTGGTTCTGTTTACCTTGATAAGTGGAGTAGATGAAGGCATAACTATGGTAGCCTTAACTCCGTAAGCCTTTGCAGCGTATGCAACACCCTGGGCATGGTTTCCAGCGGATGCTGTGATGAGTCCTTTCTGTCTCTCCTCGTCTGAAAGAGTGCTGATCTTGTAGTACGCTCCCCTGATCTTATATGCACCAGTTTTCTGAAGGTTTTCAGGTTTGAAATAAACTTTGTTACCTGTGATGCTGCTGAAATAATCACTATATATAAGTTTGGTTGGGAGTACGACTTTCTGGACTGTGTCGTAGGCTTCCTCAAATTTTGCAAGTGTCAGTTTGTCAGTTGTCTTTTCTTCTGCCATCTGGTTATGTCTCCTTTTGTATTTTCTATTTTTATAGTGGTTACATATCATCCCCTATAAGCATATCAATCTCTGATTTATCTTCGTCGAAATCGGCGAAGAGAGCATTTACATATGCCTGAGGGTCAAATCTCTGAAGATCTCCGATCTTCTCTCCTACTCCGATGAATTTAACTGGTACGTCAAGCTCTGCCTGGATAGCTATCGCTATACCGCCCTTTGCTGTTCCGTCAAGCTTTGTAATGACGATTCCGTCAAGTTCTGTTACATTGCTGAACTGTCTTGCCTGCTCAAGGGCATTCTGGCCTGTTGTTCCGTCAAGAACTATGAGAGCCTCGACGTTTGCCTCAGGGTAATCTCTTGTGATGATCCTTCTCATCTTGGCAAGCTCGTCCATGAGGTTTTTCTTGTTGTGAAGTCTTCCCGCTGTATCCACAAGAAGAATGTCTGTATTTCTTGCTTTTGCAGCAGCTACAGCGTCGTATACAACCGCTGCAGGATCAGCGCCTTCACTGTGTGATATGATATCGACCTGAGCTCTGTCCGCCCATGTTTTTAACTGGTCTATGGCAGCAGCCCTGAATGTATCTGCGGCGGCCATGAGAACCTTCTTGCCTCTCTGTCTGTACTGGGCAGCAAGCTTTCCTATGGTTGTTGTCTTTCCAACACCGTTTACGCCGATGACCAGAACAACGGATTTCTTATTCTCAAAATCATATGCTGATTCGTCTACAGACATCTGGTCTCTGATTATGTTGATGACGAGTTCCTTGCAGGCAGCAGGTTCCTTGATATGGGAATCCTCAACCTTTTTCTTGAGCCCCTCTATAACATTCTCGGTGGTCTCATAACCCATATCTGCCATGATAAAAGTTTCCTCAAGGCTCTCATAGAAATCATCGTCAATATGGGATGCTCCAAATACGTCTGTGAAGCTTTCTACTATGCTGTTACGTGTCTTTGTAAGTCCCTCTTTGAGTCTCGCAAAGAATCCTTTTTTCTCCTTCTCTTCAGCCATACTGAACCTCCTTTTTAAGCTGCCGGCACCACGTATGGCGGCGCCGGTGATTTTTATTTATCAAGATCCCCTTCGATAAGATTTACCGATACAAGGGTTGACACACCCTTTTCCTGCATGGTGATACCATACAGGATATCCGCAGCTTCCATAGTACCCTTTCTGTGGGATATAACTATGAACTGTGTATCCTTGGTGAGTCTGTTTAGATATTTCGCAAATCTTCTGACATTTGAATCATCCAGGGCGGCCTCTATCTCATCGAGAAGACAGAACGGCGATGGCTTCAGGCTCTGGATCGCAAACAGAAGTGCTATTGCGGTCAGAGATTTCTCCCCACCTGAGAGCTGCATCATGTTCTGGAGTTTCTTTCCAGGCGGCTGTGCAATGATCCTTATACCTGTCTCAAGAAGATCCTCGGTATCGACGAGTTCCAGAGCACCGCGGCCACCGCCGAAAAGCTCTTTGAACACTTTGTCGAACATAACCTGTATCTCTTTGAACTTCTCTGCGAACTGTTCCTGCATGGACTTCTCCAGCTCAGAGATAATATTTACAAGATTGGTCTCCGCACTCACGATGTCGTCATGCTGGCCCTTTAAGAATTCATATCTCTCAGATACTTCCTTATAGTCTTCTATGGCATTGACATTTACATCGCCCAGAGATTTGATCTTGGACTTCACTGCAGCGATCTCTTTCTTGAGGGCAGGAAGTTCCGGAAGGTTCTCATCCCGCATCTCTTTTGCCGTGCTGTATGTGATCTCGTATTCTTCCCACATATAGCTGCTGAGTTCGTCAGATTTCTCACTGTTCTTCTCTATGATGGAAGTAAGTTTATAGGAATCCTTCTCAAGTCCGGCTATCTTTTCGGAAAGTTCTTCTCTCTTTGCAAAGAACTCTTTGTGACTCTGCTGGAGCTCTTCACGTTTCTCGGAGAATTCTGCAACCTTGCTCTCATTGTCAGATATATGTATGGTCTTTGACTCTATATCACTCTTTATGGATGTGATCTTCTCTTCAAGTTCAGTTATCTCGGCAAATGAAGACTCGACGCGGCTTGTGAAGCTCTCAAGCTCTTCACGGTACTTGTCTAAGTCTATCTCTATCCTTCGGATGTTCTCAACTATGAAGTCGTCACGTTGTTTGATCGAGTTGAATTCGATCATGAGCTCGGAAACTTTGGCATTTGCCTCTGCCAGCTTGTCCTTGTTCTCCTGGCTGTGGCTTTCCAGCTCATCTATACGTGCCTCAGCTTCTATTCTCATCTGCTCATGCTTTTTGTTGTTGTCAGCAAGAGAATTCTTGTTGTTATTTATCTCAGATATCTGGTTATTCAGCTCAGATATCTCCTTGTCTATGGATGCAAATACCTTCTCTGACTCAGCAAGTTTTTCCTTGACCTGATCTATACTCATGGTCAGGGTGTTCTTCCTGAGATATGCCTGCTGGAGATCGGCGTTGTATTTGTCGATATCTGTTCTGAGCTGATCCCGCTGAACTTTAAGTTTCTCATCGAGGCTTGCTGCCTTTGCCGCAGTGGACTTCAGATTGTCTATCTGCTCTTTCAGCTCATCGAGCTCTCTCTTACGGCCGAGAAGATTGCTGGAATTTCTGAATGCACCACCAGTCATTGATCCGCCCGGGTTGATGAGTTCTCCCTCTATTGTTACGAGTCTTAGAGACTGATTGTTCTTTCTTGCAACAGCTATGGCATTGTCAATATTGTCGACCACAAGGATCCTGCCCAGGAGATTTTTTGCCAGGGTAGTGAATTTCGGGTCAACCTCTACCAGGTCTGACGCAATGCCTATAACACCCTTCTCCTTCAGCACGTCTGAGCGGATAGAACCTCTGTCAGTTATGCTGTTAAGTGGAAGAAATGTGGCACGTCCAAGACGGTTTGTCTTGAGGTAAGAGATCATTCTCTTGGCGGTGGCATCATCCTCGGTTACGATGTTCTGTATGCTTCCTCCAAGGGCTGTCTCTACTGCAACCTCATACTCCTGCTTGACAGTTATGATATCAGCTACAACTCCTATGATGCCAGGATTCCACTGTTTCTGTTCCATGACACGCCTTATACTGTTTCCGTAGCCGTCGTATCTCTCTGTGATGTTGCGGAGTGCTTCCATCTTGGATTTTGTCGCAGAAAGTTTCTCGTTGGTGTTATGTATAAGCTCTCTGTTGGTCTTATTTTTGTTCTGGTTGTCGTTTAACTGATCCGTCGCCTGATCGAGTCCGGCAAGGATGACTTTGACATTCTCTTCAAGTTCTTCAAGCTGGCCTTCCAGCTCTTCAAGTTCCTTTTTATCCCCTGCGTCATCGCTCTTGAACTGGAGAAGTCTCTGGTTGAGCTGGGTCTTTCTGAAGTTAATATTCTCCAGCATGGCATCATAACGGCCAACTTTTGCCTGGAGAGTTCCACTCTCGTGCATATATTCAATGATGTCAGCCTTGCAGTTTTCAATCTCCTGCTGGCATTCATCTATATACTTTGCCATGTCAGAACTCTTCCTGCGGGCTTCTTCAAGGGCTGTCTCCACATCTGATGTAGAAGTGTCGAGATTTCCTTTCTGGGAAGTGTATTCTGAAAGCTCACGCTCACCCGCTTCGATCTGACTGTTTATACGGTCAATCTGTTCGTGGATATTCTTGTCATTCATCTTCAGTGTGATGATCTGCTGATTGATGACATTTATCTCACCCTCCGCACGCTCTTTGGCAAGCTTATTCTCATGTATCTCATTTTTTGAAGAATCAATGATAGAATTTAACTGTTCTATAGTATTTTCTATCTGCTCGTATTCTTCTTTGGTCTGTTCGTAGTCCTGTTTGTTTACTTCTATATCGTCATTTACTATCTGGAGTCTCTTCTGATCCTCCTCAAGTGCAGTCCTGATCTTCTCGATCTCCAGAAGGAAAGCATTTACATCAAGGTTTTTCAGCTCGTTTTTGAACGCAAGATATTTTCTTGCAGTTTCAGACTGTTCCTTAAGTGGCCCAACCTGTTTTTCAAGCTCCTTTAAAATGTCGTTTACACGGCTCAGATTGTCTCTCTCTGCCTCGAGTGATTTCTCTGCGGCAGCTTTGTTTTTCTTGAATTTGACGATTCCGGCAGCTTCGTCGAAAAGCTCTCGGCGCTCTTCCGGTTTACCATTCAATATCTTCTCAATCTGACCCTGTCCGATGATGGAGTAACCCTCTTTTCCTATACCTGTATCAAAGAACAGGGAATAGACATCCTTGAGTCTGCTGACCGTCCCGTTTATCAGGTACTCAGATTCTCCTGAACGATATACACGTCTGGCAACCGTAACCTCGTTGTAGTCTATAGGAAGACTGTGGTCACTGTTGTCCAGAGTGATGGCAACATATGCAGAGCCCTGAGGTTTACGGAGCTGGGTTCCTGAGAAAATGACATCCTCCATCTTGGAACCACGAAGACTCTTTGCGCTCTGTTCACCGAGAACCCATCTTACAGCATCTGCAACATTACTTTTTCCAGAACCGTTTGGGCCAACGATACAGGTTATTCCGTGATTGAATTTGAATACTATTTTGTTCGCAAATGATTTGAAACCATTTACCTCTATGCTTTTTAAATACATATATTAATCCTGCTTTTTTCTTAATTGTAACAGTGTCTTATAAGCCGCCATCTGTTCAGAGGTCTTTCGGTTTGAACCCTCACCTCTGGCGGTTACATTGCCATCTATAGATACATCTGACACAAAGATCTTGTTGTGTTCAGGACCTCTCTCCTCCACAAGTTCATAGTGGAGCCTTCTGCCATTCTTCTGGCAGTATTCCTGAAGCGTTGATTTTGCGTCGTAGAACAAAGTCTTGGTCTCCACGTCATCTAAAAGAAATCTGTGAACAAACTTCTTTGCGGGCTCCATTCCGCCGTCTAAGTACATAGCACCAAGTACGGATTCAAACAGATCGCACAGGATAGATTTACGCTTTCTTCCACCGGTCTGTTCCTCGCCCTTGCTGAGACGCACATAATCGCCATAGCCCAGGCTTTCAGATATCTGTGACAGTGTAAATTCACATACAAGGCTGGCTCTGAGTTTTGTCAGTTTTCCCTCCTCGTATTCCTTCTTTTTAAGGAACAAGTATTCACTGACTATATATTCAAGTATGGCGTCACCGAGAAATTCCAGTCTCTCATAGGAATCTGTCTTGTTCACACGAAGCTCATTTGCAAATGAAGTGTGGGTCAGGGCGGTGACAAGAAGACTTACATCTTTGAAGGAGTATCCGATTTTCTCCTCCAGCTTTTCATAATTTTTCATTATGCCTGCTCCTCACTCAGCTTCTCGGCTATCTTGGCATTTACACCGGTCTCGCTGAAGCTGATACACTGGAATATAGCACTCTTAACCTCTTCGTTGTGTGAATTGCCGTGAATCTTTACGACAAGTCCCTTGAGTCCGAGAAGAGGTGCTCCACCCTTTGTCTTGGCGTTGAATCTTTCCTTGAGTTCGCCGAGTGATCCCTTTATGAGAGCTCCACCGATCTTGGATTTGAATGAGGACATTACGGCCTTTTTGATCTCTCCGAGAAGCATCTTTGCAAGTCCCTCATAGAGCTTTAATATTACATTTCCCACAAATGCTTCACAGACGATGACATCTGCAGCTCCGTTTGGAATCTCACGTGCCTCTATACTTCCGATGAAGTTGATATCCTTGCACTCCTTTAAGAGTGGGTATGTCTCTTTGACGAGGGCAT
The DNA here is from genome assembly GCA_016297325.1 of Coprococcus sp. GTDB lineage: Bacteria > Bacillota > Clostridia > Lachnospirales > Lachnospiraceae > Coprococcus. The sequence goes on along the minus strand of JAEDGW010000043.1, from coordinate 4,902 downwards.
TGCCCTTCTCCTCCTCATCGCCTATGTTCACTATGGCAACTCTTGGCTTCTCTATCTTCTCTATATTCTCCATATATACAGTACCCATCTTGGCGAACTGTACGAGATGCTCAGGTCTTGCATCCACATTCGCACCACAGTCGATGAGAAGGGAATATCCTTTTGTAGTAGGGATGAGAGGTGCAAGTGGTGATCTCTTAACGCCCTTGGATCTTCCGACTATGAGCTGGCCTCCGGCGAGTATGGCACCTGAGCTGCCCGCTGATATGATAGCATCCGCCTCACCGCTCTTTACCATGTTCATTCCAACTGTAAGTGAAGAATCCTTCTTGCTTCTTATGGCCTGGACAGGCGCATCATGACAGGTGATCTCCTCTGTGCAGTTCTTTATCTCAATCTTACTATCATCATATGTATATTTTGCAAGTTCTCCCTTGATAACGGCTTCTTTACCTGTAAGAATGATATGAGCTTTTGCCCCCTCATTAATTGCTTCAACGGCACCTCTGATGATCCATTCCGGTGCGTAGTCTCCACCCATAGCATCTACAACTATTCTTGTGTCTCCCATAGTAATTCTCCTATCCGTATATATATTTATCAATGTGATTTCTGCTCATAACAGTAATTTCCTGAATTTTAGGCATAAACGCACAAAGTCATTATATATTTCTATATTGTCAAAGTCAAATGTAAGTGATGATATTGGAAGAAATGCAAGTGATGATCTTGAAAGATTTGAAAGATTGTAATTTCAATACACACCAATTTGAACACATCAGGATGCACAGGATTAAAAAACCGAGCAGTCATTTTGCTGCTCGGTTTTGCCCTTGTTTAATATGTAGTTTTACAGAATTTATAAAACTTGGCAAGAATAACCACATCCTGTCAGGTTACTTCGTCTTAACTGATTTGATATTTGACCAAGCCGAACAAAGTTTAACATTTTTTCCATTGACTTTCACGATTTTATACGTTCTGATTCGGGTATAATATTTCTTGCCGGTTTTTAGCTTTTTGACTGTTAAGTAAGACAACTTATTATTTCTAACAACAACCGTATTTGCCCTGAGCATATCTGGATATATACTGTATTGAAGTTCATAGCCTGTCGTCTGTATTGTCTGCTTATACCACTTGGCGGTAAACTGCGTTTTGCCAACCGCCAATTTATAGATTGATGTTCTTTTTGGAATTATATTAAATGCCAGGATCTTTGTGCCAGAGTAATTACCCTTAAGTTTAACAACCACCGCATATCTGCCGACATTCTTTCTACCCTTGGCATAGGTTACAGAGTAATGAATATTTTTCTTCAATATCTTTCCATTTGAGTCATTGACCGTGACAACCGGTGTTTTAATCTTGTCATCAAAAACAAAATTCGTGGCATTGAGTTTTATATTTGCAACTTTGGCAATACTGCTCTGCGAAACAATTTTTTTGCAGACCGTGCAGATATTTGATTTCCTTCCAACATCCGTAATAGTTGCTTTTTTTATTACTGTTTTTAATGTGTGTCCATTTGCGGCAATGCTGACACCTTTTTTGAGGATATGTCCACAATCTTTGCACTTGACATCCCCTGTGTATCCTTTTGCAGTACATGTAGGTGTTTTCGCCCCCACAACCAATGTATTGGTGTGAGTACATTCATTTTCTGGCAAATTCAAAGTAAAGGTTTCAGAAACCGGGTTTCCAAGGCTGTTTTTTTCTTTGATAATATATGTATATGTAACTTTTTTTGCACCAGGGTCGACAGTTAAAATATTGCCATCGACCGAGCCACCATTCCAATTCGTAGCCCTATTCACATCAAAGCCAGATATTTCAGTAAGTCTGGAAAGATCGTATCTCCTGTTTTTATCAGGTTCAATATAAAGAGCATTTCCACTTGCCCAAATACAATAATTATCAGTTGAATAGGTGTATGAAATATGCGTGGCTTCCGACGCATCAATTGCAGTTAAATTGTTATTCTCACAATAAACACGCCATATATCAGGATTAAGAATAAGCTTTGAAAGTTTGTTCCCATTACAAAAAAGATCTATAAGGTTCGGGTAGACAGACATATCCACATTAGTCAAAAGGTTGTTGTTTACATTAAGATATAGAAGTTTAGGTGAAACTATCTTTTCTGTAGTAGTGAGCTTCGCATTTTCACAAACAACATTTTGCATGTTATCACTTGATAATTCTAGATTTTCAATCGGGTTATCAGAACAGATAACTGTCTGGAGAACTTTTCCTTCATCAATTATTTTTAGTGATGTCAGTTTGTTGTTCGCACATTCCAACCAATATAGCTTTTTATTGTTATCAAAATTCAATGAAGAAATCTCGTTATTGCTGCAAATTAAATATTCAAGGTTTTCAAAAGATGATGTGTCCAACTTGTTCAATCTATTATTCTCAACTTCAAGTTTGCGAACAGAGTTAATCTTTACATCATCAAGATTTTCTAGATGATTATTAGCTAAAAGTAGTTCAGTCACTGGACAATTGCTGACGGCAATACTTGAGAGAACGTTATTTAAACAATATAATTTATTTAATTTTGGACAATCGTCAATACTAAACGAAGAAATGCCCGTATCACTAATAATTACTGTTGTAAGACTGCTCATTCCATCAGCCATTATCCGGGCGCCAGGATTTTTACTAAAGTTGACCGTTTCAAGCTTTGTCAGGTTTCTTAAATCATAATAACCGCTAATCTGGTTCTGACTACAATCAATACTTTCAAGATTTATACATTTATTGATTATCAGTTCTGATATTTGGTTTCCATCACAATCAAGATATGTCAGATTAGTATTGTTTGAAAGATCAAGTGATGTAAGTTTATTGTTAGGTAAATACAGACTTTTTAGAGCGGTATTGAGGCTCAGATCAATATTGGTTATCCCGGTTAAACTTATATTCAGATCTTCAAGCTTTGTGTTATGTGATATATCTATCTTTTTCAAGTCTTGTGAATTGCCAATTCTCAGTTCTTTAAGCTCTGTAAAATATTCGATTCCAGTGCAATCTTTAATCGACATACCTAACCATATACTTTTAACATTGTCTGCCTCACTCTGGCTAATCCAGCCATCCTTGTTAATATCAAAGATTTTACGCTATTGAAAACTTTGTTATCCGGAAAGTTTTCAATTGTAATTTCAACAACTTTGGGAGATGTATCTTCGACCGCATCCTCTGCAAATACAGTGAACGGTAATACACCTATCATAAAAACAGTAACAAAAACAATTACAACCAATTTTTTGTACATACTCGTAGTCTTCATAAACGGCCTCCTTCCATACAATAACAACGTGTAACCACCTTTTTTAGTATACTCTGATATACCTCAAAATACAATAATTGCTTTCCCACCTTTATATGTAGATGCGAACTCAATACCTGAAGTCATGCCATCTTTACTAAAAAAATCATTCACATACTTTTTCATTGCAGCATAGTATACCGGATCGTCACTTCTCTGCTGTCCCTGGATCTGAATAGAAGTACCTTCTATAGCATATGTCTTGTAATCAGCACTGTCCGAATTATCCTCTGTCTCTTCTGTACTTTCTGTGTCACTTTTTGTAAACTTTCCTCCGACAACAATATCCATCTTAGGCATATCCTTTATTTGTTGTGGCAATACGTGTAGGCCTTACTGTACCAGTTTTTGTAATAGATGTAGTTCCGTTTTTTGTTGCGTATGTATTATACTTTATTGTGCTTCCGCCATCTGTCTTGGTTATTTTAAAAGCATGTACCACTGGTGCCTGATACCTAGGCACAGAGATATATTTGCCAAGCGGAGAGGCTCCCGTATCTATTATAAGATCATTATCATTTTCTTCAGTATTTGAGACATTCTCTATGTTTACCGTAAGATCATTGACCTGTCCAAGATTTCTTATACCTGTCCTTCCTTGACCTTCATCTTCCATATTGCCATTACAATCAGCAATAAAATTTTATATTATCTATAGTTGAAAATCCTATCAAAAAAAATCAGCAGGGACAATTTTTTGCCCCTGCTGCTACGTTCGTACTCAAAGCGACGAAACACTTACTTGTAACTTTCTTGATATAAGAGTCAAGAGAAACTCTCTTTGTAACTTTCTCATTTACGGCTGAGATACACCTACTAGATATAGTATATGCATTGCTGCTGTAAAAAGCAAGTATATTTACGATAATTTTCCGGTGCAAAATACAAATTCTCTCTTTTATCTGCACCTGACACCTTAAATGTTGATATTTTCTTCTGCCATAGGAAGTATCATAACTTTATACATTTGCATTCCTGTACCTGCTTTCTAATTCTGCAAAAAACTCTTTGTAATCTCTTCCTTTTCCCTTTTCAATATCATGGTAACTGTCCATTACCATTTTACGGACATCCTTCTGGTTCTCTTCTATTGCATCTATAAAATCTGATTTTTTCACTGTTGCTGTTGCTCCCATCGACAATTCTTCTTTTCAAATTATCCAATGTTTCATTCACTTGATATAATCTATCGTGAGTGCATGGGGCTAGACGATATTCACAGCACTCACGTTGATCATATTATACTTGAAATTACCAAGTAAAACGCATACGAATAAAAAAGAAATACAGGATATATATAATCTATATACCCTGTATTTCTTTTTTTGAACACATTTCTAAACCAATATACAAATTGATCTACAAATCTATTCAAAAGCTTAGTTTTACGATCTTTTATGATAGGTTAAATTCAATTGGGCTAAATTTGGGCTATTTCTATAGAATGAGATTGAGCAAAAATCGCTCAATCCCTTGTTCTATAGCACTTTTTAATTATTCAGCAACTGAAATAATCTCTTTCTTGTTGTATGAACCGCAGTTCTTACAAACTCTGTGTGGAACCA
>JAEDGW010000160.1 GCA_016297325.1 Coprococcus sp. | reverse complement strand
AAAGGGAAGACTTATCCTGCCGCAGCAGCAGGCCATAAGAGATATACTTGAAAGCGGCGCTAAGGCTGTGGTGTGCAGAGATACTGAGCTTCATGAGACATTAAAGGAGCTTAACTACAAGGTAAAGCTTGTGATTACCGACTCGCAGGTGTTTGGACAGGTTAAGGAGCTTGTGCCGGAGAGTATTTACCTGACCTCCTTTTCCATACTTATGGCAAGATACAAGGGAGTGCTAAAGCAGGCGGTGGAGGGCGCATATGTACTCGATATGATAGCCAAGAGAAGCCGTTTTAGAAGCAAAATTCTTATTTCTGAGGGTTGCACCCATCATAGACAGTGCGACGATATAGGAACGGTTAAGCTTCCTGATTGGATTAGGAAATACACAATGACAGACCCGGAGTTTACATTTACAAGTGGAGGTCATTTTCCGGATGACCTTGAAGCTTTTAATCTTATCATTCACTGTGGTGGCTGTATGTTAAATGAAAGGGAGATGGAAAGCCGGCTTCAGAGAGCCCGGGCGGCACAGGTCCCTATGACAAATTACGGGACAGCCATAGCACATATGAATGGCATCCTTGAAAGAAGTCTCAAGGTGATACGGGAGCTTGATAATTGATGATAGAATATAGATATTGTGTGAGGATATAGCATGGCGAAAACAGGTTTAGTTCTTGAGGGCGGCGGTATGAGAGGTATTTATACTGCCGGAGTTCTGGATGTATTTATGGATAATAATATTACTGTCGATGGCGTTGTCGGTGTATCAGCAGGGGCTATTCATGGTCTGTCGTATATCTCAGGCCAGAGGGGCAGGGGACTTCGATATAATTTGAAATACAGAAAGGACAGGCACTACATGAGCCTTTACTCCCTTGTAACTACAGGTGATATTTGCGGAGAGCAGTTTTGCTATCACGATATACCGGAGAGACTTGATCCTGTGGACTATGAAGCATTTGCGAATAATCCTACCAGGTTTTATGCCTGCTGCACAAACCTGGAGACAGGCGAGGCTGAATATCTTGAGTGCAGGGATCTTAGAAATCCGGAGGACATGGATAAGATCAGGGCATCAGCGTCCCTCCCCCTTGTGTCAAATATTGTTGAGGTTGGCGGCATGAAGCTCCTTGACGGAGGCATTGCCGACAGCATTCCTATCTGTGCCTTCAGGAGAATGGGATACAGAAAGAACATAGTTGTTCTTACAAGACCGGCAGGTTACAGAAAGGGCGAGGATAAAATGCTGCGCCTTGAGGCCGGAAGATACAGAGACTATCCGGAATTCGTAAGGCGCTGCTATATGAGACATTTGTACTACAACAAGACCCTTGATAAGCTGGAGGAGCTGGAGAAAAAGGGTGAGGTTATCGTCATCCGTCCAAGTGAAACTCTGGAAATCTCCAGACTGGAGAAGAGACCTGCCATGATCCAGGCTATGTACGACCTTGGCATGTATGATGCAAAGGAAAAGCTGAGCCTGATTAAAGAACAGGGCTACTCAAATACGTAGGCGAAGTAGTCTGAGTTTATTATTTCATCTGATATATACAGACGGTTTTGAACATCGGTAAGTACCTGATCAATGTACCCCTCCGGCACCTCTTCTTCAGGTACCAGATATGTCACCTCGCCGGTTCCTGTGTTGTATTTTACCTTGTCTGTTATGAAGCTCTGGTCGGCAAATATTACAAGGGGCTCCCGGACAGACAGTATATTTCTTCCTGCCAGAAGTCTGGAATCAAAATCTGCTCCCAGAAGATTCAATACTGTCGGAAGTATATCTACGCTAGAGCAAAGAGTGTCAACCACCACAGGCTCTGTCATGGAGCTGCTCCATATTCCAAACTGGTTTCTGTGAAGCTCAAAATCATCATATTCAATATCCATTCCCGCAAGCTCGTTATATACTCCATCGCTAAGACCGTAAGGATAATGGTCAGGCGCAACAATAAACAGGGTGTTGTCCAGTCTGCCTTCCTCATCAAGCTTATTTATCACATATTCCAGTGCCTTATCAAGCTCAATCTGCGCTGCCACATAGGCAATAGCCTCATCAGAATAATTCTTATCAGCAAGTGCCGCCTCGGCCTCCTCCCTATTTTTCAGACACAGATACTGAAGGTCATAGTTGTATGGCAAATGTCCTGAAAAGCTCATGAAATACATGTTAAACGGGTCTGCGGCTGAGAACTCCTCATACACAGTCTCCATACATTCGAGATCGGAATACATAGTATAGCATGTAAGGTCCAGACCGGCTCCTATTGCCCTGAACGTAGTATAGCCCATATTTGGGTGAGTGGTTGTTCTGTCATAGTAGGTTGCGTCAAAATCGTGGTAGCCAAAGCTCTGATAACCCTGTTTGTTTAGAATATTTCCCAAAGCATACGGCTGATATGTGCTGCCCGACTCCTCAAAGCTCCATTTGGAAGAAGCAGGATACTGGCTGAGGCAGGTTGTATATTCACCATCAATGGTGCTGTGGTACCACAGTGGGTTGTAGAAGTTCGTAAACTCAAAGCCCTCATGATATATCTTATAAAGAGTAGGTGTAGCCTCCTTAGATATACCGTATGTGCTAAGACTCTCCGCGGTAACAAACACCACATTGTAGCCTTCAAACATACCCGTATATTCGTCCTTATATGTAGGCTGTACCTTAGAAAGATATGCCGATATACTCTTAAGTGTTTCGTCGTCCGTGGAGCTGTACAGCTTGTAGAAATCGATACTTTCATCTACCTGAGGGACAGGCATCTCTTCTTCCGGCTCCTCTGTGATATCGCTTTTTGTATCTGAATTATCACCGGCAGCAGCCTGGCTGCTCTCTTCAGTGTCATCAGTTATACCGTCATCCGTCATATTAAGCTCTGCTACAACCGTGTCTGCCGGCTCATCCATATCAAAGGTCTTTGCTCCGCTGTCACCACCTGCCATAGCAATAAAATCCTTTGCGGTTGTAACAACAACTCCAAGCTTATTCATAGAAAGCTCCAAAACGTACGTGCCATGGAAAAGCTCATACGGCGAAAATGCACCTGTCCCGCCAGCCCCAAGCAGACTGACAGAAACAGCCCACATAATGGCTGCCGCCGAAATCTCCACAGCAATGCCCTTTATGGTAAGTCCTCTGCTTCCCTTCTTATATCTCTCAAAGGAAACAAAAAACACATTCATACAGACGAGAACAATGAGTGGCAGCATGAGCAAAGCTATAGCGTACCAGTTGCTTCTTATTGCTGCAAACATCACCGACTTAAAATTCATGGCATCACCGGCACCGCCGATAGAAACAAGGCTCAGGAATGTTCTGAATATCTTGTAATAAACCAGCTGCGCCACATAATAAACAGTGATTCCGGTGAATAGTACGTATCCGATTATTGCATTTGCAATTCTATGGAAAAACGAACAGAGCAGTGCCAGCACAAGACCTGCAGCCCCACCAAAGGCAACAGGGTATATTATATTCATATCTATATTCCCATATATAAACCCATGGAACACTACCTCAAGGTATATTATAGCTATCGGGAAAAAAGCTACTCGCCATATAAATCCGCTATTTTTCATTATAGTTTCCTCTTCCTGTAAATTTATGTGTCACCGGGGACAGGTACCTTGACACACTTTCGTGTCAGTGTGTAAGTGTGTCAGCGGGGACAGGTTCCCTGACACACAATAAAGTATATTTGTCGGGGCTTTTATATGGTGAGTATTCCTTAATACGGGTGTTATCTGCCACAAAAAAGATAATACATGCTGTGTGATGCTGAGTGAATACGACAAATCGGTAGCGTTGCGTGCTTTACTTCGCCGCTTCTTGCTAAGGCGAAAGCGGGCAGCGCCCTTATAGCCCGCGGGAGCCGCATGCATATAGAAGCAAGGCGAAGTGAAGCTAAGCTAGCGTGATTGTTGTATCACACAGTATCACACGATATGGAGAATCTTTTTTGTGGAAGCAAATCTGAGTGAAGGAATACACACCATATAAAAGTTCCGACGATGCATGTAAACATGTGTCAAGGAACCTGTCCCCGGTGACACACGATAAAAAGTGTGTCAAGGAACCTGTCCCCGGTGACACATTAAAGGAGGGCGGCCAGCTGGTCGCGGGCGGCGAATGGATCGGTGACATGAAGGACCGAGAAGCCAAGGGCGGCAGCTGCGTCTGTGTTTTCTTTGCGGTCGTCCAGGAAGATGGACTCTTCGGGACGGAGATTGTATTTCGTGCAGAGGGCGTTAAAGATGGCAGGGTCGGGCTTCACTACCTTGAGCTCGTAGGAGACTACACGGCCGTCGGTGTAAGGAAGAAAGTAAAAACGCTTCATGTGCTGGAGGAACATCCGCTCAGGGTAGTTGGAGAGAAGATAGACGTTGTAGCCCTGCTCCTTTAAGGATTTTAACCAGTCGTCAGCACCCGGGTACATGTCAACCACATCCTCCATGTTATCCAGGAACAGATCGATGTAGTCGGCATACTGAGGAGAAATCTCCTTGAAGCCCGCACGAATCTCGCTTTCGTCCATGTCGTTAAGGTCGAAGTGACGCCAGAGAGGGTGGTTTACCATGTGGGTGTCGAGATGGGCGATGACATCGTCCGGAATTCCCAGCTTCTTCATGGTAACGGCCCAGTGGAAATCAATAAGTACCATGCCTATGTCAAAAATAATATTTTTCATGTAGATTCGTTCCTTTCCTTTTATGATGCAAATGTAGCGTGACCACAAAAAAACAGTCACAGCGACGTAGCT
>JAEDGW010000159.1 GCA_016297325.1 Coprococcus sp. | reverse complement strand
CAATCACCATTTGATATTTTACTTTTAAATATATGTGCTATATAATAAACCTTTAGCAGCAGAATCGCGATCATTCTATATTATTATACAGTAAAACCGATTATGCATATCTATAAAACAATAAAAGAAAAGAGGACATTTGATATGAAAAACATGCTTAACTTCAAAAACTTCACAGCAGACGAACTCATGGATATCTTAAACCTTGCACTGGACATGAAGAAGAATCCTGAGAAGTACGCACACGCACTGGAAGGCAAGAAGCTCTACACTCTCTTTGAGAAGACATCAACAAGAACATTCCTTTCATTTACAACAGGAATCACCGAGCTCGGCGGTACATACTACAATCAGCTCTGGAAGGATTCCAACTTCACACTTGGAGAGCCTGTATCTGAGATCAAGTATGTGTGCAGAAACGTTGATATCATCATGGCCCGTCTTGTCAAGAACGAGACAGTTGAGCTGTTCGGCAACAATGTGACAGTTCCTTTTATCAACGGATGTGACAGTTCATATCACCCATGCCAGACTCTGGCAGATGCCCTCACTATCATAGAGAAATTCGGAAGCCTCGATGTGAAGCTCATGTACATCGGTGCCAAGAACAACGTATTCAACTCACTTGTTGAGTTCTTTGCAAAGATGAAGAAGGGAACCATCTACGGACTTACACCACTTGTAAACAACACTGTATGTGGCGACGATTTCTTCGAGGAGGCAAAGGCAACAGGCCACTATGTTGAGCTTGATCCTGCCATGAGCATGGAAGAGGCAAAGAAATATGCAAAGGATATGGATGTCCTTTACACAGATACATGGGTTGACATGGAGTTCTTCAACAATCCTGCATACAAGCAGCAGAAGGAAGAGACTCTTGCAAAGATGATGCCTTACCAGTTGAACGAGGAGTTCACAGAGGGCAGCAAGGCCATCGTATTCCACGACATGCCAATGCATGTGGGATTTGAGATCTCCCAGGGCGTTATCGACAAGAACCTCAACCACATCCTCGACGAGGCTGAGAACAGACGTCACGCTGAAAAGGCCGTTATGTACACTCTGCTGAATTCATAATACGGTATATTAACATCCTATTTTTTAAGGAGGATTTTTTCATATGAGACACTTAATAGATCCCATGGATTTGTCCGTGCAGGAAATTGACCATATACTGAACCTGGCACAGGACATTATAAACAACAAAGAAAAGTACAGCGAGGTATGCAAGGGCAAGAAACTTGCGACACTTTTCTTTGAACCAAGTACGCGTACAAGACTCAGCTTTGAGGCTGCCATGATGGAGCTCGGCGGCAACGTGCTCGGTTTTTCATCTGCAAGCTCATCTTCATCAACAAAGGGTGAGAGCGTGGGCGACACAGTGAAGATCGTGAGCTGTTATGCAGATATCATAGCCATGAGACATTTCAAAGAGGGTGCGCCTATGCTGGCATCCATGAAATCAGATGTTCCTATTATTAATGCCGGTGACGGCGGTCACAACCACCCTACACAGACCCTCACAGACCTTCTTACCATCAAACGTGAGAAGGGCCGTCTGACTGATATGACCATAGGTCTGTGCGGAGATCTCATGTTCGGCCGTACCGTACACTCTCTCATCAAGGCCATGTCCAGATACGAGGGTATCAAATTTGTTCTCATATCACCTGATGAGTTAAAATTACCGGAATATATAAGAACAGATGTCATCGAAAAGAATAATATACCATATGAGGAGATTTCTTCTCTTGAGGACGCTATCGGATCTCTGGATATCCTCTACATGACCCGTGTCCAGAAGGAGCGTTTCTTCAACGAGGCAGACTACATAAGACTGAAGGACACTTATATACTTGACAAGTCAAAGCTTGGACTTGCAAAACCTGATCTCTCTATCCTCCATCCGCTTCCACGTGTAAACGAGATATCTGTTGAGGTGGACGACGATCCTAGAGCATGCTATTTCCGTCAGGCTCTGAACGGCAAATATGTCCGCATGGCTCTCATCATGGATCTGTTGGGATTGGATAAAGACTTTAACGCACAGTAGGAGGAACGATCATGAATATTGACAGTATTCAGAATGGAATTGTACTTGACCATATAACAGCGGGAAAAGCACTGCAGATATACAATGACCTTCATCTCGATAAGCTTGACTGCTCGGTTGCCATCATCAAGAATGTGAAGAGTGAGAAGATGGGAAGAAAGGATATACTGAAGATCGATCAGGATATCGACATCAACCTCGATGTGCTCGGATATATAGACCCTGACATCTCAGTTAATGTCATAAAAGACGGTAAGCTCATCGAAAAACGCAAGATTGAACTTCCAGAAAAACTCATCGGTATCAAGAAGTGCACAAATCCAAGATGCATCACGACAACAGAGCAGGGAATAACGCATATTTTCAAGCTCACAGACAGAGAAAAAAGGATTTACAGATGCATATACTGCGATGCCGACAAGTAAAAGGATAATATTGGAAACATCAAGATGTGCGCACTAAAGCCATAAAACTGTTTACATTTCAATTTTATGTGCTATAATCTATAAAGTTGCGATAATCCGAGAATTATCTAAGAGGTGAAAAATGGAACAGTATGTTATCAAGGGCGGTCGTCCGCTGGAAGGTGAAGTTACCATTGCTGGAGCTAAGAATGCAGCACTCGGTATCCTCGCTGCAGCAGTCATGACTGACCAGGAAGTTACAATAGAAAACGTACCGAATGTAAGAGATACAAGAGTTCTTCTCCAGGCTATACAGGGTATCGGAGCAAGAGTCCGTTATATAGACGAACACACGGTAGCCATCTGTGGAGGAACTATAAACCCGAACAATAATCTCTGTGTAGATGACGAATACATAAGGAAGATAAGAGCATCATACTATCTTCTCGGCGCACTGCTTGGAAAGTACAACCACTCACAGGTAGCTCTTCCAGGAGGATGTGACATAGGTGCAAGACCTATCGATCTCCACATAAAGGGATTTGAGGCCCTCGGTGCACAGGTCGAGGTCGCAGGCGGTATGATATCGGTGAATGCAGATTCACTGGTTGGAAGTCATATATATATGGATGTGATATCAGTCGGAGCCACCATCAATGTAATGATGGCCGCAGTCATGGCTGATGGCAAGACTACTATAGAGAATGCAGCGAAGGAACCTCACATCGTGGATGTGGCGAATTTCCTGAACAGCATGGGTGCCAATATCAAGGGTGCCGGTACAGATGTGATCAGGATCCGTGGTGTCAAGTCACTTCACGGAACAACCTACTCCATCATTCCCGATCAGATCGAGGCAGGAACATTTATGGTGGCAGCAGCAGCAACCAAGGGCAATGTTCTCATCAAGAATGTTATCCCTAAGCATCTGGAGGCTATCACTTCAAAGCTTACAGATATAGGCGCAACTGTCATTGAGTACGATGACTCAGTGAGAGTTATGTGCAACAAGAGACTGAAGTCCACCAACATCAAGACTCTCCCATATCCTGGTTTCCCAACGGATATGCAGCCTCAGATGGCAGTCACACTTGCCCTGTCAAACGGAACAAGTATAGTGACCGAGAGCATATTTGAAAACAGATTCAAATACGTGGCAGAGTTATCAAGAATGGGCGCACATATACGTGTAGAAGGCAACACAGCAATCCTCGACGGTGTGGAGACATTCTCTGGAGCGAATGTGGCAGCACCTGATCTCAGAGCAGGAGCCGCACTTGTGATCGCAGCATTAGTTGCGAACGATTTCTCTGTGATATCAGATATAAAGTATATCCAGCGTGGTTATGAGAAATTCGATGAGAAGCTTCGCGGCCTTGGAGCACTCATAGAAAAGGTTGAAACAGATAAAGAAATCCAGAAATTTAAGCTCCGTGTGAGCTGATATACAGACAGTGATGAGGAGACCGCTTATGCGGTCTCTTTTTGTTACAATTTTATTAGTTTTTTATATCTTTTTTTGCAAAAAATGATGCTCATTTGCAACAATTATGGTAAACTAGATATGATTTTTGTTTTTTTGAGAAAATGTATATTTTTTTACGGTTAAACATAGATTTGGAGGAATACTTATGGAGAAAACTAATCAGAATTCTAGAAAGATAATTTCACTCATAACACTGCTCTGGGCAGTCATGTGCATACTTATAGCGGCATTCTACGTGGGAGACAACCGTGCGGAAGCGGCATCCACGGGAACTCTCACATCTGACTATGTATATTTCAGGGATGCGCCATCGGGGAATCCGATAAAGTACAACGGTTCGGATATCCTTCTGAGAAAAGGTCAGAAGATGACTATTCTCAGCACCTCCAACAAGACATGGACAAAGGTAAAACTTACATATAACAATAAGAGCTATACCGGTTATGTATACGCTTCATTCATAAAGATCACCACTACAACTACGAAGACCGGTTATCTGAAGAAGAATGAGAATTACGTATATTTCAGAAAGACACCGAATGGAACACCTATCACATACGGAGGTGCACCTATCATGTTGATGGGAGGCCAGAAGATGACCATCCTCAGCACAGCAAACAAGACATGGTACAGGGTAAGGCTCACATACAAGAACAAACTCTATACCGGTTATGTGTACGCCTCATTCATAGTGATAAGCTCAAGCTCCACAACGCAGGCGACAACAAAAGCCACAACTGCAGCGACAACGCAGGCAACTACCCAGGCTCAGACACAGAAGTCCGGATATATCAACGATAACTACGTATACTTCAGAAAGACTGC
>JAEDGW010000042.1 GCA_016297325.1 Coprococcus sp. | reverse complement strand
CCCCTGTTTTCGCCGTGAGAGGGCGACGTCTTAGCCGCTTGACCAACGAACCATATGTCTTATTATTAAATTGTAGAACCTTGAAGTTCTTAGCAGTTCGTAGGGGAATCGAACCCCTGTTTTCGCCGTGAGAGGGCGACGTCTTAGCCGCTTGACCAACGAACCATAAGTGCTTGTATCCTGCCGCTTCGCTTGCGACCTGTTTAATATAACAGAAACGAAAGCAGAATGCAAGCACTTTTTTTATAAAATTGCAAACTTTTTTCAGATTATTGATTTAATTTGCTTTGACGACTACATAAAGTCAAACAACGACAACTGGTTCGTCTCCGGCATTCCATCCAGGATTCCCAGCTCGCTCATCTTCTCTATCGTACCCTTTCCTATCTTGGCACGCTCGTTGATCTCCTCCTTTGAGAGGAACGGGCCTTTCTGGGCAGCATCATAGAGCTGCTGGGCAGCCTTCTCACCCATTCCTTCTATGGATGCAAATGAAGGCATGATCTTGCCATCTATGATCTGGAACCTGTCCGCTTTTGCCTTGTATATATCGATAGGCACAAAATCATAGCCTCTGGCATACATCTCAAGCACTATCTTCAGATCCTTGAGCTTGCCTTCATCCTTTGCCGATCTCTTGCTCTTGTCCACCTTGCTGATCTCATTTATGAAATACAGCACACGCTCCTTGCCAAAGCACATCATCTCATAGCTGAAATCGTCAGCTCTGATACTAAAGAATGCCGTATAGTATTCAAGCGGATAATTAACCTTGAACCATGCGATTCTCCACGCCATCATGACATATGCCGCAGCATGCGCCTTCGGGAACATGTATTTGATCTTCTGACATGACCATACATACCAGTCAGGCACACCGTGTGCAGCCATCTCGGCCTTCCAGTCATCCCATTTGTCGCATTTGCCCTTGGCTACTATTCCCTTACGAACTTTCTCCATGATATTGAATGCAAGTCCTGCATCAAGTCCCATATGGATCAGGTATACCATGATATCATCACGGCAGCAGATGGCCGTAGATATAGTACACTTTCCCGACTTGATGAGCTCCTGAGCGTTGCCCAGCCATACATCGGTTCCGTGTGCAAGTCCCGCTATTCGCACAAGATCTGAGAAACATGTAGGCTTGGCATCTATAAGCATCTGCATAGCAAAATCAGTTCCGAACTCAGGCACACCCAGACTTCCAAGTGGTATACCATTTATGTCCTCCGGAGTGATCCCCAGAGATTTGGTGCTGTGGAAAAGTTCCATTACATCCTTGTCATCCAGCCTGATCTTTGTGGCGTCAAGTCCTGTCAGATCCTCCAGACGCCTTATCATGGTCGGATCATCATGTCCCAGGATATCGAGCTTCAGCAGGTTATGATCGATGGAGTGGTACTCGAAATGTGACGTGATGATATCACTGTTCACATCATTTGCCGGATGCTGTATCGGCGTAAATGAATATATCTCCTCATGCCTCGGAAGAACTATCATACCGCCCGGATGCTGTCCCGTGGTTCTCCTGACACCTGTACAGCCAAGCGCCAGACGCTCCATCTCGCAGCGCCTCTTGGTGACTACCGCATTCTCCTCCGCATACTTCTTGATCTCCTTCTCACTCATTCCTGATGCCTTGGCCTCTTCCTCAAGTTTCTCCTTTGCGTGATCCTTGAAGTAATTGTACACATAGCCAAATGCTGTCTTCTCAGCTACACCACCAACTGTTCCAGCTTTGAACGCCTTGCCCTTGCCAAACAAAACTTCGGTGTATGCATGAGCCTTTGACTGATATTCACCTGAGAAGTTCAGATCTATATCAGGCTCCTTGTCTCCATTGAATCCAAGGAAGGTCTCGAACGGAATGTCATGTCCCTCCTTTATAAGCGGAGTTCCGCACTTCGGACAGTCACGATCCGGCATATCACATCCACTCATTCCTGAGTACGACTTTACAAGATCAGAGTCAAAATCTACAAAATGGCATTTCGGACAAATGTAATGCGCCGACAGCGGATTTACCTCCGTGATACCTGCCATAGTCGCCACAAATGACGAACCTACAGAACCTCTGGAACCTACGAGGTAACCGTGGTCATTTGAATCCCACACAAGCTTCTGCGCAATGATGTACATAACCGCAAATCCATTTGATATGATGGAATGAAGTTCCCTGTCCAGTCGCTCCTGAACCTGAGGTGGAAGATCCGGTCCATATATCTCATGCGCCTTCGTGTAACATATATCAGTCAGCGTCTGATCAGAATTCTCAATGATAGGTGGTGCCTTGTCCGGCCTGACAGGCTCTATCCTCTCTATCATATCAGCGATCAGGTTTGTATTGGTTATGACCACTTCCTTGGCCTTGTCACTTCCCAGATACTGGAACTCAGCCAGCATCTCCTCTGTGGTCCTGAAATACAGAGGCGGCTGCATATCTGCATCATCGAATCCCTTGCTCTTCATGATGATGGCTCTGTATATGTAATCCTCTGGATTGAGGAAATGCACATCACATGTAGCCACGACCGGTTTGTTGAACATCTCACCAAGCTCAACTATCCTCTTGTTGTATCCGATCAGATCATCCATGGTCTTCGGGTTTCTTGTATCCCTTGTCATGAACTCATTGTTGCCAAGAGGCTGTATCTCCAGATAATCAAACCAGTTTACCAGTCTCACTATCTCTTCATCCGGAGCATCATCAACTATCGCACGGAACAGTTCTCCGGCTTCACACGCTGAACCGATGAGCAATCCTTCACGGTATTTGTTGATGAGACTCATCGGCATTCTCGGTCTTCTTGCAAAATACGTCAGATGAGACTCTGATATAAGTCTGTACAGATTAACCCTGCCTATCTCATTCTTTGCAAGTATGATACCGTGGTAAGTTCTTGCCTTCTTGATGGCGTCCGGAGAAGTGCTTCCCAATACATTTAGATCATCCATGGTCTTAACGCCCTTCTCCTTCAGCATATCCATAAGCTTGAAGAACACCTTTGCCGTGGCCTCCGCATCATCTATGGCTCTGTGGTGATGGGCATTTACAACCTTCAGCTCTTTACATACTCTGTCCAGAGTGAATTTACCAAGCTCCGGTAGCAGGATATGGCTGAGAGTCATAGTGTCAAGCACCGTATTGTCAAACTTAAGTCCCAGCTCCTCAGCATTTTTCCTGACAAATCCTGTATCAAACGACGCATTATGTGCGACCACTATATCTTCTCCGCAGAACTCCACAAACTTTGGAACGATGACATCATACATAGGAGCATCCTTAACCATATCGTCGTTGATGGATGTAAGCTGTTCTATCTGGTACGGGATCGGCACGCCCGGATTGATGAATTCCGAGAAGGTATCGATCACCTCTCCATCCTTCACCTTGACTGCACCGATCTCTATGATCTTGTTGTGCTTCTTGGAAAGTCCTGTAGTCTCTATATCAAATACGACATACTCCGAATCAATATTCTGGTTTCTGGAATTCTTGACGAGATCCTTGAGATCGTCTACAAAATATCCCTCCACACCATATATGATCTTGAAATCCTTTCTGAGTCCCTTGGTATGGTTTGCTATAGGGAAAGCCTGTACAACGCCGTGATCCGTGATGGCTATAGCCGGGTGTCCCCAGTCGCTGGCACGCTTCACTATAGTCTCTATATCAACCACACTGTCCATCTCGCTCATCTTGGTATGCATGTGAAGTTCGACACGCTTCTCCGGGTATGTGTCCATTCTTGGCACACGGAAATCCTGTATGTGTTTCATGCCAAGCACTCTGCATATCATGACTTCCTTGGCATACGAGTCAAATTCGGCAAGTCCCTTCATCCTGTAGAACTGCCCTTTCTGTATCTCCTCGCGGTACACTTCCATATCCTCAGGGCTGCAGAACATCTTGAAACCGATGGTGTCGGTAAAATCCGTTATGTATCCAGTCAGAATGATCTTGCCGTTTCTCAGTTCCCTTTCCTCGGTATTCATGATCTGCCCGTGGATGACTACCTCTCCGATACCATCATTTATACTGGATATTTCAAGAAGCTGTCCCTCCACATCTCTTCCTATGAACACATCAGGATCGTCTGAGTACCTACGTCTTCTGCCATATTTCTCCTTTTCTCCACCAGACTTCTGTCCGGAATCGCCCCCGGAGGATACCGGCTGGGACTTTTTCTCCTCACTCTTTTTGCCATCATCAGGCTTGCTGCCCTTTTCGGCAACTCCGAGTTTGTCTTTATCTACAGCCTTTCCATCGACGATTATGTCTCCGTGGTCTCTCAGATTGCTGAGTATGGCATCTATCTTCTGCTGCTCCACAAGTGCACTTGCCTTTCGCAGCTTCTCCTTATCCGCTTCACTGTACTCAAATGCCACATTCACACTAAGGTCGAATCTCTCCTGGAACATAGTCTCCATATAACTCTTGATCTTATCTGCATGGATCCTTGCTATCTTACTGTCCTCTATGGCAATAGTTATGGCATCCCCGTCGCAGTACCAGTCGCCCACAGACTTTGCGATCAGCCTGTAACCGACATTGCTGAACGACCTTATATCATACAGTATACTGTCCTCATATGCCTTTACTATGGCATCAAGATTGTACTGCGTAGACAGCGTATAGTGCTCCTTTATATTTACCGTATATCTCCTGCTGCTCTGGAGATATTTCTTTACACACTCCTCAGCTTTCTCTATGTTTGGCCTGCTGATTATGTGCCTTGATCTTATGTCTATCTGAAGAATGCTCTTCTTATCATATATAGTTATCTTGGTGACGTATACCTCTGTGAAAAGTCCGGCAAGATCCTTCGTCATCTCCACCCCTGGGAAGACCTTCATGAAGAGTTCTGCCTGCTCCGCAGCTTCGCCAGCGTTGTTTGCAGCCGGAGTATCTACAGCCTTCTCTGGCTCAGAAGATATTTCATACTCCTGGCTTTCTCTCACTGTCTCATTCTGAGTAGTGCCATCTTCCATGTCACCTGCAGAATTTTCTTCAGGATTTCTTTTTTCCTCATAAGTATAAGACGCACTCTCATGCTGCATATTCGGATTCATCTGCTCCTCATACACCTGGCTCTCGTACACCTGCTGCTCGTATGCCTGGTTCTCGTACATCTGCTGTTCCGCCATCTGAGCTTCATAATCCATCTGGGCCTGCATCTGATCTGCGTACATCTGATCTATATTTTCCTGTTCCCAAATACGATCTTCGTTGTTCAATCTCTACTCACTCCAATTGTCTAATTCCCGCTTTAACGCCGGTATAAATTCATCCTCGTTCAATCTTCCAACTATCTCGCCCTTCTTTATGAGAAGGCCACAGCCCTTACCTCCTGCAATTCCGAGGTCAGCCTCTTTTGCCTCGCCGGGGCCATTTACCACACAGCCCATGACCGCAACCTTTATATTGAGATTGTCATAATCTGAGACAAGTTTCTCTACTTTATTTGCAAGGCCAATGAGATCTATCTCTGTTCTTCCACATGTAGGGCATGACACCAGCTCCACTCCGCCTTTTCGAAGTCCCAGAGCCTTGAGTATCAATTTAGCCGACAATATCTCATCCACCGGATCTCCTGTGAGTGACACTCTGATGGTATCTCCAATACCCTCATGGAGAATGATTCCAAGTCCAACTGATGATTTGATATTTCCCCTGGTCACTGTTCCCGACTCAGTGATACCCACATGCAGAGGGTAATCCGTCTTATCAGCGATCAGTTCATGGGCCTTAACGCACATCATGACATCAGATGACTTTATACTGATGACTATATTGTGATAGTCCAGATCCTCGATCATCCTCACCTTGTCAAGTGCGCTCTCAACGATTCCCTCTGCTGTGACACCGCCGTATTTCTGCACCAGCTCCTTCTCCAGAGATCCGCTGTTGACACCAACTCTTATAGGTATATCTCTCTTCTTTGCAGCCTCCACAACCTTTGCGAGATTCTGCTGTCCGCCGATATTTCCAGGGTTGATCCTGATCTTATCCACCCCGTTTTCTATGGCTTTTATCGCCAGTCTGTAATCAAAATGTATATCGCCCACAAGCGGTATGTGTATCCTCTTCTTTATCTCCGGAATAGCGTCCGCTGCAGCCTCATCATTGATCGTGCATCTGATGATGTCACATCCCGCTTTCTCAAGCTGGAGTATCTGCGAAACTGTGGCTTCCACATCACTCGTCTTTGTATTTGTCATAGACTGTATCAGTATAGGATTGCCCCCACCTATGACTCTGTCTCCTATTCTTATCTCTCTGGTCTTCATATATATTCATAACGCCAGTACCCACACATGGCACTGGCGCCTTTCCTCCTCTTATAAGCTGCTTCTAACTAAAAAATACATTCTTAATATCGTTAAACAGTATGACAACCATAAGTATCATGACGAGCACAAATCCTATGACTGTGACAATATTCTCCTTATCCTTCGGAACCTTTCTCCTCGTTATGAGCTCTATGAGAAGAAACAGGAACCTTCCTCCGTCAAGTCCAGGTATCGGAAGCATGTTCATGATTCCAAGGTTTGCCGACAAAAGAACTATATAGTTCATCCAGTTGAGCAGAACCGTAAGGACATCAACCTTGGCTGCCTCATTGAAGGTGTCGTTCATGCTCTTTGCAACGCCCACTGGGCCTGACACCTGATCTGAACTTACCTGTCTTGTTACGATCAGCTTTAGACTCAGGAATGTAGCCTTTACCCAGTACCTGACCTCATAAGCCGAGTATTTCATAAGCTCACCAAAATTCTCCGGGAGCTTGTAGCCTGCACTTATTATTCCTATCTTGTATCCTGCGCTTGTCTTCACAGGATATACGGTTGTGTCATACACCTCACCGTCAGTTCTCTTGAGGGTGAGATCTATAGGTGATCCGTCTCCGTATATCTCAAGATATATCTGAAGCTCACGGAAATTCTTGATGCTGCTTCCGCCTATCTTGAGCACCGTGTCGCCATCCTGTATCCCGGCTTTGGAAGCAGGATAATCACCGCCAAATTCCTGGGCTATATCAGCATAGTCGCTCTCCTGTGCTAATTCATCGCTATACACCCTGCCAATGGTCGCAGGATCTGTTCCGCAGAAATGTATTATCACAACAGAGAATATGAATGCGATCACTATATTCATAAATGGGCCGGCAAGAACGACTGCCATCCTCGCCCATATTGATTTCTTATCAAATGAGTTCTCGTCGTTCTCATTCTCCTCCTCATCCTCGCTGAGCATCATGCAATATCCGCCGAGAGGGATAAGTCTGAGTGAATACTGGGTCTCTTTCTTGCTGAAAGAAAAAAGTTTTGGTCCAAGACCCATCGAGAATTCTTTTACTGTAATATGGTTAAGCTTGGCAACAATAAAGTGTCCGAGCTCATGGAAAAATATAATTACACCAAATACAAGTATGATAAGTATTATGTTCAATCTACCACCTGCTTTCTACAAAATCATATACCCACTTCTCCGTGTCAAGTATCTGTGGCACGTCAGGGTCAGGGATCACTGTGTGTGATGCCATACACTCCTCAATGATCTTATATATATCAAGAAATTCGATCTTTCTATCAAGAAATCTCGCAACTGCACACTCATTTGCCGCATTGAACACTGTAGGCATGGAACCGCCATCTGCTATGGCAGAATATGCATACTTCAGGCCCTTGAACACATCCATATCCGGCTTTTCTATGAGGATTGAATTCATGGCCCAGAAATCCAGCCTGTCTCCTGCAAGGAATCTTCTCTCAGGATAGAAAAGTGCATACTGGATCGGAAGCTTCATGTCAGGGGTTCCAAGCTGTGCAATAACTGCACCATCCCTGTATTCAACCATGGAATGGATGATGCTCTGAGGCTGTACAACGACCTGTATGTTCTCCGGCTCCACATCAAACAGCCACTTTGCTTCTATCACCTCAAGGCCCTTATTGACCATAGTCGCAGAGTCTATGGTTATCTTTCTTCCCATACTCCAGTTAGGATGTTTAAGCGCATCCTCAACCTTCATATGTGAAAGAAATTCTGTATCTTTGCCGCGGAACGGGCCGCCGGATGCGGTGAGCAGGATCTTCGCCACGTCACCGTGTACATTGCCCTGAAGCGACTGGAATATGGCGGAATGTTCGCTGTCAACCGGGAGTATGGACACACCCTTCTCCTTTGCCAGAGGCATGATTATATGTCCTGCAGTGACAAGAGTCTCCTTGTTTGCAAGAGCTATATCCTTACCTGCATTTATCGCAGCTATCGTAGGCCTGATTCCTATCATACCCACTATACCTGTAACAACTATATCTGAGGATCCAAGCTCTGCTATCTCGATAAGGCCTTCCATTCCTGAAACGACCTTTATGTCTGTATCTGCAAGGCTTATGCGAAGTCCTCTGGCATCCTCCTCGCTCCATATACCTATTATCTCAGGCCTGAATTCTCTGGCCTGGGCTTCAAGAAGTTTTGTATTTCTTCCGGCAGCAAGCGCCACCACGTTCAGGTCATCATTTGCTCTTGCTATCTCCAGGGTCTGTGTTCCTATAGATCCCGTGGAACCAATTACCGCTACGTTCTTCATGATTTCCTCCTATAACCGCCGATCGCAGATAAAACACAATAGGCAGTATCCAGTAAATCCACTGAGCACTGCCCATCATCTCTACAGCAAATACATAAGCAGATAGTATATTATCGGCGCTGTAAATATTATGCTGTCAAATCGGTCTAATATTCCTCCATGACCTGGAATGAGTTTTCCATAGTCCTTTATGTCGTTATTTCTCTTTATGGCAGATGCGGCCAGATCACCGATCACCGCAGGAACTGCGCCAACAGCTCCGATCACCGCAAATATAGCAGGTGCATAATTCATATGCTCCACATAGTTGTTGAACAGTATTCCAAATACTGCGCCAAATACACCGGCTCCAACTATACCGCCTATGAGACCCTCCACGCTCTTCTTTGGACTGAGCACCGGTGCCATCTTGTGCTTTCCAAGTGCTCTTCCAACGAAATACGCACATGTATCATTTATCCATGAACTTACAAATATGAGCAGCACCAGAACCAGTCCATGCTTCATATCTCTGATAAGATATACAAATGAAAGCATAACGCTGACATAGAAAAAGTCCATAAACGATGCCATGATCTGCTTATCAGTATAGGTTGGGAACGCAAGCACGTACACTGCCAGCATAACAAGCAAATATATGACCATCATAGGTATGATGATGTCCGTTCTTCCCATATAGATCACTATATAATACGCCACCGTCGCTATATAGCACACGATGCCAGGAAGCTTTCTGTTCACTCCGTAAACCCTGAGGAGCTCCATATTGCCTATGAGTGACACAAGCCCCATGAGTCCACATGTAACGATCCCGCCAAAATATAATGTAATGGCCAGTATAATAACAAGAACTGCGCCACTTATAACTCTCTGTTTCATAAAACACCCTCCGGATACTTATTTTGCATCTCCGAATCTTCTCTCTCTCTTGTTGTAATATCTCACAGCCTTCACCAATGAATCCATATCAAAATCAGGCCAGAGTGTATCAGTGAAATAGAACTCCGAATATGCAAGCTGCCATGGAAGGAAATTGGACGTTCTCTCCTCACCGCTTGTTCTTATGAGCAGATCAGGATCCGGCACCCCTGCCGTATCAAGATATGTGCCAAATACCGACTCGTCAATATCCTCTGCACTGACAGAACCTGCCTGTACATCAGATATAAGCTTCTTTGTGGCTCTTACTATCTCATCACGCCCGCCATAATTGATGGCAATATAGAACTGCAGCCCTGTATTGCCGGCTGTCTCACGCTCCAGATCATCCATCTTCTGGACGATATCTTCTGCAAGGCCTTCTCTTTTTCCTATAAGCCTTACCCGCATATTCGCATTGTTTGAGCGCTCTATGCTGTCCACAAGATATTTTCTGAACAGGTTCATGATACCTGAAACTTCCTCCACGGATCTCTTCCAGTTCTCAGTGGAAAAAGCATACACGGTAAGGTACTTTATACCAAGCTTTGCACAGTTCTCACATATAGCCTCCAGAGCCTTTGCACCCTCTGCATGACCATAGTTTCTGGGCAGAAAACGCTTCTTTGCCCATCTGCCATTGCCATCCATGATGACAGCTACATGCTCCGGAATGTTTAATAATTCTCCGTCTATCTCTCTCTTCATACGATCACCGTTCATTAAACTGTAAGGATTTCCTTTGACTTTGCCTCAACAGCCTTGTCAACAAGACCAACATACTTATCTGTAAGCTTCTGGATCTTATCCTCGCTGTCCTTAAGCTCATCCTCACTGATGTCTCCGTTCTTCTCCATCTTCTTGATGGAATCGTTTGCATCACGTCTGATATTTCTTATGGCAACCTTTGTTCCCTCGCCCTTTTTCTTGATATCCTTTACAAGCTCTTTTCTTCTGTCCTCTGTGAGCTCAGGGAAGTTCAGGATGATATTTCTTCCATCATTGTTCGGTGTGATACCCAGATCAGAATTCATGATAGCCTTCTCGATCTCCTTGACAAGAGATGGCTCCCATGGTGCTATCATAAGAGTTCTTGCCTCTGGAACCGTGATGTTTGCAAGCTGCTGCATAGGTGTTGGAACACCGTAATACTCAACCTTGATCTTGTTGAGGATGTTAGGGTTTGCTCTTCCCGCTCTGATCGTAGCATACTCAGCCTCAAGGCTGTCCACTGATTTCTGCATCTTCTCTTCGTACTGTGATAACATTGTTTTCATTCCTCCTGAATATATATTTAATCTCTAAATGTATTTCTTTGATCATAGACATCCAAATGTCTGTTTATTCTGCAGTCACATATGTTCCTGTAAATCCGCCTGTGACAGCCTTTACTATACTGTTCTCATCATTAAGGCCGAAAAGCATCATAGGCATCTTGTTCTCCATAGCAAGAACTGCTGATGCAAGATCTATAACCCCAAGCTTGTTGTCAACTATGTCACTCATCTTCATAGTATCGAACTTCTTTGCATCAGGATTGATCTTTGGATCACTGTCATACACACCGTCAATGGCCTTTCCTGAGAGGATCACATCAGCCTGTACCTCGATGGCCATAAGGACTGTCGCCATATCCGTTGAGAAATATGGATGACCTATTCCGCCTGCAAAGAACACAACATCGCCCTGCTCCATGTAAGCTATGGCCTTATCCTTGTCAAAAAGCTCTGTCATATTGCCACATACAAAAGGTGTCATGATATGTGTCTTAAGTCCACAACTGCGGAAGCTGTCTGCCGTATATATACAGTTCATAACTGTTGCAAGCATTCCTATGGAATCAGCCTTTACTCTGTCCATGTTGTCAGATGTTCTTCCTCTCCAGAAGTTACCTCCTCCGATGACTACGCACACCTGTATGCCTTTGTCCACGATCTGCTTCACCTGACCAGACACATCTCTGACTGTCTCCTCATCAAATCCGTGTTTCTTCTCACCGGCCAGTGCCTCACCGCTCATCTTGAGCAGAATTCTATCCATCTTCATATCGATATCCATCCTTTGTATTTTCTTTTTTAGTCTGTATTGATATTTTGCATGCACGGCAAAACAGACATATAAACCCAATTTCACCGCAATGCTCATTATAACATACATATCCCATATTTCAAACAACAAGTTACCACTTGTCACAAACATGTCACAAACATATCACATGACATCACCAACAAAGCTTAACATAAAAGGCTCTGTTTTAGTATCAGTCCGACATATGTCTACCGAGTGCTAAAGCAGAGCCCTGTATTATTTTCTATTTGTTCTTTTCAATTTATTCTATTATTTCCTTCAATATCAGGATTCATCAGTATCAGTCTGTGTTCGCAATGGAATCCACATCATCCTCAACCTGGAAAGTTGAGAGATCCAACGTGTTGCCATATCCTGATTCATTCACAACATTGTCACTGATGTTCTGTACTGTAACTGACGGAGTATAGTTGTTATCGTCGAACAGGAATCTGTGAAGTGCTGTTGCATTTGTCGCAAGATCACAGGCAACAATGTAGCTCACTCCATCCATCGTAGGGCTTGCGATCGTGAACGGGAATCCTGTAGTCGTGGAAAGCTTGTAATCAAAGCATGACTTCGCCATGTCGATGATCTCCTTCTCTGTAAGGCTTGATGACACGTCATCCACAACAACATTTATGCAGTCGAGAAGCTTTGATATTCCAGCGCTCTTTGCAGCCTCGATCATCTTTGATATGACAGTTCTCTGTCTCCAGGTTCTTGTGATATCACCCTCGTCCGTACTTCTGATTCTTGAATATGCAGTTGCCTGAACACCATTCAGATGAACAACACCTGTGTCATATACATAGTCTGAGTAGATGCCATTCACACCCATCTGCTCATCTATACACTGATTGAGCTTATAAAGCTCTGACTCCTTGATCTCCACATCTATACCACCGAGTGCATCTATAGCCTCAGTGAGTGCTGTGAAGTTGACTGCCACATAATCCGTGATATTCAGGTCGAGGTTCTTGTTGAGCATATTGACTGCTCCCTGTGCTCCGCCGTATGCATAGGCATGCGCAGCCTTCTCATATGACTGGCTGTCATTGCAGAGCTCAAGATATGTGTCTCTGTACAGAGATACAAGCTTTACTTCCTGTGTATCATTGTTGATACTGCATATAATGATACTGTCTGATCTTACACCGTCATCAACCATTCCCGAATCACGGGTATCTATACCAAAAAGTGCTATGTTGGTATAACCAGTCATCTTCTTTACTGTCTCCTCGTCAAGGTCCTCATTTATATGTGTATTCTTGAGCTCGTTGTACTGCATCTTATTGTATGTGTTGTTGATATACGCCTTTACAAACAAAAATCCTATAACGATTGCTGCCACGATCTCCACGGCAAGTATGATTCCCCATACCCTGTTCTTTTTCTTTCGTGTTTTATCACTCATATCCTGTCCATCTTCCGCATATTTCGAATTGTCTTCGTCATCATAATACTCTTCTTCCTGATAGTCAGACGCATATGTGTCCTTCATCTCCGGATCGACATCTACATCATCGCCGCCCTGATCCTCTTCATACTCATCAGGTCCAAATGCGCTGTCAGAAAGATCATCTGTCACCGCAGATTCGCTGTCATCATAACCGTAATCATCCGCATCATCATCATAATCGTCGTCATCATCAAACAGCATCTCACCGGAATAAGCTCTCTTATTCACTGGCTTGTTCGCATCCATGTCACGGCCATCTTTATTATTTCCCATATTATTCTCCTAGATTTACAGTATATTAGTCTTTCAAATTCATACAAAAATGAATTTTACTACAAACAATCTACAAATTCAACGTAAGTATAGATAATTCACATTTTTTTTATTTTATATCGTCTCCGAGGACAAATTTGTCCATCACCGGCACAAGACCGTCATCATCATTCGACAGCGTTACATAATCCGCATTCTGCTTTACTATATCCTGGGCATTTGACATGGCAACTCCCACTCCTGCATACTGGATCATCGTAAGATCATTGTATCCGTCACCGCAGGCGATCAAATCCTTCACATCCATATCAAGCACTCCGAGCAGCTTCTCAAGGGACGTTGCTTTGTGGACGTTCATCGGCATGATTTCCACAAAGTAAGGCTCCGAACGGAATATGGTAACTTTGTCACCGAATTTCTCAGAAAGTTCCTGTTCTATTTTCTCTGCTTTCTCAGGCGCAGCCGTTATCAGGCATTTGTTCAGAGGAAAATCAATATATTCACGGAAGTTGTCTATTCTGGCCAGCTCCATATGATTGATGCTCGCCTCAAATGTCATATAGCCGTCTATGTCCGTTCCGGTTATAACCCTGTCGCCGTCATATGTGACCATTCCGCATCCGGCTTTTATACAGTAATCATATATCTCTCTGACTATATCATTGTCCAGCACAGCCTGGTACGCAACCTCTCCCGTGCTGTAATTCACTATCCTTCCGCCGTTAAATGCAAGAACAAAGCCGCCAAATCTCCCAAGCTCTATCGTGTCCGCTATCTTTCTGATTCCTGGGAGCGGTCTTCCCGATGCTATGGCAACTATGTGTCCTGCCTCCTGAACCTCAATAAGCTTTTCAAGGGTTCTTGGCGTAACCTCTTTTTTAGTATTTGTCAGTGTTCCATCAATATCAAGGGCAAGTAATTTCTTATGCATAACTTCCTCCACATTTGTGATATTATCTACTATGTAAATATGATCATTTATTATATAATGTAACTGTCGTCCGGCGGATGATGTCTGCCACCAATACTACAACCGGAGAAAATCACATGGATATAAACATATACGTTAATCAGAAAAAAATCAACCCTTTATGCCAGAAAGCGATGGCTGAGTATCAGAAAAGGGTATCCCCATACTGCAATCTCAAAATAGTATGTCTCCCGAACAAGATAAAATTCACATCCGGGAAAAACACTGCAAATTATTATCTGTCACATGATCTCACCATATCATCCGAGGACTATGCAAAGCAGATAAATGACGTATCAGTGGGCGGGATCTCAAAGATCAATTATTATGTAGGATATGACAGCGGACTAACTTCCGGCATGGAAGAATTCTCACTCTGCTCCATATCCCCATCCGATGAGATGTCTGCTCTCCTGCTCTCAGAACAGGTATACCGGGCATTCACCATATTAAATAACATAACCTATCACAAGTGACATTTCATCCATCACATCCAAATACATATCTTCACATTCCTGAAGATATGATCTGCAGCTGCTCTGCAAGAGCAACCCTCATGAGCTGATGGGGAAATGTCATCTCTGACACGCTGAACTTATAGTCAGCCATCCTTATGATATCCGGATCAAGACCAAGGGATCCCCCTATGACAAATGTAACCGTACCATATCCCTGCTGCTTCGCACGTTCTATCCTGCTCTTAAGCTCCTCTGTGGCGGTCTTTCGCCCCTCTATGCACAGCACTATCACATAATCGTCCCTTGATATAACATTCTTCAGTCTCTCGGTCTCAGCATGTATTATCATGGAATTGACCTTTTCACCGCTTTTCTGCGGGATCCTCTCATCAGGGACTTCACATATAACAAGCTTGTCCCTCTTGTCTATCTCCCTGCGGTATCTGTCTATCAATTCTGTAAAATAATCTTCTTTTATACGTCCGACACACGCTATCTTGTAAATCAACCTGGATCTTCCTCCGCTTCTACGACTGGTCTGCCCTCATCCTGTCAAATACCTTCAGCTCATCCTCACTGTTCTTATCCGTTGCAGCGCTCACCACCAGGCAGAAAAGTGCACTTACCAGAAATCCCGGCACATCACCGCTCAGTGAAAAATATTCAGACAGACTGCCGTTATCTATAATAGGTAGATACTGCCACAGAAAATACGCAATTATACCTGAGATAATGCCGGCAAACATCCCGGATCTTGTGGAATTTCTGTACATAAGCGTGAATATGAGCGGCGCTGCAAGTGCCGCCGCGCAGAGTCCCCAGCTGTGAGCTATCATCATCTCACGGTTGTACTTTGCACATTCTGCCACAAAAAACAATGCGATACCTGTGATCACTACTACTCCTATATCAACCAGAAGTTTCACATAACTGTAATCTTTGAATACAGACGGCACCATTCCTCTCATATGCTCACATATATTTCTCATAAGTGATTCCATCATGACAACAACGGCAAGCACGAACACCATAAGCATGAAAAATCTTGCAACATATGCCACAGTGCCACTTCCAAGGAGTTTTTTGAGAAGCATATTGTATACCTGAAATGAATTCATTCCTGAGTACACACGTTCAGGGTAAAGGACCGGAACCACAAGCATTGCAAGCACACAGCTGGACAGGATCGTGAGTCCTTCAAACACTATGGCCCATATTCTTCCCGCATCAAGTTCCTTCACATCCCGGATATTTATAACCCCCTTGTACATAAGCGGCATTGCGATACAGCCAAAGCCTACCCCGGCCATGGATACCGCACTTCCAACACTGATATGCTCTCCATCATAATACATGATGTTCAGATATATGCTTGTACCCCCACTCAGTCTTGACCGTCTGTAATTATCCAGCAGTTCATACACGTCTATCCTGTAAAAAATAAGCCCTATCATGGCAAGACATACGCATATGACAAGGATAAATACAACTGTCTTTATGATACCCATAAACCGGTTGTCAACCAATATAGTTGCAAGCACCAGGCACACCGTGATCGCCGCCAGGCACAGACTTTCATCCATGTCCATGAAATACGCCACAACTGACACTATTACCCTGAGCACCGATACAAGTATTGCTCCAAGAGTCACGATCCACACCACTGAGACCAGATCCTTCAGTATCCACGAGTCATATCTTGCAGCAAATAGCTCAGGTGCATTGTGTATCTTCTTTTTAGAAAATTCCACATACGAGTTCATCCTCTTGGACAAGAATATCCATCCTATGACATTTCCCGCAAACAGTCCTATAGCCACAAAACACTGACCGGCACCGTGGAGCACTATATTTATAGGAAGGAGAAAGATGACCCAGAGTATGACATCATTCGCGCATACCTGGCCTGCAGTAGCTATACCGCTGGAATTCTTTCTCTTTATACCGAATACTCTCTTATCTGTAAAAATCGACATCTTTCACATCTCCTAAATTGAACGTCAACCCATTTTATCATACTTGAAGAATAACCGCCACCATCTAATTTATTGTTACATTTGACGAAATGTTTCTAATAATTGCATTATTTTTTCAATAGTACAAAAACTACTGTTGTGATATAATCGAATGCAAATGGGCTTTTGCATATTCATTACATTGATTTTACCTGGATTATACACAGGTGACATATTTTTTACTCAGGAGGGCAATTATCTTGGATCTGTTTTCAATTTTAACGTTGCTTGGAGGTGTGGGTCTGTTCCTTTTCGGAATGAATCTCATGGGTGCCTCGCTCAAGAATCTGGCAGGAGGAAGTCTTGAAAAAGTTCTTGAAAAGCTGACAACAGGAAAGAATCAGGTAGTCGGCAATATAAAAGGATTTACGCTCGGAACCGCCGTCACGGCCATCATACAGAGCTCGGCTGCAACAACCATCATGCTCATTGGTTTTGTAAATGCCGGTATCATGAAGCTCGGTCAGGCTATTCCGGTGGTATTCGGTGCAAACATAGGTAGTACCGCAACGGCACAGATTCTCCGTCTTGGAGATCTCGGCGAAAGCAACATTTTCTTGAGATTATTAAAACCGTCATCATTTGCTCCTATTCTTATATGTATAGGTGCATTTATCATACTTTTCACTAAGAACAACAAGAAGCGCGATGTCGCAAGCATTCTTGTGGGTCTTGGCGTACTTTTCCTCGGTATGAACACCATGGAGGGAGTATTTGCACCACTCAAAGAATCAGAAAGCTTCCAGAATCTGTTCACATCATTCAACAATCCATTCCTCGGAATACTCATAGGTCTCGTACTGACCGCCATCATACAGAGTTCATCCGCTTCTGTCGGTATACTCCAGGCTATATCATCAACAGGAGTCGTAACCTATGGAACAGCCATCCCTATTATTATCGGTCAGAATATAGGTAAGTGTATGACCATCATTTTAGGAGGAATCGGTGCGAACAAGAAAGCAAAGAGAGTGTCACTCTCCTACCTCCTCTTCAACATATTTGGCGCAGTATTCTTTGTAGTTGTCATATACGGGCTCCAGCTCTTTATAGATATGCCATTTATGGAAAAGGTAGTAAACCGTGGAAATATAGCAAATGTCCACTTCCTGTTCAACTTCATCATAAGTATCATACTTCTGCCATTTACAAATCAGGTGGCAAAGCTCACAGGAAAGATCATAAAGGACGACGAAGAATCCAAGATCGACAAAGAACTTGCATCCCTGGATCCACGACTTATCTCGACGCCTGCCATTGCTATCTCACAGGCAAGAAACGTCATGTTTGCCATGGCAGACTGTATACGTGAGAACTTCTCACTCGCCTGCGGACTTATATCTGAGTACAATGAAGAATACGCTGCAAAGCTTGAAGAAAATGAGGATTTCATCGACAAATGTGAGAGCTCTCTGAACAACTTCCTTCTCAAAGTTACATCTCAGAACAACATGTCCAGATCAGAGAGACTTGATGTATCTGAGCTTTTAAACAGTCTCAGTGACATGGAGCGTATCGGAGACCACTGTGAGAACATCCTGGTTGTGTCAAGAAACATCATCGACCAGAAGATAAACTTCTCCGATCAGGGAATGAAAGAGATACAGACAGCACTTAAAGCTACTGACAATATCATAGATATGACACTCAGTGCGTTCAAAGAAGACGATCTTCAGGCAATATCCCGAATAGAGCCTCTTGCACAGACCATAAGCGAGATCACTGAGCTCATAAAAGATCATCACGTAATAAGACTCCAGGTCGGAGAATGCGGTATACCGGGTGGTTTTGCCCTTGTAGATATACTCACAAGTCTCGACCGTATCGGAAGCCACTGTAAGAACATCGGACTTCATATAGCCAAGAAGATACGTGGAATACACATGGACGAGATGCACGGTCATATCTATATCACCGGCTACAAGACCTCCGAGGAATACAAAGCCCTGTACGCTTACTACTCTTCCATGTATGCAGATCCTATAACAGAAGGATTTAACAACAGCCTGAAGGAGCTGCGTCAGATAACAACAGCCGATGAAAAAACTGATATACCTGATACATTAAAGTCTGAGAGCACGCCAGCCATAGATGCTATGACCAGTGAAAAGCCAGACAAAAACAAAGAAGATGGCAGACAGAAAGAAAGCCAGAAGAAGTCAAATGATGGACAATCCGGAAAGAAGAAGTCAGCCAAAAATAAAGTGTCAGAAAAACATGATAAGATAAAAGAACGAATCAATGACAAATATTCTGAAAAGAGTAAGAAAAGTCAAAAGAAGAAATAATCATATGTAATAATAAAGGAACGTTTCTTACTGAACGATGATACTTTTTCGACCATAAGCCAACGGAAACAACCGTTTAACGATTTTTCAGCTTGCTTCTGTAAGGCTTTCGAAGCCAATATCTCCATTCCGGCTTGCATTGTTAAGGATTAGGCTTGAATTGATTGCCATGTGCCATTTACTCAAAGTTTTCTTACAAGCAGAAAAGAATCTGATTTCCAAGTTCAAACCAAAATTTCAATAATTTCTAGGTTGATTTTATCCTATAATTTGCATATACTATAAACAAAAAGGAGGGCACACTATGAATATTAACACTGATACAATCATTCCTATTTCCCTTGCGAACCAGAATTTTTCTAAAGTTGCTCGTCTTGTGGACCAATACGGCTCAGCTGTGATTATGAAAAATAATGCTCCAAGATATATCATCTACGAATTTAATCAGGCCGACTCTATGCAGGCAGCATCAGATGATGATGTGCTGACAGCATCTAAAGAACTGATGCAGCGCAACAAACACGTCTACGAGGAACTTGCGAAATGAAAATACTAAAAAAACGACAGATTCTGCTGCTTCATTCAGTCTTGATAGCTGAGTCAGGCGGCTCTGATGGCGTTCGTGATGAAGGTCTTCTGGATTCTGCAGTCAATACACCTTTCCAGACTTTTTCCGGTCAGGATTTGTATCCTACCGTACTTGAAAAAGCCGTCCGTCTTGGTTTCGGTCTGATACGAAACCATCCATTCATCGACGGTAACAAAAGAATCGGAACCCACGCAATGTTAGTATTTCTTAACCTCAACAGCATTACTCTTTCCTATGAGGATGACGAATTAATATCCACAATTTTGTCTGTTGCCTCAGGTGAAATGGATGCAGATGGTCTATTAAAATGGATACAGCA
>JAEDGW010000158.1 GCA_016297325.1 Coprococcus sp. | reverse complement strand
TCTTCTTCCTGTGGAAATGCCACTCCGTCATCAACAACCTGATTCCATATCTCTGATGCTGACTTTGCATCTTCTGTCGTGTACTCTCTTATGTTGATATTCATCTGTGCGTCCTCCTATTATGATAATATTTCACTTATATTCTATTTATTCTTTTATCATTCTGTCTGCCTGCTCACTGTGAACATATAAAGCAGTTCAGTGTGATATTGCAATTATCTCCTACAAATCCACAGCCTGCCTCACTTCCCTCTTTTTCCAGCTCACAAAGCCATACATATCGTTCACAAAGAATATGACGAAGTTTACAACTACAGGAATATATGCCGGATTCTCAAGTGACGCGAGAACCCACAAAACTATCAGGATCACATCATTTGCTGCATATCCGACAGCGTAATATGACGATCTGAGCATTGTGAGCGCAGCCGCCAGGAAGCTTGTGACGATTGATATGGTACTGAACACTATGTTCGGTGTATCAAGCAGCATCAGTATATAGTAGAATACAACCGTTACAAGCACCGTGCTGACAGTGAGCCATATCACATGTCTTCTTGTCAGTTTCTGTATGGCAACCTCACTGCTGTTGCCCTCTGACGGATTCTTAAACCACGTTATGGCAGACCACACAGCCATCGGCATCGTCATCCCGAGGTAGGTTATCATCTCCCCCCAATAACGGAACCTGAAGGATATGATACCGTATAATATGCTGAATACGACCATCAATATCTGCGCCCACACATTTCCCTTTGCCGCAAATATAAGCGATGTCACGCCTATGAGTGCCGCCGCAAGTGTAAGTATGTCCAGATCTGCAGTGAGAAGATTCGACACCAGCACTATAGCCAGAGAACTCAGCCAGATAAGCCATTCCCGCTTAGTCAGTTCTTTTATTGGATTGTACATTTCGATCTCTCCTTTTTATCGCCTATCTTTAGCAAATTCTTTTCTAGTTGCCTGAATTTTCAAACAATTCTATCGTTCAAGAAAGTCATTCATCTTCTAATTTCTCTCAGATTTTGACTATATTCTTTCCTTCCCATCTCTAAAGTCCTATTTTCTCCAAATCATCTGGCACATGCAGGTTGCCACTGTAATACCTTTTGCCCTCTGCCACGTACAATTCTTTTCTATGTGTTATATTTTTATCCTCTGTATGATATAGCAACAGATTCTGAACTTCAAGCTTTTCTGCAAGTTCACAGGCATCCTTGACTGTTGAGTGATGTTTCTCGTATGGATCAAATATATCCGTCTCGGAATACAGGCAGAATGCCTCATGGAGCAGCCATTTGCTACCTCTCGCATACTTCTCCTCACAATCATTGTAAGGCTCGTCTCCGCAGCACGTAATTTTCGCGCCATCACCCATATCCATACAGAATCCAAATTGCTTTGTCTTAGTTGAACCAGTATCAAAAAATGTGACCTTTCTGCCCATTATCTCTTTCGTATCGCCGTCATTCACCTCAACCAGATGAAGTCTGTCACCAATATATACTGTCTCCTTCTTATTAAGAAGTTGCATTGCCATCTCCCTAAGTAAAGCGATTACCTCGTCATGTCCGTATATAACGGCTTCGCCTTCATACGAACCTTTTTTCATATGCTGGCATATCATGCGGATCATCCACACCGCGCCGAGTATATGATCTACATGTTTATGCGTCACAAATATTGTCCTCATGTCCTGCCAGTTAAAACCCGCTTTCTTAAGCTGTGACAGTATGCCGTTACCACCGCCGCCGTCCACTAGAAAATGTTCATCTCCATCTGACAGCACAAAGCATGTATTATAATACTCTGTCACAAGTGCACTTCCTGTTCCAAGCATCGTTATGTCCATACACCCTTTCTTCCTTTCCCAAATACTTAATTCGTATAATAAGCACCATCCGCATACTCATATTAACCTGATTAACAGCTTACTTCTCCTGCTCCTTACACACATCAACCCAGCCGGCAGCCCCAGATGCATCCTCAAGCTCAGAGATGGTGAGATTCACTGCACTGTGGTCATTGCCCGCCGCAGGGAAAACCCTCTCGTATCTCTTGAGGCTCTCATCAAGGTATACATCTATCCCCGGATTTATGCCAAATGGACACACTCCGCCCGGTGCATGTCCGACAAGCTCCTCCACGCTATCAAATGGCACCATCTTCGCCTTGACGTGGAATCTGTCTCTATATTTCCTATTGTCAACTCTGGCTGTGCCCTCGGTGAGTATGAGTACTATCTTGTCATCCTGTATGAACGCCATGGTCTTAGCGATCATGCCCGGCTCAACTCCAAGCGCCTCCGCCGCCATGGCAACAGTTGCCGTCGGAGCGTCCATAAGTATGATCCTGTCTCCATATCCTTTATCTTCAAGAAACTTTTCTGCCTTTTCCAGTGACATGGCTGTACGTCCTCCTTGTTGTAATTATCTGTATTCCAGCACTTCATCCATTTTCTTTCCAGGCCGCATCTCCGGATTCTCTGCAACAGGTTCTGGATCGCCGCACCTCGATAAGCTGTCTTATAATCGCCGGCTCCACTGGGATATCTTTAAACTTTCTAATACTGCGTCTTTTTTCTATGCTATCTCTTACCTCCATAGCTATGTCTGTCTCCGTCTGTCTCCGTAAATAGTCCCTTGACATTTTTATGCCTCCTGTTATAATAACACAAGTCGGACGGTATGTTGAATATTAATATACCTTGCAAGTTGTTCTGCAGATGCAGGATTCCCGGATGGAACATGAATCGCGATAAAAATATATCAGAATTTTCATGAGCCAGATAAGATACTTTATCTTATCTGGCTCTTTTTTTATGCGGCTGGCAGATTAATGTGTACCCGCGATCATGTGTCTTTCCGATTTTCAATGCTTTTCAATTATGAACTATTTTTGTTAAGGAGATTTACAAATGGACCTGTTAAGAGATGATCTGAAAAAGCTTTACTTCAAATTTCTCATTTCTTTCCTTGGAAGTGCCATGGTCATGTCCATATACACCCTGACTGATGCCATCATCATTGGCAAAGTAGTTGGTCAGTCTGTGCAACCTGTGATCTCGACCAACTACGGAGCAAATAACATAGGCAGAATAAACACCATACTCATCAGCGTGTGTATACTGACATTCCCAGTTTTGACCGGTGGCAACAGCTTGTGGTTTGCTGCACCTGTGACCGAGGCTGTGACGCTTACCGTCAGTCTGGTATTTCTGGCGCGGGAATCCAAAAGGTAGGGTGTCAATTAATAATATATGACACATGATATTTGGGGCTTATGCTGAGCCTATAAGTACAAATTTTAGAATATTTGCAAAACACATTGACGTTCATCTATATATGTGCTAATTCTATATATAGATGATTATCAATGTGAGGTGAATGAAATGAAGTTAACAGATGTTGCTTTAATATGCAAAGCACTTGGAGATTCAAACAGACTGGAAATAGCGCAGATGTTGTCAGATGGAGAGAAATGCGGATGCAGGATTTTAGAGAGATTTAGCATTACCCAGCCTACATTATCTCATCATATGAAAATACTGGTGGAGTGTGGGTTGGTTAATGACCGGAAAGAAGGCAAATGGCATCATTATTCATTGAATTGTGAAGCTTTAATAGAATTCAAAAATTATATTGGCAGTTTGACATGTGAGTTATGATTTACCCAATGCTGATTAAGAATAGCTAATAAGACGAAAGGAAGATTTCTATGACAGTAAGAGAAAAAGCAGAACTGATTGTAAAAGATATAAAGAAAGAACAGGAAACAAATCCGGTTATCATTTTTAAGAATATTGCAGAGAAGGAATATGTCAGTATTCATGGACCGGAACACCATATATTAGATGGCGCAAGTTTGCTTGTGGCCTACAAAAACGCAGGTGGAGAGATAGACTTAGATCAGGCATTGGACAGGCTGATGGCAGAAGGACTTAGGATGCCGGGAGCAATGTGCGGTTTATGGGGAATATGCGGAGCAGTCACTTCTATTGGTGCTGCACTTGCAATCATCGATGGAACAGGTCCGCTTTCAACAGATGGAACATGGGGAAATCATATGCAGTTTACCTCGAAAGCAATAGGAGAATTAGGAACCATAAACGGACCAAGATGCTGCAAGAGAGATGCAATGGTCGCGTTTAAGAATGCTATCGATTATGTGAATGCTCATTATGGTGTAACATTGCATTACGAACAAATGCCATGCGGATTCACAGAACTTAATGAGCAATGTATAAAGGAGAGGTGTCCATTTCATGAGTAAGAAAAAAGTAGCTTTTATTTGTGTCCATAATTCCTGCCGAAGTCAGATTGCTGAGGCTTTGGGAAGGCATCTGGCATCAGATGTATTTCAAAGTTATTCGGCGGGTACAGAAACAAAACCTCAGATTAACCAGGATGCTGTTCGTATTATGAAGGAATTATATAATATAGATATGGAAGCAGAGGGACAGTACAGTAAGCTGGTTAGTGATATTCCAGATCCGGATATTACAATATCAATGGGATGCAATGTAGGATGTCCATTTATAGGCAGGCCATTTGATGATAATTGGGGACTTGAAGATCCAACCGGGAAAAGCGATGAGGAATTTAAAGTAGTCATTGAACAAATAAGGCATGATATTTTAGGGTTAAAAGGCAGATTGAATCAGAATTTAGATTTTATCAATTCCAGTTTGCCGGACTGACAGAATCCAAAAAACTGCATAAGAATCAAGTAGCAGGAGCAGAATAACTCTGCTCCTACGTGATATAAATTTAATGTTTTATACAGAA
>JAEDGW010000041.1 GCA_016297325.1 Coprococcus sp. | reverse complement strand
ATATAGGGGATTGGTCAAATGGTATGATAGGAGTCTCCAAAACTTTTGGCGGGGGTTCGATTCCCTCATCCCCTGTTTGACAGGCGTCAGAAACCTTGTAGAATCAAGGCTTCTGGCGTTTTTTTGTTGGTATAGGCAAATTTATGTATATTATGTTAATATAGAAACAGATAAATTTAGAGAGATAGATGGGATATAGGATTAGGATATAAATCAATAATATAGATGAGGATATAGGGTTAGGATATAAATCAAAAAGATAGATTGGAATATAGATTGAGAATATAGAGCAAAAAGAAGATAGGAAAGATAAATTGAGGTTTAGAAATTATGAGAATAATACACTGTGCGGATATTCATCTGGATTCGGCCTTGAGCGCACATCTTGGTAGGGACAGAGCCAGGAGTAGAAGAAATGAGATTCTTAATACGTTCAGAAAAATGTTCGAGTATGCAGCAATAAATAATATACAGGCGGTGATAATAGCGGGAGACCTCTTTGATTCGGAGACGGTGGCGGCGACAACCATCAATGTTGTTCTTGGGGAGATCGCGAAGCATGCCGATATAGATGTGTTCTATCTGAGGGGAAATCATGATCCGGATGACAGTATATTTGCCGGGCGGAGGCTTCCGGAGAATCTCTATTTGTTTGGAGAAGAGTGGACACAGTATAAGCTTAAGGATACCCACATAGTGATCACTGGAGCTGTACTTACCGCAGACAACTGTGACAGTATATATGATGAGCTTGAACTGGATGAGAACGATATAAATATAGTTACGCTTCATGGACAGGAGCAGGAATATTGCAGGGCACGTGATGTGAATGACGTGTGCATGAAAAGACTCAGAAACAGAGGAATTGATTATCTGGCACTGGGACATGTGCACGGAAGAAAATTTCAAAGCCTTGATCAAAGAGGAGTCTATTGTTATCCGGGATGCCTCGAGGGCAGGGGCTTTGACGAGTGCGGTGAGCATGGATTTATGGTACTTGATGTTGATGAGAGACGTCATACGGTTGACGCTGGATTTGTGCCTTTTGCGAAAAGAAGGCTGTACAGCGTAGATGTGGATCTGACGTCGGTCTATGATAGCAATGATGCGGCAGATCGAATCGCAGAGCGGTTGTATGGAGAGGTAAGGCCTGCAGATAAAGAGTATGGAAGAGATCTGGTCAGGATATGCCTTACCGGAAGTGTGGATGTGGAAAATGAGATAAGCATACCGTATATTGAAGAGCAGTTCAGAGATTCATTTTATTATCTGGAGATACAGGATAAGACAAAGCTCTATGTGGATCCGCTCAGATATGCCGGTGATGCGACACTTAAGGGTGAGTTTGTCAGGACTGTGATGGCTCAGGGTCTCTCAGATGAGGACAAAGCATTTGTGATACAGACAGGAATAAGAGCCCTTGCAAATGAGGAGATAGATGTGTGATGAGACTTATATCATGTCATATAGAAGGATTTGGAAAACTGAATAATATTGATATGGAGTTTACATCTGGTGTCAATACGATACTTCGTGAGAATGGCTGGGGTAAGACAACATTTGCCGCTTTTGTTAAGGTTATGTTTTATGGATTTTCCGGGGAGACAAAGAGAAATGATATAGAGAATGAGCGCCGGAGATTCAGACCGTGGTCTGGCGGTGCATATGGCGGAGAGCTTGTATTTGAGAGTGGAACAAATGTGTACAGGGTGCAGAGGGCATTTGGCGGTAAAAAGAGTGAAGACACATTTGCGCTGTATGATGCGGAGACAAATGCTGTCAGCAGGGATTTCACAGAGAATATAGGGTATGAGCTGTTCCAGATAGATGCGAGATCATTCGAGAATACGGTGTACATAGGGCAGAATAGCTGCCAGATGGGCACCACGGATGATATAAATGCAAAGATAGGCAACATAGCGGCCACGGATTCCGATATAAACAACTATGAGAAGGCATGTCAGACCATAAAAAGCGTAGTGAACAGAATGTCGCCAAATAAGCGGAATGGTGAACTTTACAGGCAGAAGATGGAGTGTGCGGAGCTCTCGGAGAAGGCCAGAAAGAGACAATATGTCTGCAGGGAAATTGACAGGATAAGTGCGCAGAGAGATAAAGTATGTGAGAAGAAAATGGATAACTCTGAGCTTAGATATCTGACTGCACAGCAGAGGAAGCTCTCCAGATATTTTGGAGGGAAAGTTCCAGATGGAGAATCGGTTGCACTTATGAC
This sequence comes from Coprococcus sp., assembly GCA_016297325.1. Taxonomy (GTDB): domain Bacteria; phylum Bacillota; class Clostridia; order Lachnospirales; family Lachnospiraceae; genus Coprococcus. The sequence continues at coordinate 17,814 of JAEDGW010000041.1, read as the reverse complement.
AAGAAAGGCCAGGGAGTATGACAGACTTCAGGCTCAGCTGGACATGATAGAGAGTATAAGTGATGGCGGGCATGTAAGAGATAAAAATGGCAAATATAGTCGCTATCCAACACGTGAAACGGGTGGTGGAAGGAAGACAGCGGTTATCGTGCTGCTTATCTGTGTATTTGTACTTGTGGCAGGTTATTTCATCACAAAGTCTGGTAGCAATTGGATAGCAGGAGCTGTCACTGCGAAATGTGGCGGTAATGTAAAACTTGGCTATATCATAATGGCTCTTGCGGGGATATGTATGATACTGGATATTGTATATATTGTAAAAATAAATAGAAAAACAGCAGATATAGATTATACCAGCGTAGAAAAACTTTATGATAAGAGAGAGGTTTTGTTTGAGGAGATATCTTCGTATCTGATAGAGTTTGGCATGGAAACAGGAAATGATGTGCTCAGACAGATGACGGAATTTCAGATGAGATATGACGAGTATACAGATATATGTGACAGACTTAGAAAAGAGAAATATGAGTTGCAGAGGGCAAGTGACGAGTATATGTCACAAATGTCCAAAGAAGAATATATGTCACAGAACTCAAATGGAAAAAATATGTCACAACGAGCCAAAGAAGAAAATATGTCACAACGGGCCAAAGAAGATCGTATGTCACAGCGCTCAGGAGGGACTAAGCAAGATAGGTATATAGAAGATGATACACAGGAGATGGTAATGCAGTATGACAGAATGCTGTCAGATCTCAGGGCCGAACTGAATGATATAGATGAGACTGCGAAAGACATGGAGGCAAGAAAGGATGAGCTTGCTGACAGGCTTCACAGATACGATCTTGTCGTGAAGACCGGTGAACTGCTGATGGAGGCCAGAGACCGGTTCAATTCCAGATATACGCAGCCTGTTGCAAAGGCATTTGGCAGTTACTGCGCTATGATCTCTGAAAATATTCCACAGGATATGAGGATAGATCCTGACATGGGGATATTGTACAGGAGCGATGGATTGTACAGAAATTCAGAGACTTTGAGCTCTGGATTATCGGATATTGTCAGTGTATGTCTCAGGGCAGCACTTGCAGATGTCATGTATCCGGGTGAAAAGCCGGTGCTTATATTGGACGATCCATTTGTAAACCTTGACGATGTCAACAGGGATGGAGCTATGAGGCTTATGAGTGTTATATCAAAAAAATATCAGGTTATATATTTTACTTGCAGTGAAAATCGTGTACTATAGAATGGACTAGGATTCAAAGGAGGAAATATGAATATAGGAATGCGATATATACATAGAGATAAAAGAAAAAACAAGTGGAGCATGTTGACATTTTCCATTATAACTCTTGTCATGATGGCGTTTGTGATTATGGGATCATATGGCGCTGTCAGAGTTTTTGCTGCGCAGACGGATACTGACGCAGCAGTTCCGGCGAGTGTTGTGGAGGAGAAGAGTCTTACTATAAACAGAAAGACGTATGTGTTCTCCAATTCCACCGATGGAATGTTCAGACTCAGTTTTGCAGAGGGCAAAAGTTATTTCATAGGATCCGGAGAAGATTCAGACACCATGATAACATATGCTCTGATAAAGTATGGAACCAAGTTCTATCTGGTGGCTGCGGATGACAGCGATGACAATGTGGAGTACAACGGAAGTTATACTGATACAAGCTTCGATATGCTCGAGTCAAAGAATTATAATTCGACGAAGCGCTGCGTCACCTTGAGTGTAAAGAATGGGGCAAATGTGGAACTCCGACAGTTTACATTTGCATCGGATTACTCGGTCAGCCTGACAGGATATTATAAGGGTACATATTACAAGGCCGGACAGCCGACGACAGGAGTGTTCACCCATGACGGCAATTATGAGTATTTTGTCAGTGGAAAACAGGTTGTGGGCGACGGCTGGTATAAATATGGAAGTGCGTCTCCCGTCACTCAGCTTACGGAGGATGATATATTAAATAGCACTGGAACAGCGACTGTGAAATATCTTCAGTTATTTGAGGGCCATGTGGTAAATACATACCAGGGTGAGAGGTGTTACAGCTACTCGGGAACTACCAGGACGCTTGTGCGCAATAAGGCGGTCACGGTGGTGAATATAAAGGTTCTCTATGACAAGAACGGAGATGCCAAGGCCGGTGTGAGAAAAGTCGGTGACAAGGTGTATTTCTATGAGGCTGGTATACCGGTGAAGAACACCTTGAAACAGGTAGGCGATGACTTCTATTACCTTGGAAGCGATGGCGTGGCGCTGAAGTCTCAGTGGGTTGTCACAGGAGACTATGAGTTTTATTTTTCAAGCAGCAGCAAGGCGTCAAAAGTATTTTATTCGGAGAATTTCTCCAATGCAGATTATGCCGGCAGATTGTACATATACACGTCAGGAAAGTGGCATAGCGATACGACAGGTCTCTACAATGTAAACGGAAAATATATCTATTTTGTCAAGGGACTTAAATATAAGGGATCAAGATGGTATGAGAAGTCGGACGGAGTCAGATATTACCTGAAGAATGGACAGGCAGCATATCTGCTGAAGGCGGTCGGAATCAGATATAAGTGTTACACCGCAGACAGCAGCGGCTGGATACCGGCAAAGTCATTGTGGCTTCCGGGGTTCAACGACCTGCTTGTGCACATAGGTAATACGGGATATTCGGATATCATATTCTACAGGAGTACACACTCTGTTTCGGGATATGCAGATACATACAGGGTATATTCAAATGGATGCTGGATAACAAAGACAAACTGTGTGCTCTATGTACCAGGCGGATACTACTATTTCAACAAGGCCGGAAGAGTGGTGAGAACATCCGGATGGCATACGATAGACCAGTTCAGTTCTGCTTATGTGGACACAAATGGCAGGGTGACTGAGTATGTGTATTACAACAAGAGTATAGGATATTCAATATACAGCACTGGAACTCTGCTGAACAAGCACAGTGCGGGACTTAAGAGAGCCGTGATAAATGGCAAGGCGGTATATTATTACAGTGCTGCAAATGGCAGATGCCTGAAATCCACCAGCCGTACAGTTGAGAGTGTAGAGTATGTATTTGACAGCTATGGCAGATGTTTTAAGATAGAAGAGGCAAGCTGGGACTATGATGACTGGATGAAGAGAGTCACCAGAATGTACCTGGGCAAGACCGGCATATACTGCAATGTATTTGTTGCAAATGCGCTTAGATATGCGGGAAGCACAGATCCATCCATCGACCGTACTTTGAAGTACACAAGCTTTGCAAAGGGAGGATTTGTGATCAATTCCAGCAATATGTGTTCTGACTGGGCACTCAGGAAGGTGACAGCTACGGCTGTTTTGTCAAACGGTGGAAGCTGGATGGCGTCAAAGGAGTACAACCTTACAGCAAACCGTGAGAATTTCTCATATGCAGCTCTTAAGCCGGGAGATGTGATCGTGTATTATACAAATGGAGAACCGACACATGTGGGAATCTATTTCGGAAAATTCAAGAGCGCATCGGAGCTCAAAGTATATCTGAAAAAGCTTGGAATATCATCAAGCGTGTGCGAGAAGAGTGTGCGTGACTGGGGATCCTCAAGTGGCAATAAGCCTGAGTACTGGGTACTTCAGGGCGGTATGGGAAGCAGCGATGAGGTGTACATCAGCAATTCAGCATATGATCTTTCGGGACAGTATGCGAAGAAGATAATACATATCAGATAAAAGAAAAGGAAGTGCAGATATTTTTAACATTTGTATCTGTACTTCCTTTTTTGATGCTTTTATGATACTAATCTTCTTCAGAGAGGGTTTCCCATTTACTGTATAATTCTTCAAGCTCTGACTCTGCAGAGGAACGGTCCTGTGTGAGACTGTTCAGCAGTGCCACATTTGTCGCATTCTCAGGGAGCAGGAACTGCTCATCTATCTCAGATATCTTGTTTTCAAGCTTCTCTATCGCCTCTTCAAGTTTCTTGATATCATTCGCTTTCTTGCGCTTCCTTGCAGCCTCGGCTTTGCTTTCCTGCCAGGAGAGTTTTGCCTGGGATACGGCTGGGGCCGGCTTTTCTTCATGTCCACCGCTTATAGAGGTGAATGGACTTCCAGATGTATCGCTGCCAATGATCCTGTGTGATTCGTAGTAGTCGTAGTTACCTATATAATTCGTGAGCTGCTTATCCTTAAGTTCTATGATCCTGGTAGCAGTCTGGTTGATGAAATATCTGTCGTGGGATACATATAAAACCGTACCGGTGTAATTCCTTATGGCGTTTTCCAGAATCTCCTTGGATGTGATATCAAGGTGGTTTGTCGGCTCATCAAGGATGAGGAAATTGGCGGAAGACAGCATGAGTTTTGCCAGGGATACTCGTCCTCTTTCTCCACCGGAGAGATCCTGTATCTTTTTGAAGACATCTTCACCTGTGAACAGGAATGCTGCAAGCACATTTCTGATACGGGTGTTTGACAGATCGGGATATGCGTCGCTGATCTCGTCAAATATGGTATTGGACATGGTCAGTACCTGATGCTCCTGATCGTAGTAGCCAATCTTTACGCGTGAGCCTAGGATGATGGCTCCGGAATCCTTTGGCACAAGCTTGTTTATCATCTTGAGGATGGTGGTTTTTCCTGTTCCGTTTCCTCCGATGAGAGCGACGTGTTCACCTCGTTTGATGTCCATGTCTATATCGGTGAAAAGGTTGTGTTCACCAAAGCTCTTGGACAGATGTTCAACAGTGAGTACATCCTCCCCGCTCAGTATGTTAGGCTCCAGGGTGAGTCTCATCTCGGAGGCAACCTCTGTAGGCTTGTCCAGACGGTCGATCCTTGACAGCATCTTCTCACGGCTCTCAGCACGCTTGATGGATTTCTCACGGTTGAACTGTTTGAGCTTTGTGATGACCTCCTCCTGATGCTTTATTTCCTGCTGCTGATTAAGGTATGCCTTCATCATATTTTCTCTGATCTCAGCCCTTTTCTGTGCAAAATATGTGTAGTTGCCGCCGTATACCTGGCCGTGGCCGTTGTCGAGCTCGACGATCTTGGTGACGATCTTGTCGAGGAAGTAACGGTCATGTGATACGATGATGACACTTCCCTGATATGAAGCAAGGAAACCTTCAAGCCAGGAAATAGATTCCATATCGAGGTGGTTTGTAGGCTCATCGAGTATGATTATGTCGGGCTTTACCATGAGAAGACGTCCAAGTGCAAGACGTGTCCTCTGTCCACCGGAGAGGGAGTCTGTGTGCCTGTCGTAGTCCTCCTTTGAGAAGCCCAGACCTTTCAGCACTCCATTTGCCTCGCTCTCGCAGCTGTAGCCATTTTTGTATTCAAATTCATGTGTGTATCTGTTATAGAGTTCCAGAGTCTTCTGCAGCTCATCACCAGAGAGATGTTCCATGGTCTGTTCCAGTTCCCTCATCTTGTCCTGCAGCTCCAGGATCGGTTTCAGGGCGTCCATCATGACACCCCTGACTGTGGTGTTCAGATTGTTCTCCTGATACTGTGACAAGTAGCCGATGGTCCTGTCTTTTGATATGATGACCTGACCGGAGTCAGCGGATTCTTCGCCCATGATTATCTTGAGGAGAGTGGTTTTGCCGGCACCGTTTATACCGACGATGGCCATTTTCTCCTTTTCTTCCAGATGAAATGAAATATTGTCCAATATGACATCTGTGCCAAATGCTTTACAGATGTTCTGACAGTCTAAAATCATAATTAACCTCTCATTCGTATGTACAGCCGCAAAGAGGGCTGTATCAGATATATAAATGTGCTTTGCACACAGACAATTATATAGATAACCCCCAATTTGCGCAAGAAGAGTATATTATTTTATGTTGAGGGATGAAGTGGGTGCTATATAAGAAGAATTGCACTGATTTTTATAAAAAGTTCATAATGTTTTAAGCAAAATACACAATATCTATGTTATAATAATTTTAAATGGGCAAAACAAACACATAAAAAAGGAATGGTGAAATGGATTATAATATCTACGACTATAACAGTGAAGAAAAGCTGTTGCAGGAACAGGAGATAGAAGAGATAAATAATGTAAAGATGAGCCTTCTCAATACACTTGTCACAAAGCTCAACAATGCAGGTATATATTTTAACAGTACATCCAGAATAAAATCCGAGTCATCACTGCTTCACAAGCTTGAGACAGGAAAGTATTCCATGCAGGAAGGTGGAAGAAAGATACAGGATATCATAGGTATCCGAATCAACTTATTCTACCTTGAAGATATGGATATCTGTGAGAAGATACTTGAGGAGACATTCCTCCTTGACAACTGGTCCAAGACCAAGAACGAGGAGAACAAATTTGAAGCTCAGAAGTGCAACGGTGTATTCAGGATACCGAGCAAATATCTGAGGAATATTCCGGCCAGTGTGTGGAACAAGCCGTTTGATCAGACATTTGAGGTTCAGCTCAGAACGGTCCTGTTCGAAGGTTGGCATGAGATAGAGCATGAGATGCGTTATAAGTATAAACTTGGTTCGGACTCCAAGGAGACGGATCTGTGGACAGGGCATGAAGATCTGTCCAGAGTTATGAACAGTATCATAGCTAATCTTGAGCTGTGCGACTGGTCCATCATGCAGATTTTCAACAGCATACATGATTCCCAGTACAAGGAGAAGAACTGGGAGAATGCGATCAGGAGTAAGTACAGGCTCAGGATCACGCAGGATCCGTTAAAGCCTGAACTCAGAGAGTATCTCGACAAGAATCCGGAGATAGTGGCTCAGTTCCATCAGGTTACAAAGAGAGAACTTGTGGAGATCCTTCTCAACAAGAAATATCACAAGGAGCTTACGCCTGACAGAGTTATATATCTTATTAATAAAGAGATAGTACACAATGACTATATATCAAGGCTGCTTGACAAGGAACAGTTTGTTCCTGCCGTGAGACCGGAGGTCAAGACAGAGATCAAACCTATGGTTCCGAATGTTGTATATAATCACAAGGTTGGAATTCCAAAGGCAGGATATGACAGATCCTGTGAGATAATTTATAACTGGGTGAGAGAGCATATCAATATGGTATTTCCACAGATGCCGGAGGAACTTGCGAACGTGGATTATTCCGCTATAGGTTACAAGGTGTATATATCACATAGTGAGGAGTGCTTCCATATGGATCTGCAGCATATAAGCAATTCAGAGGCCGGAGTTATCTGGCATATAACTGCGGACATGGTGGCAGCCGGGGATATATATGATCTTACGGTGAACAATATATGTGAGACCATCAATGTGAAGGAGCGCCGTTATAACAGACCAAAGTTCATGAAGGACATATTTAATCAGGTGGGATTTGTGGATGCCGGAATCGTTATGGAAGAAGGTACAAGTCCGGAGGAGATTGACTATGACAGTTTGAGTGAAATAGTTGAAAGTCCGGACAGACATATGCCTGTCATAGTGATCGTGAAGCCTGATGTGATACCAGACTGGGCGATAGACTGCGACGGTTATATACTGAGGACGGATATGCTCAAGAAGACTCTGAATGGACTCTGTCATGTATATCTGTGCAGTGGTGACTGTAAGAAGAGATACGAGGATGAATATGGTAAGGAATCCGTTGACGGTGGTGTTATGATGTGGGAGAAGAACAGCAATTATCCTATATTCTACTCGATGGACATAATCAACCAGAGCTTCTTCGAAGAGGTAAGCCACAGTATAAATGAGAATGTAGAATATGAGAAATCTTTCAGATATTCACTCCGTGAACAGGTGCATGATGAATATCTGAAATAGAGGTATCAGGACGATGAATAAAGTTATCAGAATATGTGCCGCAGCATTATGTGCTGCGGCAGTCGTCGCTATGGTGATATGGACCGGAATGAAAAACAGACAGAAGACTCAGTATACCAGGAATACTATAGTGATGGGAACTGCAGCATCATTTACAGTATATGGCTCAGATGGCGACAGTATCATAGACGATATAGCAGATGCTGAGGAGACTCTTAACAAAAGTGTGCTTTCATGGCGGGAAGCCGGATCTGAACTTGCAGTTTTGAATGCAGGATATAAGGTAGGAGAAGATTACAAGGTCAGCGATGAACTGGCGGATGTTATTGGCAGGACATTGCAGATATCTGCGGCTGGGGATGATAAGCTTGATATAACCATAAGACCTCTGGCAGAGGTGTGGGGGATAGAAGATGGCAGATCAGTCATCCCGGATAAGGCAGACATAGACGCAGCACTGAAGAAAGTTGACGTGACAAAGGTGAGTGTGAACGCTGACTTTGTGAATATAGCAGATACTGGCATGATGCTGGATCTTGGCGCCGTGGGAAAAGGCTATGGATGTGACCTTGCGGCGGACTATCTGAAGGACTCTGATGCTACAGGTGCGTGTATAGCGTTGGGGGGAAGTATAGTTGTCTATGGAAGCAAGCCGGATGGAGAGTGCTGGAAGGTGGGGGTGAAGGATCCCAGAAATTCGGAGGGCACTGTTCTTGGAACGGTAAGTATTCCGGCCGGAGAGACTGCGTTTGTCTCAACCTCAGGTGACTATGAGAAGTATTTCATGAAGGATGGGAAGAGATATCATCACATACTTGATCCTGATACCGGCTATCCGGCGTGGACACATACTATAGCGGCAACTGTTGTGTGCGATGACGGACTCACAAGCGATGCATTGTCCACGCTCTGTATGCTGCTTGACAGGGATGATGCCATGGAGCTTGTGGCCAGCTTTGGTGCGGAGGCGATCATCATAGACGATGAGAAGAGTGTGTATGTGAGCGATGGACTAAAGGGCAGCTTTGATATGACCGGTGCCGGATATACCATTGCAGATGACAGGTAAGGTGGTATCAGATGAACAGACAAGAAGGCAAATTTATAAAAAGACGGGATATAATACTGTTTCTGGTGCTCATAGTCATTGGAGCCGGAAGTTTCATCTTGATAAAAACTAACCTAAAGCCTGGAAATGAGGCGGAGGTCTATATAGATGGAAGCCTGGTTCAGACGATAGATATGACAAAGGATGACACCTATGTATTTGATACAGGGAAAGGAACCAATACTGTTACAGTGGCGGGTGGAGAGATACGCGTGACTGAGGCGGACTGCCCGGATAGGATATGCGTGAACATGGGCTGGGTGAGCCGGTCGGGTGAGACCATTACATGTCTTCCCCACAAACTGGTTATTGAAGTTCATAACGACAAGAAGAATGATTATGATGTGAAATAAGCCGTTTACCGGATGTGAGATATATGGAGATTGGATCATGGATTCATTTGAAAGAAAAAACAGGGCTGCGGCCACGGATGATAAGTTAGCAGAAAAAACAGAAAATGATATAAGTGAGCCGTCTGATGACAGGAGATGGTCTGCGGCGAGAATCGCATATCTGGGGATGTTTATAGCAGCAGCCATGGTGCTTTCATATCTTGAATCTTTAATACCGGTGAATATTGCTGTTCCCGGTGTGAAGCTTGGGCTTGCAAATCTGGCTGCTATAGTTGTGATGTACAGGATGTCTGCCGGGGATGCCTGGATCGTATCAATGGTCAGGATATTTTTGTCATCGCTGCTGTTTGGCAATATGATGGTGATGGTGTACAGCCTTGCCGGTGCGGTGCTGAGTCTGATCGTTATGACGATCTGCAAAAAGTTTGATCTGTTTGGCGTGACCGGAGTTAGTATAACAGGTGCTGTGAGCCACAACGCAGGGCAGGTCATGGCGGCTGCATTACTCATGAAAAGCGGCAACATAATGCTCTATATTCCTGTGCTCTGCATATCTGGAACTATAGCCGGAGTATGCATAGGAATAGCGGGAGCGGTACTTATAAAAAATCTGCCAAATCTGGAAAAATAAGATGTTTTTCCAGATTTTTTATTTGAGAATATATAGCCCTTTTAGGTTGTTTTTGAGCTCTTAAAGCGTTATTATAGATAAAGATTTTTCAACAATAAAAATATAAGAGAAAAGAGGTAGATCATGGGTTTGCTAACATTTCTGGGCGGAATTCATCCATATGAAGGCAAAGAATTGTCAATGGAAAAGCCAGTAAAAGAATACCTTCCAAAGGGTGACTGCGTGTATCCACTTAGTCAGCATATAGGAGCACCGGCCACACCTATAGTGAAGAAGGGAGACAGAGTCCTGGTTGGCCAGAAGATAGCTGAGGCCAGCGGATTTGTGTCAGCGAATATACATTCATCTATATCCGGTAAGGTCAAGGCCATTGAGCCGAGGTATGTTCCGGGTGGATCAAAGGTTGAATCTATAGTTGTGGAAAATGACGGACAGTTTGAAGAGATTGATTTTGCGGCAAATGTCAAGGATCTTTCTACGCTTTACCGAGAGGATGTCAAGGACATCATCAAGGAGGCCGGTATAGTCGGAATGGGTGGTGCCGGATTTCCTGCGAATGTAAAGCTGTCCCCTAAGAATGAGGATGCTATAGATTATATCATCGTGAACGGTGCAGAGTGTGAGCCGTACCTCACATCCGATTACAGACGTATGATGGAGGAACCGGACAAGATAGTCCTGGGACTTGAGATATGCATCAATCTGTTTGACCATGCAAAGGGAATAATTGCCATAGAGGATAACAAGCCTGAGGCGATAGCACTTCTCTCCGAGAAGGTTAAGGACAACGACAAGATAGAAGTTCATGTCATGAAGACAAAGTATCCGCAGGGAGCTGAGAGACAGCTCATATATGCGAATACCGGAAGATATGTGAACTCCAAGATGCTTCCTGCTGATGCGGGATGCATAGTTCACAACGTGGATACCATAGCTTCTATATATGAGGCAGTTGTGGAAGGACGTCCACTTTACTCGAGGATAGTGACGGTTACAGGAGATGCCATTGAGAATCCGTGCAACCTTCTGGTGCGCTGCGGAACAAACTGTCAGGAGCTCATAGAGGCAGCAGGGGGATTCAAGGACGGAGTTGTTCCTGAGAAGATCATCGCAGGTGGCCCAATGATGGGTAAGGCTATGTTCTCACTTGATGTGCCGGCAGTCAAAGGTACATCTGCACTGCTGTGCATGACGCATGACGAGGTGGCTGATCTTGAACCTAGTAACTGTATAAGATGTGGAAGATGTGTGGATGTGTGTCCTGGAAGGATAGTGCCATCACACCTTGCGGATCTTGCGGAACACGGAGATACAGACGGATTCCTGAAGTACAACGGAATGGAATGCTGTGAGTGCGGATGTTGCTCTTATGTATGTCCGGCCAAGAGACATTTGACACAGACGATAGCGGGAACCAGAAAGACTATTCTGGCCAGCAAGAAGAAGTAGGGAGGGACACACAATTGGAAAATACATTTAAAATTTCGTCTTCCCCACATGTCAGGGATAAGCGAAGTACACAGAGTATCATGCTGGATGTGATAATTGCACTTCTTCCGGCAACCATATTTGGAATCATCAACTTCGAGCTGAACGCCATGATCCTCATACTTACATGCGTAGTGGCATGTGTGCTGTTCGAGTGGCTGTACGAGAAGATGATGCATAAGAAAGTTACAATATCAGACTTAAGTGCTGTAGTCACAGGACTCCTGCTTGCACTTAACCTCTCACCGGATGTGCCGGTGTGGATGGCTATACTTGGATCGGCATTTGCCATTCTCATAGTGAAGCAGTTGTTCGGAGGACTTGGATACAATTTTATGAATCCGGCACTTGGTGCAAGATGTTTCCTGCTCATATCATTTGCGGGAAGGATGACATCGTTCTCGTATGATGGAGTTACAACCGCCACACCTCTGGCAGTCCTCAAGAACACGGGTGATGTGGCAAATGTAAATGTGCTCCACATGTTCCTTGGAAATATTCCGGGAACCATCGGTGAGACATCGGCTGTATGTCTTCTTGTCGGAGCAGCTTATCTGCTCATAAGAAGAGTTATAAAGCCGGTTATACCATTTGTATATATAGGAACATTTGCAGTGCTTATCATGATATATGCATTGGCTTCAGGAAGGGGATTTGACCTCACATACCTTGCTGCACATCTGTGCGGTGGCGGACTGATGCTTGGAGCATTCTTCATGGCAACAGACTATGTCACATCGCCTATCACACCTAAGGGTAAGGTTGTGTTCGGTATGATACTTGGACTCCTTACATTCTGCTTCAGAATATATGGTGGTTCAGCAGAGGGTGTGTCATATGCGATCATATTCTCAAACCTGCTCGTTCCGCTTATCGAGAGATGGACACAGCCAAAGAGCTTCGGAGAGGGAGCAGAGCTGGCAGCCCAGGGAGATCCATCCGGTACAAAATCCAAGATGGATACAAAGTCCATCGTGGTTGCAACCATAGCTATACTTATTATAACTATTATAGCCGGATTTGCACTTGCATATGTATATAAGATCACAAAGAAGCCTATATCTGAGGCTGAACAGGCTGCAAAGGAGGAGGCATACAAGACGGTATTTGCCGATGCAGATTCATTTGAGAGTTATGCAGACTTTGATGCGGATGCTGCAGCAAAGATCCTCAAGGATGCAGGTTTTAATGATGACATAGATGAGGTCGTAACTGCAAAGAGCAGCGACGGCAGTGTGCTTGGTTATGTCGTGACTGTCACATCACATGAGGCGTACAGCGGAGATCTTCAGCTTGCCATGGGCGTTGCTGATGATGGAACAACTAAGGGAATTTCGTTCCTTTCACTTGCTGAGACGGCCGGACTTGGAATGGAGGCTGATACAGACAGCTTCAAGTCTCAGTTTGCAGACAAGAATGTGTCACAGTTCAAATATACCAAGTCAGGAGCAACTGTGGATGAGGAGATAGATGCTCTGTCAGGAGCAACCATAACCACGAATGCGGTAACGAATGCGGTCAATGCAGGACTCACATATGTGCAGTCGATCGGCGGCGGTTCCGAGGGAACTACAGCGGATAATGGAGGTGACAAATAATGGGAAAGTGTACAGAACGTTTATATAACGGTATTGTCAAAGAGAATCCAACATTTGTCCAGATGCTTGGAATGTGTCCGACACTGGCGGTTACATCGTCCGCAATAAATGGTGCCGGAATGGGACTCACAACAACATGTATCCTGGTGCTGAGTAACTTCATGATATCGGCACTCAGAAAAGTGATACCGGACAAGGTCAGGATACCGTCATTTATAGTTATCATAGCGTCATTTGTGACAATTATACAGTTCCTGCTTCAGGCGTATCTGCCATCACTGAATGACAGCCTGGGACTGTATATACCACTTATAGTTGTAAACTGTATCATCCTTGGACGTGCAGAGGCATATGCATCCAAGAACAAAGTTCTTCCATCAGTATTTGATGGACTTGGAATGGGTCTTGGATTCACGGTAGGACTTACACTCATAGGTATGTTCAGAGAGCTACTTGGAAAGGGATGCATATTTGGTTTCCAGATACTCGGAGACGGCAACAGACTCCAGAACTCTTCAGGTATAGTTAAGGCCATAGGAAATGTGTTCAGTCTCTACACACCGATCACAATACTGGTTCTTGCACCTGGTGCATTCTTTGTACTGGCATTCCTGATCGCATTCATCAACAAGCGCAATGCGAAGAAGGCAGCAGAGGCACTTGCAAATGGTGAGGAGATCCCAGCGGTGTGCAAGCCGGATTCATGTGCCGGATGTATCAATGCGGCATGCTGTGGCAAGCTTACAGCCGCTACAGCAGCGCAGACTGTATCAAAGCCTGTCAGTGTGGCGGAGAAAGCAGAGATGCCAAAGCCGGTTAATGCAGCAGAGAAAGCAGCGGCGTCAAAGCAGGTTAATGCAGCGGAAAAAGCAGCGGCGACAAAGCCTGCCAGCGCAGCGGAGAAAGCAGCGGCACCAAAGCCGGTTAGTGCAGCAGAGAAAACTGAGGCGCCGGCGCCTGAGAATAAGGCGGCAGATGACAAGAGCGAGAGCGGCGCTGTAAATGCTGAGAAGAACGAAACCGTGGATGCAGAGGCTAAGGCAGAAAAAACATCTAAGGCAGATGAAAGCTCTGAGGTCAAAGCGGACAACAATGAAGCACCGGCAGAGAAGGCCGCGGAAGATAAGACAATAAAGGCAGCAGATGAGGCCAATAAGAATCTGGATGAGAAAACAGTTGATAAGGATTCCGACATAAAGCTCAAAGAGACAATGGCTCATATAAAGACCAAGAAGGGAAAAGGAGGTAAGAGATAATGAATATTTTATTGTTAGCTATCGGAGCAGCACTTGTAAATAATGTTATCCTCAGCCAGTTCCTTGGACTTTGTCCATTCCTCGGTGTTTCAAAGAGTGTAAACACCGCAACAGGAATGGGAGCTGCAGTTATATTTGTCATGACGATATCGTCATTTGTCACAAGTATTGTATACTACGGAATACTCAGAAGATTTGGCCTTGAGTATCTGAATACCATAGTTTTCATACTTGTAATAGCAGCCCTTGTGCAGTTTGTGGAGATGTTCCTCAAGAAGAACGTCAAGTCACTCTATGAGTCACTTGGTGTGTACCTTCCACTTATCACAACAAACTGTGCCGTGCTTGGTATCGCACTGTCAAATGTACAGAGTGGATATGGTATTCTTGAAAGTACGATAAACGGCTGTGGATCTGCTGTTGGATTTACAATAGCTATAACGATCCTGGCTGGTATAAGAGAGAGAATAGAGCACAGCCCTATCCCGGAGGCATTTAAGGGAACTCCTATAGTTCTTATCACTTCCGGACTTATGGCTATTGCGTTCTTTGGATTCTCAGGATTGATATAAGGAGGAGAAGATATGACAGGAATATTGATAGCCGTAGCTGTTGTGGCCGGTGTAGGTATTGTGATAGGTATTCTCCTCGGTGTAGCCGGAGAGAAATTTAAAGTAGAAGTGGATGAGAAGGAGATTGCAGTCAGAGCACTTCTTCCCGGAAATAACTGCGGTGGATGTGGATATCCTGGCTGTGATGGTCTGGCGGCAGCCATTGCAAAGGGAGAGATGCCTCCTTCTGCGTGCCCTGTTGGTGGTGAGGCAGTTGCAGCAAAGATCAGTGAGGTCATGGGTGTGGAGAATGCGGACAATAAGCGTTATGTAGCATTTGTCAAGTGCGCCGGTGACTGTGAGAAAGCAAAGGATGTATATGAGTATGTAGGTCCTAAGAGCTGCAAACTTGCCCAGAACAATCCCAACGGCGGCCCTAAGGCGTGTACATATGGATGTACAGGATATGGTTCATGTAAAGCAGTATGTGAGTTTGGTGCTATTGATATTATAGATGGAATAGCTGTAATTAATAAGGAGAAGTGTAAGGCGTGCGGCAAATGTGTCACAGAATGTCCAAGACACCTGATAGAGCTTGTTCCTTATGATGCGGAGAGACTTGTGAGATGTAACTCACATGACAAGGGACTTCAGGTAAAGGCAGCCTGCAGTGCGGGCTGTATTGGATGTACGCTGTGTGCAAGGAACTGTGAGGCAGGGGCAATCACCATGGATAGAAACCTCGCCCACATAGATCCTGAGAAGTGCACAAATTGCGGTGTATGCAAAGCCAAGTGCCCAGTAAAGATAATATCGTAAGAAGGACCCGCCCCGCAGGGCGGGAGATGTCTTACGATGACGCAGACGCTGCGCGAAGCGCCTTAAAATGCGACTGCTCAATAAATATCGTAAGGAGGACAATTGTTTTATGAGATGCCCATTTTGCTCAGCTGATGACACAAAGGTTATCGATTCAAGACCTGCAGAGGACGGAAGTGCGATCAGAAGAAGAAGACAGTGCGATGCCTGTGGCAAGAGATTTACGACATATGAGAAGGTAGAGACGATCCCGCTCATAGTTATCAAGAAGGACAAGAACAGAGAGACATATGACAGATCAAAGATCGAGTCTGGAGTCATCAAGTCATGTCACAAGCGCCCGGTTTCTGCTGAAGCTGTAACCAAATGTATTGATGATATAGAGAATACCATATTTAATATGGAGGTCAGAGAGATTGAGAGCACGACTATCGGAGAGATCGTTATGGATAAGATAAAGGATCTTGATCAGGTTGCATACGTCAGATTTGCATCTGTTTACAGAGAGTTCAAAGATGTGAATACATTCATGGATGAGCTTGGCAAGCTGCTCACCAGCAATTCGGAGAAGAGATGACAGATACATATAACACCATTGTAAAAGAAGGCCAGGATGAGATAGTCGAGAAGAAATCCAGATTTATCGGTTATGCTGTTCCGGTTACATCAGAGGAAGAGGCATACGCATTTGTCGAGAAGATCAGGAAAATGCACTATGATGCGAGGCACAATTGTTTTGCATTTGCGATAGGCAGTGAGAATACTTTGCTCAGATTTTCAGATGACGGAGAGCCGCAGGGAACTGCAGGAAAACCTATTCTCGAAGTGATCACAGGAAATAAAGTGGTTGACATTTGCATAGTAGTGACAAGGTATTTTGGAGGCACATTACTAGGAACTGGCGGGCTTGTAAGAGCTTACACAGAGGCTGCAAAGCTTGCCTTGGTCGATGCTGGTATTCACACCATGCAGCTTATGAAGAGTGTGGAGATCACGACGAACTACAATGATTCCGGCAAGGTGCAGTATCTGATAAGCAACAGTTCTGCGGTGATCAGCGATACTGAGTACACATCTGAAGTGTGCTTCAAGATACTTGTTCCGGTGGGGGATTATGGGCGACTTGAAAAACAGGTTACGGAATCTACATCTGCGAGAGCGAATATAGAAGTGACAGGAGAATTGTACAGATGATGATAAATGGCATGGCAATGACATAAGTCTTGTAGTTTCTGAATAATAACCTGAGTATCATGCACAGTACAAATCCTGCCAGAGACACTGCAAGTATGAGAATGCATGTGTGCAGGAAGTCAAAGACATCAGAATATATAAGTAATGATATGAGATTTATTATAGCAGCTGGGATGATTCCTGCTGCTATATTTTTTGCACAGAACGAGATCCTGGAGTGTGGGGAGACTATAGCATAGACACCACATTCCAAGTCATTTAGAAAATTCTGCAGACCGGTCAGAGCGCAGATTATAATTGTTATGTAAACAAAGATTTCCACAGGAAAATTGCGCGGTTGGATATCGGCTGCAACTTCGTAGCGGCCTGTTATGTTGGATCTTATGGTGAATATATCATCATTCTCAATGTATCCGGCATAACGATTTTTAATATATTCATCAGCATTTACACCAGAAGCCATGGAAATGGAGTCCGCATCCAGCATATGCAGTGCGATGTCAGGTGCATAGACTTCAAGAAGGGCGGCATACACAGCTTCTGCGGATACTTCCTCAAATGCAGTGGAACCTGTGGTGTAGACAGTTATCTTACCTTTATATGTGCCATTTATGATGTCATTGCTGATCCCCGCAGGAAACAGATAACCGGCATCGATCCTGCCGGATGCAGTGTCATCCTGCATAGACTGCAGGGATGAATATTCCCTGAATGTAAAGCCGGTGGAAGAACTTTTCAGGGTAGATACAAAGCTTTCCGTGTGTGCATCAGGTTCTTCTATAAATATACCTGAGACTATCTCTGTGCTCTGTGATTTGTCTGGAAGAAGACTTACTGCGAGCATCGAGAGCGGTATCAGAAGAAGAACAACAATCATAAAAGGTTTACATAATATTCGTTTTATCAATAATCCGATCTGGATAATACTTTTCATAATAACTCCTTATAAGCATATAAGCCGGCACAGCTGCTGTGCCATCTGGTTAAAGATAGAAGAGTGGCATATGGTCTTTGCAAAGTTTGGCAGCATCGC
>JAEDGW010000157.1 GCA_016297325.1 Coprococcus sp. | reverse complement strand
ATATATCTTTAAAGAAGAAAAGGGCTTTGTAGAAGTATTTTGAGGGACATGGGGACACTCTTCGTGACAAAAGGAACGTCCCCAAAGGAGGTCTAGATGAAGAAGAAAATATTGATATGTCTTATAGTGCAGATAATATGCTGGAGCATTATGACGTTGTCTGATTACATGGAAGAAACATATAATGATAGTTACAATCTGGTCGTTGTATTTGCTGTACCCCTGATATGCGTAATTCTGTATATTATATTCAGAAAATGGATATACGATAATCAGATTATGCGGCTGAAAGATGTCGCCATAATCTGTGCGGCGTGGATGATCTGTGGATTGATACTGGGATTCCTGATCGGTGCTCTGGTTATCAATGAAATGTGGATAGTGCCGCAGGCTACAGGAGGATGGGAGCATCTGCTGAATGGGATCGAATACATGATGTTCGCCATAACACTTGCAGGAATACCATTTGCGGCAGTGGTATTGATCGAATCGGTTATAGGGATAGTAAAGGCAGTTAGGAAAAGGGCTTGACGAGAGCTATGGTAAAGTTGCCAGACGTAAGAAATAAGTTTTATAATTAAATGCTTCATCTGTGAGAGAATCAGGTGGAGCATTTTTTATGCATGGTGGCTAATGGCTTACGCAGGTATATGAATAGTTTATATATCCTATCCCTTGACAAAAAGAGAAAATATGAATATACTTACCGACGATAATTACCTAAAGTAATTATACGAAATAACAATAAAACAATATTTGATAAATTTACAGGAAGGAGAACCATGACAAAGGAAAAGATAAAACAGGTTATGAATGCCTGCTATCAGGCGAAAAGGGTTAGGGATATGATGCCCAAGCTGCCAAATGGAGTGACGCCTACCCACATACATTATCTTGATGTGATAACGAAGCTGGAGCTTGATGGTGCAGAGGTTAAGGTCAGTGATATAAGTGATGAACTGGGACTTCCAAGACCGGGAGTGACAAAGACGATAAAGGATATGGAACGCCTCGGATTTGTGGAAAAGAAGTCTTCAGAGACAGATGGACGTATTGTGTATATAAGGAGCACTCAGGCTGGCAGAGATCTGGTTTGCAAATATGTTGATGAGTATTTCTCAGGACTAGGGGAGTCTCTTACCGATATCACAGATGAGGATGCCGATACTATGATAGCGACAGTTGAAAAACTTTATGAAGTTATGAGTAAAAGGAGTCAGAACATAAGATGAGTGTACAGGATAAAACAGATTTTACACAGGGAAGTATCATTAGAAAAATGCTTCCATTCATGGGGCCGATTCTTGGAGCACTGATACTTCAGGCTGCATATGGTGCGGTTGACCTGCTGGTGGTTGGAAGATTCGGTTCGACGGCGGGGCTTTCAGCCGTATCAACAGGCAGCCAGGTGCTCAATCTGGTTACATTTGTGATAACAGCACTTGCTATGGGGGTCACAGTGCTTATTGCCAGATATATAGGCGAAAAGAACACGGATCAGATAGGAGAGCTTCTTGGAGGCGCTACGACTATATTTGCAATACTTGCGGTGGTGCTGGCAGTTGTCATGGTGACGTTTGCAAGACCTTTGTCTGTGTTGATGCAGGCACCGGCTGAGGCGGTCACTCTTACATCGTCGTATGTGAGGATATGCGGAGGCGGAATATTTTTCATTATGGCCTACAATGTGCTCACCGCGATATTCAGAGGTTTTGGAGACAGCAAATCACCTCTTATATTTGTGTTTGTGGCATGTATAGTAAATGTTATCGGTGATCTTATCCTGGTTGCGGGATGTCATCTTGACGCTGCGGGTGCAGCCATAGCAACAGTGGTTGCCCAGGCGGTCAGTGTTGTCCTTGCGCTTGTGCTGCTGAAGAAGAGGGAGCTTCCATTTAAGATATCAAGAAAAGATTTCAGATTAAACAGACAGTGCAGAAGATTGCTCTCGGTTGGACTTCCGCTTGCAATGCAGGAATTTCTCACGCAGATGTCATTTCTAGCGCTGTGTGCATTTATCAACAGACTTGGCCTGGAGGCATCATCCGGATATGGCGTTGCCTGCAAGATAGTCAGCTTTGCCATGCTGGTACCAAGTTCGCTTATGCAGTCTATGGCTTCATTTGTATCGCAGAATGTTGGAGCTGGAAAAGAGGACAGAGCGAGAAAAGCGATGCTTACCGGTATGGGCATAGGACTCTCTGTCGGCGTGGTGGTATTCATTTGCGTGTGGTTCTTTGGTGACAAACTGACATCGATCTTTACCACTGACGCGGCTGTTATCCAGAGGGGCTTCGAGTACCTGAGGGGCTTTGCACCTGAGACTATACTCACCGCGGTGTTGTTCAGCATGATAGGCTATTTCAATGGACATGAGAAGTCACTGTGGGTCATGATACAGGGACTTATCCAGACATTGCTTGTGAGATTGCCTTTGGCGTACTATATGAGTATCCAGCCGGATGCAAGCCTTACAAATATAGGACTTGCAGCGCCGATAGCAACATGCGCAGGTATCGTGCTGAATGTCATATTCTATATGGCTATGTCAGGAAATAAGAAAAAAGCGAAAGAACAGTAAGCATAGTTGAAAGTATGCTATACATGGCGAGAAAGATCAGAGTGGATATTTGTTGTATTGACAAATATCCTTATGCACTATGCAATATCGTTATATGATATCAATAAACGATATTAGGAAAGAGATGTGATAATATGCCGAAGAAAGCTATGGATATTCTGACTGAATCCATGTTCTACGTGTTGATGGCATTCTCAAAAGGCCCGATGTGTGGGATAGATGTGGCAGATTATATAGAGAAGAGAACCGGTGGAAGGGTAAAGATCGGGCCGGCGACTCTGTACACTATATTGGGAAAGTTTGAGAAGGAAAAGTGGATAAGGGAAATTGAGGTGGAAGGCCGTAAGCGAACATACAGCATCACAGATAAGGGCGTATCTGCATATGAGCAGGAGGTGGAAAGACTTAGAATGTGTGTGCGGGATGCTGAAGATGCAGCAGATGAAATGTAGAGATTCATTTGCAGCGGAGTGCGGACTATTCGCAAAAAATTTATATGGAGGATTCAAAGATGGTGGAGAAAAAAGATACAAAAAGTGTGCACCGCATCATACCATGTCCAGATTATGATGTGACCGGAGTTGAGTGCTGGCTCTCATATATGGCGGAGCGGGGGTATATATTGCGGGATGGTGGAGTGTTCCGTGGAATAGCTGCATTTGACAGATGCGAACCTGAAAAGGTGAGGTATAGGTTGCAGCCGGCTCAGAAAGGATTCGTGATATATGACAACGACGGACCAAATGATGACGAGGTGGAGTTGAACGGCGCTTTTGGATGGAAGTACGTGGCAAAGTATGGCGTATTTCATATATACAGAGCAGATGATATAGATGCTAGAGAGATGGACACAGACCCTGAGGTCCAGGCGATGGCGATGAATTCGCTGCATAGAAGTCAGAGGTTTAACATAATATGGATGTCCATCTGGATAATAGTATATCTTGCACTTGTCTTTACAAGTCAGCCGTTCCTATCGATGGTAAACAGAGGAAGTCTGATAAGTATTGCCCTCGTATTGTGTGTGATCATATTTATAGTGACCGGTCTGGTTAAGGCTGTGAGTCTGTACAGGCTCCGCAGAAAAATTCTTGATGGGGATAGTCTGGGTTCAGGTACAAACTGGAGAAAAGGCGCCAGAATATACACAGTAAAGGCCGTTGTTGGAATAATTGCATATGTGGCAATGATAGTGTTTGGATGTATGTTTATACTGAGTGATGGCACAGATAGAAATCAGATGCCGCTTTCCGAATATCAGGGAGAAGTTCCGTTTCGGACAATAACTGATCTGGCTTCCTGCGATGATATCCAGAAGGTAGATAATGTCGATGATGACGTGAATACGATAAGTGAATGGTCTGATATTCTGTGGCCTGAAAATTATAAGGTTTATGAGTATGGCGATATAGTTTACACAGATGGAAATATATGTCATGGTGGATTGGTGATAACCTATCACGAGGCTAAAAATGAGTGGCTGGCAGATAAACTTTATCAGGCTTATGTGCAGAGGGCAAAGCATCAGTCTGACTATGAGAAAATTGATATGAAGATAGCTGGGCTGGATGATGTAGATGCTTATTGGGATGGCTCAGAGAGTGCGATCATGAGAAAAGGAAAGAAACTTATAGTAGCCAGTTTCTACATGAGCGGCGAGAACAGAAGAGCTGATGATCTGGAAGAGTGGGCCGGATGTATTGCAGAGGGTCTGGAATAAAGGGGATTTTGTTTCAGCTGTGTTTATATTGAGGTAAAGGAAACAAAGAAATAAACAGTTAGTTGATATCGACATGAATTAGAAGACAGGGGACACTCCTCGTGACAGAAGGAACGTCCCCATTAAACATTTACAATTTAGCCACGTTATAGTATATTAGAGTTTGTATGCGTGGCTATTTTATTTTGTGGCTGCACTATATAAGAAGAAATAATACAGAGGGACACTCTTCGTTACAAAAGGAACGTCCCCAAGGAGGTATACATGAAATTAGGTATCGTAGGACTCCCAAACGTGGGAAAGAGTACACTTTTCAATTCACTTACAAAGGCAGGAGCGGAATCAGCTAACTATCCGTTCTGTACAATAGATCCAAACGTAGGTATCGTTGCGGTACCGGACGAGAGACTGGACAAGCTCACAGAGATGTACAACTCAGCAAAGACAACACCTGCTGTTATAGAATTTGTAGATATCGCGGGTCTTGTAAAGGGCGCGTCAAAGGGTGAAGGACTTGGAAACCAGTTCCTTGC
>JAEDGW010000156.1 GCA_016297325.1 Coprococcus sp. | reverse complement strand
AGGCAGCATGGGGCGAGAACTATGCAGCAGCTAAGCTTCCTACATACACAGTTGCAGGCAAGCAGGTTCAGATGGCTTCATTCTCAGGATGCAAGCTTATCGGTGTAAATCCACATTCAAAGAATGTAGGCTGGTCAATGCTCCTTGCTGAGTACCTTACATCAGAGGATACACAGGTTACAAGATTTAAGCAGAGAGGTCTTGGCCCTTCAAACATCAATGCTTCAGAGTCAGAGGAAGTGAAGGCTGATCCAGCTATATCAGCTCTTGCAGCTCAGGCAGCATACGCAACACCACAGCGTGTAGGCGGTAACTACTGGACACCAGCTGAGACACTTGGTTCAATCCTTTCTCAGGGCAATCCGGACGGAACAGATCTTCAGACACTTCTCGACAATGCTGTAGAAGGAATTGAGGCACCTGTATCACAGGAGTAATGACAGACAATTCTCCAATCGGGGAAAAGTATATTGTATATACAAAATAAAAATATAGGTAATTTATGGATGCCTCATATGTCATTCGTGGCATATGGGGCATTTTATCGGAGAGGAGCTTTTTCATGAAGAAAATATCAGGATTCTTTAAAGCCATAGGAAGATACTTCAAGAATTTTGGTGTTGCTTTTGCAAAAGGTGATATATGGGTTAAACTCTCAGCGGTTATCATGGGTGCAGGGTACTTCGCAAGGAAGCAGATCATCAATGGAATAATCATGCTGCTTGTGGAAGCTGCGTTCATTGTAATGTGTATAGGCTATGCGGCACCAAACCTTGCCAAGTTCGGAACTCTTGGAACTGTAAAGTTTGAGCAGGTATTTGATCCACTCACCATGCAGACAACGACAAATAACTATGATAATTCATTCCAGATCCTTCTCAATTCGGTTGTAGCGCTGTTTATTATGCTGGTGTTTGTACTTTTCTACATCCACAATATCAAGACAGTGTACAAACTTCAGCAGATGAAGGAGAATGGGGAACATATAAACACATTCAAGGAAGATATGAAGGCACTCTTCAACGAGAAGTTCCACATAACACTTCTCACACTTCCAACCATAGGTGTTGTTATAATGAATATTCTGCCAATACTGATCCTTATCGCAGTGGCATTTACCAATTATGATCAGCAGCACCTTCCACCAAACTCACTGTTTACATGGGTGGGATTCAAGAATTTTGCAAGCCTGTTCTCAAACAGCATGACAGTCACATTTGGATATTCATTCAGAAAGGTTCTTGGCTGGACACTTGTGTGGGCGGTCATGGCCACAGTTACCACATTTATCGGCGGAATCCTTCTTGCCAAGGCAATCAATTCCAAGACAACCAAGATGCCAAAGATGTGGAGAACACTCTTTATCATATCAATAGCAGTTCCACAGTTCGTAACACTGCTTTTGGTTAGAAATTTCTTCGCTGATTCCGGTATCGTGAACACTATCTGCTCAAATATCGGTATCACAGATATGCTTAAGCATGCAGGACTTGTCGGAGAACATCTTACATATATACCGTTCTTGACCGATCCTCACTGGGCAAAGGTAATGATCATTCTCATCAATATCTGGGTCGGTGTTCCATACCAGATGCTGATCGCAACAGGTGTTCTGATGAATATACCTACAGATCAGATTGAGAGTGCAAAGATTGATGGGGCAACAAATTTCCAGGTATTCTGGAAGATCACAATGCCATATATTCTGTTTATCCAGGGTCCGGCACTTATAACAGACTTTGTAAAGAATATCAACAACTTCAACGTAATCTACCTGCTCACACAGGATGTATTCGTTACACAGAATCAGGCTCTTGCCAATTCGCATGCGAAGGAAGTTGACCTTCTTGTTACATGGCTGTTCAGACTTACAAATGAATACTACGATTACAAGATGGCATCCGTTATCGGTATCATAGTATTTATCATATGTGCAGCATTTACACTTATATCATTCTCAAGAATGATCTCAGGAGATAAAGAGGAGGAGTACCAGTAATGAAGAAAACAATAGGTTCAATCTTTAAACATATCGTATTACTTGTCCTCGCTGTTATCTGGCTGGTTCCGATCATCTGGCTGGTGGTTACTTCATTCAGCGGATACAAGGGAATCAACACAGCACACTTCTTCCCAACCAGTTGGTCGATGGACAACTTTGTTCAGCTTCTGACGAGACCTGACTCGGTTGTGCAGTATGTGTCATGGTTCAAGAATACGCTTATCATTGCAATATTTACATGCCTTATATCAACTGTATTTGTAGTAATGGTCAGCTATGCAATGAGCTGCATGAGATTCAATGGAAGAAAACAGATCATGAGTGCGTCACTGATACTGAACATGTTCCCTGGCCCACTTCTCATGATAGCAATTTACTTTATCCTGAAGATGCTGGGACTGACAAACAGCCATTTCGGTATGATAATCGTTTACTCAGCAGGATCAGGTCTTGGATTCCTCATCATGAAGGGATTCATGGACACAATACCTATGTCACTTAAGGAGGCTGCCAGACTTGAGGGTGCTTCAGAGGCAAAGATATTCCTGAAGGTTATACTTCCTCTGTGTAAGCCTATCGTAGTGTACCAGGTAATCAGTTCTTTCCTTATTCCTTGGGGCGACTTCGTGTTCGCAAAGCTTATGCTCAACTCAGGAGTTTCAAAGGACTGGACAGTAGCTATAGGTCTTTACAACATGCTTGAGAAATCACTGGTCAACAAATACTTCTCAGTATTCTGCGCCGGCGGTATCGTGGTAGCTATCCCTATCTCAATACTGTTCGTCATCATGCAGAAATACTACGTAGAAGGAGTTACAGGCGGTTCTGTAAAGGGCTAAATTATATAAGACATAATAGGAGATTTAAGATATGGAGAATACATTTGTTGTTAACATCATCCACCGTCCTGAGATGGTTCCTGAGTACGCCGAGAAGGTTACAGGCCATGGCCAGGCGGAGGATATCGGAAGAAAAGCTCTCCTCACAGAGTCACTGGACATTTTCAAGTTCCAGCAGGAGACAGCTCACAAGAACGGACTAAAGACTACTATTCAGATGACATATGCCAGCCTCTTCAACGAGGAGGCTGTGTCACTGGCAAAGGAGCACCATGAGAAGTACGGAGATGAGATAGCACTCTCTCTCCTTGGTCTTCCTTGCACAGAGTTCAGAGAGAAGTACAAGACAAAGGACTTCTGTATATGGATGTTCTCAATGGAGGACAAGAAGAATATCGTTGATGACGTATTTGGAAAGTTCCATGATATATTTGGCTTCTACCCTGAATCAACTGGTTCATACTACATGGACGCAGAACTCACAAACTACATCAAAGAGAAGTACCCATCAGTCAAGTGTGCAGTTGCAACATGCTGGGAGGAGGGCCCTAAGGCTTACCACACATGCAACAACTCATGGTACACACTGTTCGACGGCGGCCCATGGAATCCATGGATACCTTCAAAGCAGAACACACATGCACCTGCAGCAAATGAGGCTGAGGACAGCGGAATCGTTGCTATCCCTCATCTTTCAAGAGATCTGCTGGCATGCTACGATGGAAATGGTTCTAACTTCGGTACACATCCACAGAACGTTCTCCGTGGAATGATCTATGACAGCAAGACATGGGAGTACCCATATCTGTACAACCTGATCGACCAGTACCGTCATCTGGCTAAGTTCAACAATGGATATTCATACAACATGATGTTCGTTGGACCAGGCTGGCTGAACAAGATGGGACGCTGGGAGGCTCCATACGAGCTGCTCAAGAAGAGCTACGAGGATGGAATGAAATACTACGGAGACCTGAAGAAGGAAGGCAAATGTATCGACATGACAATGGCTGAATTTGCTGACTTCTACAGAGAGAACAAGACATACGAGGAGCCTGAGTGTGCTCTTTGGAAGGATATACTGTACGGATCAGACAAGCAGATCTTCTGGTACTGCGATCCATACATGAGAGCCCAGATCAACATGGATCAGGGCGGTGCGATCGTTGACCTCAGACCATATGCTGCAAAGCTCAACTGGCCTGTAGGTATCGGAACTCCACACGTTCAGGATGCTTCATATCCATTCCTGATCCAGGAGAAGTACAGAGCAGGATACTTCACACACTACGCTGGAGAGGGTACTGTAAGAAGTGCCAAGATCAGCTACAATGGTGAGGAAGTCGATCTCTGTCTGTGCAGAACAAAGGCAACATTCTCACAGGAGGGAAGCACAAGAATCCTCACACTTGACCCGGTTGATATTGAGTTCTATGATCTGACGGTTAAGCTTCAGACAAAGATATACTTTGAGGAGGGTTCATCAAAGATAAGACATGAGAGAACCATCCTTGAGATGAGCAACCCTGATGCAGAGGTTGAGATCAACGAGTACATGGTGGCATGCTACGGTACAACAGAGTACCCTGAGGACATGACAGGAATCACTCTCACAGCTAAGAATGCAGCAGAGAGCAAGTCACTTGCATACGAGTACAAGTGCAGAGAAGAGGATCTTGCAGGTGCCGATGAGGTATCAGCAGTCATCCCTGCGATCGAGACAAAGGCTGCTATGGGAGCATCAAGCAGCGATGCGACAGGATATTTCAAAGAGGGATATGCGTTCTCACCAATGTTCACTCTCGGGTTTACAAAGACACTTAAGGATAAGGAGGTATTTTCAACATGGCTCAGTCTGGAAAAGGCAAATTAAATTACAGATGTCCAATGTGCTTTTTTAGAGATCTGGATATTGATATGTTCTATGATAAGGACAAGAAGGAATACTACTGCATCCGTTGTCAGTATGTAGGACCGGAGGAGGACGTTCTGGCAAAGAATGAACTTATCAGAAT
>JAEDGW010000155.1 GCA_016297325.1 Coprococcus sp. | reverse complement strand
CGGACAGAAGGAGCCTATAGCTCCACATGAGATCGCTTTCAGCCTGGATCATATGAGAGGCCTTAAGGGGCAGAATTTCTGGATAACCGAGGCTATCATGGGTGCACAGGGACATGATGTGACCGGATACTCACCGAGACCGGATCAGGCAAAGATGTGGTCGTATCAGGGATTTGCACATGGATGTGACTCTATGATGTATTTCAGATACAGAGGAGCCACCAAGGGCGCAGAGCAGTTCTGTTACGGTGTGCTCGATGCGGATAACGTGAAGAGAAGAAAATACTATGAGGTACAGAGTGCATTTAAGGATGTGGCAAAATACAGTGATGAACTGGAAAAGCCGGTCTGCAGTGATGTAGCCATCATGTATGACTACGACAGTCTGGCAGCGTTCAGGATACAGAAGCAGAGCATACTTCTTGATACCCAGAAGGAGATGGAGAAGTTCTACAAGGCATTCTATGATGTAAATGTGCCGGTGGATGTCATACCTGAGGATGCGGATATATCAAAGTACAAGGTGCTCATACTTCCACAGATGATCATAGAGAAGCCTGAGTTTACTGAGAAGGTGCAGAGCTTTGTGAGGGCCGGCGGCACAGCCATCATTACATACAGGACGGCGGTCAAGGATGCCGACAACAACCTTTCATTTGGCAGAGTTATCCCTGTGGGCTACAGTGAATTTGCGGGCGTGTCGGTTGTGGAGACGGAGAGCCTTCAGGATGGTCAGGAATTCCCTGTAGTTGGACATGGCGTATTTGACGGACAGACCGGTGAGGGCGGCGTGTTCAGGGATATGATTGAGGTGAGAGATGCAGAGGTGCTCTATACATACGGAGATGCATTCTATGATAAATTTGCTGCTGTCACCAGAAAGTTCCAGGGAGATGGAGCGATATATTATGTGGCGTGCAGCCTGGATGAGGCGACCATGAAGCTTGTGATGGATAAGATCATGGAGGAAAACTCGATAGTTGGCGAGGCCACAGAGGATGGTGTTGAGGTCTGCTATAGAGGTGATGATTCGTCGAAGATCCGAGTGGTCATGAATCATACCGGCGAGATGCGGCATTATGGTGATACAGTGCTTTCGCCTTATGAAAGTCGTATTGACAGAGTATAAATTCGAAATGTTTTAATATTTACCTGAAATTATATAAAATACGGTTGCTTATTAGTTCATTAAGTGACCGTATTTTTTGTACCTGTGTTATAATGTGGTGCAGATGTATAACATTTGCTTTTGAAAATTATTATTAGCCGGACTGGCTAAAGTACAGGAGGAATAATTATGGGTATTGTTGAACTTAAGAATGACAAGATAGCAATAAAAGTGAATACTCACGGCGCAGAGCTTGTGAGTCTGAAGAGTGTTGAGACAGATAGAGAATATATGTGGTGCGGTGACGCTGCTTATTGGGGAAGAGTTTCTCCTGTGCTGTTTCCATTTGTGGGAAAGCTTGAGGGTCAGCGTTACAGACATAATGGTGTAACTTATGAGAATATACCTCAGCACGGATTTGCCAGGGACAGCGAATTTGTTGTGGCTGGCCAGACAGATGACACACTGCTGTTTGTACTTGAGAAGAATGAGACATGGCAGAAGAGCTATCCATTTGATTTCAGCCTTTGTATAGGATATAGACTTGAGGGCGCATCCGTACATGTTATGTGGACTGTTGTAAATGAGGGAAGTGACAAGATCCATTTCTCTATCGGAGCGCATCCTGCATTTGCATGTGAGGGAGGTGTCGGCGGTTACTCTCTGGATATGCACACAGGCAGGAAGAATATCGAGTGCGGCCTTCTGACAGCAAATGGAGTCCTCGGGGATAGAACAGTTACACACAGCCTTACAGACGGAGTTTTAAAGTTGAATGATGAGATGTTCGATGAGGATGCCCTGATCATAGATGGCAAGGGTATAAATACGATCACATTAAAAGATACATCTGATGCGCCGGTTCTGCAGCTGCGATTTGATGTGCCACAGATAGGCATATGGTCGCCTGCGAAGAAGCACGCACCATTTGTATGTATCGAGCCTTGGTTTGGCAGATGTGACCGTGAGGGCTATGATGGAGATCTGGCAGACCGTGAGTATTCAAACAGTCTTGAGGCTGGACACTCATTCAGCAAGGAGTATGTCATTGACATATTGTAATGGGAAACGTGTTGTATAACAGATGATGATACAACAGAATATAAGCTGTAAGCAGGGCGGGATGCCCCCTAGTAGTGGGGTGTCCCGCCCTGTTTTTGCCACACGTACACTGCAATGTAAAATCTATGTAAAAGGCGCCTGACCCCACTGTGTGTAAAAAGTGTCTGACCCCACTGTTGTTTTTGGAAAAATTCTCTTTGTTAAAGAGGGGCATGACCCCATTGGTGACGCCGTTGGCCCCACATTGTACTGCAGAAAATACTACTTGACATATAATACTATGCGACGTATAGTGTATCACGTAAGGAGGTATAGGCATGGATATACAATTAAAACGTGGAATGCTTGATGTGTGTGTGCTTGCTGACATCAAGGATGAGGATTCATATGGATATCAGATCATCAAGGACATGAAGCCGTATGTGACCATATCGGAATCCACACTTTATCCTATACTCAGAAGGCTTGAAGCTGGAGCGTTACTCACCGTTCATTCCGTGGAACACAACGGAAGACTCAGGAAGTATTACCATATAACTGACGCCGGAAGATCAAGGATAGAGGAATTCAAGGAAGAGTGGAAGGAACTTGAATCCATATACAGATTTATAGTTAAGGAGGAAGACAGCGATGAATAAAGAAGAGTATCTGGCAGCGATACGCGAGAAGATCAAAAGCCTGCCAGAAGGCGATATAGACAGGACGATAGAATATTATGACGAGATGATAGATGACCGTATGGAAGATGGACTGACCGAGGAGGAGGCTGTTGCGGACATGGCGTCACCGGATGAAGTGTCGATGCAGGTGCTGGAAGACATACCGCTTTCCAGATTGGTGAAAGAGCGTATCAAGCCGAAGCATGAGCTTAAGGGCTGGCAGATTGCGTTGATAATTATAGGGTCCCCAGTATGGATCCCACTTGTCCTGACGGCGCTTGTGCTGCTGCTCACTTTCTGGATTGTGGTGGTCTCTTTGCTTATAGCATATTATTCTGTCATTCTTGGCGTGGCGGCAGCTGGGGTCAGCGGCCTTATCATGTTCATATTCCTGCTCATAAGTGGCAATACGGCGGCGGGATTACTCATGCTTGGCATGGCTCTTGTGGTCATGGGCCTTAGCATTTTGCTTATCGTGTCAGCAAAGCCTGTCACAAAGGCGATGTTCAAATGCTGCAGAGCAAGTGTGATTGGCGTTAAGAGAATATTTGTAAAGGAGATATAGTGATGAGCAGAGCAAAGAAAGCCGTTATAATTGCGGCGATTATGATTGGTATCGGCGTAGTGACATCTATAACAGCACTTGCTGTGAACGGTTTCAGATGGCCGAATGTAAGAATAGACCTGAAGAATATGAAGTCAGCATCATTAGAATATGTGAAAAAGACAAAGAATATAGATGAGGAGTTCAAAAGCGTAGACGTTCAGGGTGCTCCGGATATGGATGTGGAGATAAAGAAATCAGACAGCGGTAAAAGTTATGTGGAGTATTACGAGTGTGATGGCCTGACTGATCACATAGAGGTTGCTGGTGATGTTCTAAAGATCACTGCGGATGATGACAGACATATATTTGTTGATTTTACATTCGGAATGGATATGAGCAAATGGCCAAGGATAACCGTATACCTGGCAGATACACAGTACGATGATATACAGGTGAAGACCAGCAGCGGTGATGTGAGCATGCAGTATTATCTTGGCGTGAAGAATCTGGACATAGAGACGTCAAGTGGTGACGTGGATGTGAACGGCGTGAATGCAGACAGTATATATGTTATGACAAGCAGTGGTGACATGTCATTGGACAGTGTTTCAGCAAAGAATATTGAACTTAGAGCATCGAGCGGAGATATAGTTCTGAGAAAAAGTGACGCAGAGCAGTATGACGTCTCAGCCAAAAGCGGTGATGTCAGAATCGAGGTTTCTGCGGATGAGAAGTATAGATATGAGACAACTACAAGCAGCGGTGATGTGAATGTCCCAGATTCGGCTGATGGTGCTGACCGTGTGTGCAGTGTCAGAACTTCCAGCGGCGACATAGATGTCACACAATAAGACGCTCTGGTTATTGTGGATTTGTGTAAAAAATGGTATCTTTAATATGCACAAATTCAAATGCAGAGGAGAACATATATGTTATTGATAAAGAATGGACGGGTGGTCGATGCGGCCACCCAGACTGATGCGGTGATGGATGTACTTGTAGATGGTAATCGCATAGTGAAGGTTGACTACAATATAGATGCAGATGGAGCCGAAGTGATAGATGCGGATGGCCTTGTTGTAGCTCCGGGACTTGTGGACACACACGTACATTTCCGTGATCCGGGATTTACTTACAAAGAGGATATAGAGACTGGTGCCGCCGCTGCTGCAAGGGGCGGTTTTACCATGGTTGTATGTATGGCGAACACAAAGCCTGCCGTGGACAATCTTGATACACTGAAGTATATTCAGGACAAGGGTGCTAGGACCGGCATTCATGTTGTTCAGACTGCCACAGTCACGAAGAATCTTGAGGGAAAAGAGCTTGTCGATATGGACAGCCTTGCGGCAGCAGGTGCAGCGGGATTTACCGATGACGGCATACCTGTCATGGATGAGAAACTGCTAGTTGAAGCTATGAATAAGGCAAAGGAACTTGATCTGCCGGTAAGTCTTCATGAGGAGGATCCTCTGTTCATAGACCAGCCGGGTGTGAATAAGGG
>JAEDGW010000154.1 GCA_016297325.1 Coprococcus sp. | reverse complement strand
TATAATACATTTTGTGCTTAAAAATACCCAATCAGTTGTTATTTGGTAGCATAATTTTACAACTGGAGGGAGGTCAGGTGAGAGAATGTCAAGTGTAATAGTTAAAGAGAACGAAAACTTAGATAGCGCTCTTCGCAGATTCAAGAGAAATTGTGCGAAGGCTGGTATTCAGCAGGAGATTCGTAAGAGAGAGCATTACGAAAAGCCTAGTGTAAAGCGTAAGAAGAAGTCAGAGGCAGCTAGAAAGCGTAAGTACAAATAAATCATTGTATTTATATAATTTTTGATTTGATTTCAAGGAGTACCGAATTTATTCGGTACTCTTTTTTTGTCCGCATACATATAATATCCAAAAAAGAAAATGAGGGCGTATGAAGGACAAATTAAAAAAGGTTGTATCAATAGATCCGATAGTGTGGTGTCCTGATGCTGACAGGTCAGTGTCAAAACTTACTGTTTTCAATAATGATGAATTGATAATCGAGAATTTTAAACACGTGATATTTTCTGATGACGAGAGGATTTCCGTCAAGACCAGACGGGGGATACTGAATATATATGGAATGCAGTTGAAGATAGATTACTATACGAGCTGTGAGATAAAGATATTTGGCTGTATAAGCAGTGTGGATTGGCTGACGGTATGAATATTCGCAGGGAGCTGCGCGGAGTATGTTATGTGGACTGTGATGCAAAAACAGCTTTGCGCCTGATGAATATATGCGGTTACAAAGGAATCGTAACCTGGAGAAATAAGAAAAAAATGACAGATGGATTTTACATATATTCAAGTGACAGGGATGTCATCTTTGGTGTAGCTGAAAAGTATTCGCTTGATGTCAAAGTTAATGAGGTGAATAGTCTGCGCCGCATTTTCGCATTATATAAAAAAAGACTGTCATTTCTGGCAGGTCTTGTCATATTCGGAATACTGATATATATTGAGTCACTTTACGTCTGGAGAGTCGATGTGGAGGGCTGCAGTGATCTGACTCCGGAAGAGGTTATCTCTGTTATGGAATCGGAATATCCGTGTTATGGAAAAAAGAAAAAGGACATTGACCTGGATGTGTTAAAGAATGTGGTCGCAGATAATTTTGAAGATGTGTGCTGGATATCCTGCAGCATAAGCGGGACGCATCTGACTGTCAGACTCAGGGAATCTGTGGACGTCTTTACCAGAAGTGAGCCCACGGATCCGTGCAACGTTGTTGCTGCGATGGATTGTACGATCTATTCCATTGTAACATCAGCGGGGACACCTGTGGTGATCCAGGGCGATGAGGTGAAAAAGGGGGATATACTTATATCCGGTGCGGTCAATATATTGAACGATGACAGTGAAGTTGTGGAGACGAAGATGGTTCCGGCAGATGGAGAGGTACTTGGAGTGTGTGACATTCCATATTCAGATAGTGTGGATATGAATCAGTGTATAAAAGTCCCTACTGATAATGAGATCGGAGGGGTGAAGATAAGGCTTGGAAGGAAGATCATATCTCCGTACAGCAAAAAAACGGACGGAACAGATAGTGATGTGTCACAGGAGGAACACTGTCTGCATTTTGGCGATTTTTATCTGCCTGTGTCTGTGACGATCGAGAGATACCAATACTATGATCTGAAAAATGAGCAGCTTGATGAAAACGCTGTAAAACTGCGCCTGCAGGAGCATATTCAGACTTACATTGGCAAAATGCAAGAAAAAGGGGTGCAAATTGTCCGAAAAAATGTTATTATTACTAATGGGAATGCGGGGATGAAAGCTGATGGCAATATAACAGCCATACTTCCTGTCGGTATTCCGGATTAGTATATGAGACGGGAGATATGCGATTGAGCGATTATTCAGAATCTATCACAGTGGCATCAAATTATATCCAGACGGTGTTTGGTCAGTTTGATGCGAATATCAAAAAGATTGAGAAATCATTCAGTGTGACTATGATATTAAGGGATGACAAACTCAAGGTCAGCGGCGCAGAAAAAGGTGTCAGGGAAGCTGTTCAGGTTATAGACCAGTTGTTCCAGATGGCTGACAGAGGCGCAGCTATAGATGAACAAAAAGTCGATTATGTGATATCGATGGTAAGTGAACATCCTCAGGAGGCCAGGGAGAATCTGGCGGAGATAGACAGGGATATCATATGCCATACAACGAATGGTAAACCCATAAAACCTAAGACTGTTGGTCAGAGATCCTATGTCAACGCGATAGACAAGTCGATGATAGTGTTTGGCGTGGGTCCTGCTGGTACAGGTAAGACTTATCTTGCCATGGCAAAGGCCATAACAGCATTCAAGAACAATGAAGTGAGCAGGATCATTCTCACAAGACCTGCCATAGAAGCCGGAGAGAAACTTGGATTTCTTCCGGGTGATCTTCAGAGCAAGGTAGATCCTTATCTGAGACCGCTTTATGATGCGTTGTATGAGATCATGGGTGCTGACTCATTTATGAAGAATATGGAGAAGGGACTTATAGAAGTTGCTCCCCTTGCCTATATGAGAGGACGGACTCTTGACAATGCCTACATTGTACTTGACGAGGCCCAGAATACGACGCCAGCCCAGATGAAGATGTTCCTGACACGTATCGGTTTTGGATCGAAAGCGATCGTCACAGGAGACCTTTCTCAGAAAGATCTTCCCCATGATGCACAGTCGGGACTTGATGTGGCTCTCAAGGTGCTTAAGGACATTGACGATATCAGTATATGTCATCTCACAAGTCTTGATGTTGTGAGACATCCGCTTGTACAGAAGATAGTCAATGCCTATGAGAAATATGAGGATAAGATGAGCAGACAGAACAAGGGGCGCAAGCCTCAGGCATCCGGTGCTCAGAAAAACAGAGGAAGATAATATGTCAGTTAATATAGAAAACGAGTATGGCGACATTGATATAAAGAATTATGAGGATGTGATCAGGACTATCATAGATGCATCCCTTGAATTTGTGAAATGTCCATATCCATGTGAGGTGAATGTTCTCCTCACGGACAATGATACCATACATGAAATCAATAACCAGCAGAGGAATATAGACAGGGCAACAGATGTGCTGTCATTTCCACTGATTGATTATACAATTCCTGGAAACTTTGATGGTCTCGAGGATAGCCGGTGTGACTACTTTGATCTTACTACAGAAGAACTGCTATTGGGAGATATCGTTATATCTATTGACAAGGTGTATGAGCAGGCTGCTGAGTACAATCATTCAAAGACAAGAGAACTGGCTTTTCTTGTAGCCCACAGTATGCTCCATTTGTCAGGATATGACCATATGGAAGAAGATGAGCGTAAGGTCATGGAAGATATGCAGGAAAAAATACTTACAATGAAAGGATACACAAGAGACTATGAAGAAATTTAAAAAGGGATTGGTTCTCGCTACAGCTATGGTGATGGGATTGTCACTTTTTGGTTGTGGTGCGAAGGAGGAAAATACGGAGAGCACAACTACTGAGGCGAACGCTGAGGTTGATGTGACACAGACAGATATGATGAAGTCTGCCACAGCTATAGATGAGACATTCCATGAGGGAATATACAACGATCTCACAGGAGAGTGGGATACAAAGAGAAAAGAGGAGTACGGCAGACCGGTTGCGATCATGATAAACAACATAGAGAACGCCATTCCTCAGTCAGGTATCGGCCAGGCAGATATCTTATACGAATTCAAGGTTGAGGGTGGAATCACAAGAATGCTTGCGATCTACAGTGATTACTCTAACCTTGAGAAGGTTGGCTCCATCAGAAGCTGCAGACCTTACTATGTAACAACAGCGATGGAATTTGATGCGATATACATGCATTACGGACAGTCACCACAGGGTCAGGAAGAGCTCGATAAGACAGGAATAGATCATATCAGCGGACTTGGCGGAGAAGGATCAGTTGCATTCTACAGATCGTCAGACAGAGAGGCTCCACACAATGTATATACAAATGGAGACATGATCAAGGCAGGTATCGACTACTTAAAATGTTCAACTGAGCACTACAAGGGATATAAGAGC
This sequence comes from Coprococcus sp., assembly GCA_016297325.1. Taxonomy (GTDB): domain Bacteria; phylum Bacillota; class Clostridia; order Lachnospirales; family Lachnospiraceae; genus Coprococcus. Next base: position 971 of record JAEDGW010000154.1, on the reverse strand, counting down.
AAATTTGAGTTCAACGAGGAGGATACAACTCCTAAGGGTGAGGCAGTAAATAAGCTCACACTCAACATATCAAATTATACACAGCCTTGGTTTGAGTATGACTCAAAGAAGAAGGTGTACAACAGATTCCAGTATGGTGATAAGCAGATCGACGATCTGACAGGTGAGCAGCTTGCATTCAAGAACATTATTATCCAGTTCGCTCACTATACAAGCATAGATGACCATGACAGACAGCTTATAGATCTCGTTGGATCAGGTGATGGCTATTATGTATCAGATGGACAGCTCATTCCAATCACATGGACTAAGTCAGAAGATAGCTCCATCACCAAGTATACAACTGAGGATGGCAAGGAGTTAAAGCTCAATCCAGGAAAGACATATGTCACTGTATTTGAGAGTGACAACAAGGCTGGAGTAGTCTGGGAGTAAGATAAAGGCACTGAAAAAGAAGGCACACCTGAAAGGGTGTGTCTTTTAACTTGATATTTGTCGCTTTGTATCATAGGTTGAATCCCCAAAATGACAATAGATAACGTGATGTTTTTGCGCTTTCTATGTATTTTTCCTGATTTAGCTATAAATTTCTCTCTTTTTGTAATTTTATGATGAAAAAGTGAAAAAAACTGATGTGATTGTGCTCTTTTTTATTTCTTTCGTACATAAAGTGATAAAATTACGCACTTGAATTTTATTTCCTTCTGTTACTAATTGTATTATTGACAGTACACAACAAATTGAGTATATTTAATAGGTAGTTTATATATAAAGCAGGTCTTTATGTAAAATATAAAGCCTGTTAGTAAAAACTGAACAAAATATTCAGACTGAAAATCTGATCGTTAGATTCTGAAAAATCTGAATAAAGTATTCAGTACAAAAGAAAAGGGGGATATTGCAAATTATGAGAACAAAAAAAGCAGACAAAATGCTAAGAATCATGGCAGTTATCGCAGCACTTGTGATGG
>JAEDGW010000153.1 GCA_016297325.1 Coprococcus sp. | reverse complement strand
AGTCGGGAGCCAAGTTCTCAGGTCAGGAGATCAAGCAGACATCACCGATACTCAGTTTTATACTCAGTTGGATAGTGCCTATACTTATATTCACATTACTTGGAAGAATGCTTGCCAATCAGATGATGAAGCATGCCGGAGGCGGCAAGAATTCTATGATGTTTGGAATGGGCAAGAGCAATGCGAAGATATATGTTAATTCCACAGAGGGAATAAAGTTTACAGATGTCGCCGGAGAGGATGAGGCAAAGGAGAATCTGACTGAGATAGTTGAGTATCTTCACAATCCCGGAAAGTACAAGGAGATCGGTGCTTCCATGCCTAAGGGTATTCTCCTTGTGGGCCCTCCGGGAACAGGTAAGACCATGCTTGCAAAGGCAGTAGCGGGCGAGGCGAATGTGCCGTTCTTCTCAATGTCCGGTTCAGAGTTCGTTGAGATGTTCGTAGGTATGGGTGCTTCAAAGGTAAGGGATTTGTTCCAGCAGGCAAAGGAAAAGGCTCCATGTATAGTGTTCATCGATGAGATAGATGCCATAGGTAAGAAGAGAGACGGACAGATAGGCGGCAATGATGAGCGAGAGCAGACGCTTAACCAGCTTCTCACCGAGATGGATGGATTCGAGGGCAACAACGGAGTCATCATCCTTGCAGCAACCAACAGACCGGATTCACTTGATCCGGCGCTGCTCAGACCGGGAAGATTTGACAGGCGAGTACCTGTGGAGCTGCCAGATCTCAAGGGACGTGAAGATATACTCAAGGTTCACGCCAAGAAGGTCAAGATAGGAGACAATGTAGACTTCAATAAGATAGCCAGAATGGCATCAGGTGCATCAGGTGCCGAGCTTGCAAATATTGTAAATGAGGCTGCACTCAGGGCGGTAAGAGCCGGCAGAGGCTTCGTGACACAGGCCGATATGGAAGAGAGCATAGAGGTCGTAATTGCAGGTTATCAGAGAAAGAATGCGATACTTACAGACAAGGAGAAGCTTGTCGTGTCATACCATGAGATCGGACATGCGCTTGTAGCTGCCAAGCAGACTGATTCGGCTCCTGTCCAGAAGATAACCATAGTTCCAAGAACGTCAGGTGCGCTTGGTTATACTATGCAGGTGGATGAGGGTAACCATTATCTGATGACGAAGGAAGAACTTGAAAATAAGATAGCGACACTCACAGGAGGTCGTGCTGCTGAGGAGATAGTGTTTGGATCTATAACAACCGGAGCATCGAATGATATAGAGCAGGCAACCAAGATAGCGAGATCCATGATCACCAAGTATGGAATGAGTAAGGACTTCGATATGGTAGCCATGGAGGTTGAGACTAACAAATATCTTGGCGGTGATTCATCACTTTCATGTTCTGCTGAGACACAGACACTTATAGACAAGAAAGTGGTAGAGCTTGTCAGAAAGCAGCATGAGAAGGCCGCAACAATCATTCTTGAGAACAGAGCAAAGCTTGACGAACTTTCAAATTATCTGTATCAGAAGGAGACGATCACAGGCGATGAATTTATGCAGATATTGAACTCTTGATATTAGCAGATATTAAACTCTTAATATTAACAGATATTGTACTCTTAATATTAGATATTGAACACTTAATATTAATAGAAGTTAAAAAAGGAGCGTAGCAATATACAGATTGTATAATGTTATGCTCCTTTTTATGGATAGAACTTATAATTCACAAATTGTGTTATTGTGGTATGCAGAGGTGACTGAAAAATAAAAGTATTAAGTCAGTTCTTCATGGTCTAGCTCTAGTAGCTTGAAATGATTTTTCTTAAATTCGATGAGCCCCTCACTCTGCATATTGGACAGTTCCTTGGACAGGGCGGTTCTGTCTACATTCAGGTAGTCGGCAAACTGTTCCCTGTTAAAAGGGATATCAAATTCTGTTGTGCCCAATGAACTGGCGAGTCCAGAGAGATAATAGCTCACCCGCTCGCGGATCTTCTTTGGCTTTATATAGAAGATATGCAGAGAGAGTGTGAGACTTCTTCTGGATGATAGAAGAAGCAGGTTCTTAAGCATCTGGAGATGCCATGGATAACTCGTGTATTTCCCGGACATGATATGCTGCGCATTCAGCAGAAACACGATGGTTGGCTCTGTGGCTCTGGCATCGATCATCAGTTTATGACCTGAAAGAGCATAGGTTTCCCCAAAAACTTTTCCGGGAAGCGCAGAACTTAAGACACTTTTTGATCCCCAGTAGTCCACATTCTCGACTATTACACGTCCCTTGATGACAATTCCAAGTTCTTCTGTTGTTTCGCCGGCTTTAAAAATAGCTGAATTATATCTGTAATAATGTTCCCGTAGAATTCCAAGGTCCATCATGGTTTTGATGTCACTTTCAGATAAGCCGGTAAAAGCCATCATGTTCAGCACATCAGCCATTTCGTACTTAGGTATCTTCAGTTTCATATGTGATTACCTCCTATCACTTTATATTGTACCCCACACAATCCAATATCACCATATATAGTAGAATGCGAAAAAAGCTAATTATTGAAAAAAATAATAAAAAAAGTTGCTATTTTCTATATTTCGTGGTTGTAACAACCGAATTTATAGGTAAAGTATAATATACTAGCATCATAAAAGCAAGGAATGTGATAAGCATTATTGAATTATAGAATATAATTCTGTATAATAAGTAAATAGTGTGTCACATTTTCACATATTAAAAAAATGAAAGGAGAATTTTATCATGTTACAGAACCAGGAATGGGAATCATTCACAGGTAGACTCTGGAAGGAAGAGTGTAATGTAAGAGACTTCATCCAGAACAACTACACACAGTACAATGGAGACGAGAGTTTCCTTGAGGGACCAACAGATGCTACAAACAAGCTTTGGGATAAGCTTCAGGCACTTCAGAAGGCAGAGAGAGATAACGGTGGAGTATTGAAGGAGGACGCAGATGTTGTATCTGGTCTTACATCATACGGCCCTGGCTACATCGATCCAGAGACAAAGGATCTTGAGAAGATCGTTGGTCTTCAGACAGATGAGCCACTTAAGAGAGCATTTATGCCATACGGTGGTATTAAGATGGCTGAGGAAGCTCTTGAGATGTATGGATACACACCAAATGAGAACTTCCATAAGATCTTCACAGATTATCACAAGACACATAATCAGGCAGTATTTGATGCTTATACAGATGAGATGAGAGCAGCAAGAAAGACTCATATCGTAACAGGTCTTCCTGATACTTATGGTCGTGGACGTATCGTAGGTGACTACAGAAGAGTTGCTCTTTACGGTGTTGACCAGCTTATCGCTTGGAAGAAGGAAGATAAGAAGAACTGTGGATGCGGTACTATGACAGATGATATCATCCGTCAGAGAGAAGAGCTTGCAGAGCAGATCAAAGCCCTTGAGGGAATGAAGGCTATGGCTCAGATTTACGGATATGATATTTCAAGACCAGCTGCTAACGCTAGGGAGGCAGTTCAGTGGTTATACTTTGGATACCTTGCAGCTATCAAGACACAGAATGGTGCAGCAATGTCAGTAGGACGTGTTTCAACATTCCTTGACATTTATATTGAGAGAGATATGAAGGCTGGTATTCTTACAGAGTCAGAGGCTCAGGAGCTTATCGATCATCTTGTTATGAAGCTTCGTATGGTTAAGTTCGCAAGAATTAAGTCATACAATGAGCTCTTCTCAGGAGATCCTGTATGGGCTACACTTGAGGTTGCCGGTATCGGTATGGACGGACGTTCAATGGTAACAAAGAACGACTTCAGATTCCTTCATACACTTGAGAACATGGGACCTTCACCAGAGCCAAACCTTACAGTGCTTTACTCATCAGCTCTTCCATACGCATTTAAGAGATATGCTGCATGGATTTCAGTTGAGACAAGCTCAATCCAGTATGAGAACGATGATGTTATGAAGCCAGTATGGGGCGATGATTACTCAATCTGCTGTTGTGTATCTGCTACACAGACAGGTAAGGAGATTCAGTTCTTCGGAGCTCGTGCAAACCTTGCAAAGTGTCTCCTTTACGCTATCAATGGTGGTAAGGACGAGAAGTTCCTTGGCAAGGATGGCAAGCCAATGCAGGTAGGCCCTGAGTATGCTCCAATTACATCAGAGTATCTTGATTACGATGAGGTAATGGCTAAGTACACAAAGATGCTTGACTGGTTAGCAGACATCTATGTAAATATTCTTAACCTCATTCACTACATGCATGACAAGTACTACTATGAGGCAGCTGAGATGGCACTTATCGATACAGATGTACGTCGTACATTTGCTACAGGTATTGCAGGATTCTCACATGTTATCGATTCACTTTCAGCAATCAAGTACGCAAAGGTTAAGGTTATCCGTAACCCAGAGACAGGACTTGCTGAGGACTTCGAGATCGAAGGCGAGTTCCCTAAGTATGGTAATGATGATGACAGAGCTGATAATATCGGTGTATGGCTTCTTCATGAGTTCATCACAGACATCAAGAAGAGACACACATATCGTAATTCAGAGCCTACAACATCTATCCTTACAATCACATCAAACGTTGTATATGGTAAGTTCACAGGTAACCTTCCTGATGGAAGACGTGCTTGGACACCATTTGCACCAGGTGCTAACCCAAGCTATGGCGCTGAGACATCAGGTCTTCTTGCATCACTTAACTCAGTTGCTAAGATTCCATATGTATGGTCACTTGACGGTATTTCAAATACACAGTCAATGAACCCTGCAGCACTTGGACATGATGACAATGAGAGAGCTGAGAAGCTTGTAAGCGCTATGGACGGATACTTTGATCAGGGTGCTCATCACCTTAACGTAAATGTATTCGGTAGAGATAAGCTCATTGATTGTATGGAGCATCCAGATAAGCCAGAGTATGCTAACTTCACAATCCGTGTATCAGGATATGCTGTTAAGTTCATATCACTTACACGTGAGCAGCAGCTCGACGTTATCAGCAGAACATTCCATGAGTCACTTTAAT
>JAEDGW010000152.1 GCA_016297325.1 Coprococcus sp. | reverse complement strand
ATCATCGGACTTGCAGGAGCCTGTTCTTATGCTTTGGATTGTATAGAAGCAGAGTGGTTAGTTAATCACATTCTGTATGTCGATGGTCAAATTCCAAAAGGCTGATATTGTAAGAATGGCTGTTATTCTTTAGGGAGTAACAGCTTTTTACTATTTTGAATATAAAATCTGACACCTACACTTGACAATATGCTTATGAGCGCGGAGTTGGTGAGGGAGTGAGAACATGTGGTATCCCAAGAGAGGAACTTTTCGTGGTTTCAAAGGTTGCTGCTGAACACAAGACATATGAGGAGGCCAAGGCTGGAATTGATGGAACCCTCGAAAAGATGGGACTTGATTATCTGGATATGATGATAATCCACAGCCCACAGCCTTGGGTAAAGGTAAATCAGAGTGATGACAGATATGTGGAGGGCAACAGAGCTGCCTGGAGAGCACTTGAGGATGCTTATAAAGAGGGCAAGCTGAAGGCGATCGGTATATCCAATTTCCAGATCAGTGATATAGAAAGCCTTATGGAGACAGCGGAGGTTAAGCCTATGGTAAACCAGATTCTTCTTCATATCAGCAATACACCTGTGGAGCTTGTGGAGTATTGCCAGAAGAATGATATTCTTGTAGAGGCATATTCACCTATCGCTCACGGCGAGATCCTTGACCAGCCAGAGATAAAAGCTATGGCAGACAAATATGGTGTGACCGTACCTCAGCTCTGTATCAGATACACTATCCAGCTCGGAACTATATCACTTCCTAAGACAGGAAATCCTGAGCACATGAAGAGCAATGCTGATGTTGATTTTGAGATAAGTGCAGAGGATATGGAGAGCCTTAAGAACTTCAAAAAAATAGAAAGCTACGGTGCGAGCAGCGGATTCCCTGTGTATGGCGGTCGTCTGTAATTGCATTTGAAAAAGCCAGTAAAATCAAGGCCTGCAGCCATTTGCTGCTCTGGTCAGAGGCGGTCAGGCGGATGTATCATTGATATGGTGGGCGTTCCCGATCACGGAGATCGTGTCCTGCGCGGTGGGCACGATATTGCTGAGAAGGAAAATGAGGAGGGTTACTTCTTCCCTGCACCCTTCATCATAGATTTAAATGTCAGCAGGAATGTCGCACCGCATGAGAATGCGGATACTATGTCGCTGATAGGCTCGGCATAGTAAATACTCATGACCGAGTGAGTGCAGTACGGAAGGATGATCGCAAGCGGGATTATCAGTATGACTTTTCTCAGCAATGCAAATATAAGGGATTTGCCTGCCTGTCCCATGGATATGAAGGACTGCTGGCATCCGTTCTGTATGCCGAAGAACATCATTCCGAATATATATATCGGAAGAACATTTGCGCAGAGAGCTTTGAGTGCTTCATCCGAGGTAAATATTCCGGCTGCCACGGATGGAAACAGGAATGCTGCTCCAGCCAGGACAAATGACACGATGATGGACATGGTTATCAGTATGGTACATGTCTTCTTCACTCTGGCTACGTTGCCCTTGCCGTAGTTGTAGCTGATGATTGGCTGGACACCCTGAGAGAATCCGCTCATCGGGATAAATATCATCTGCATGATGCTCTGAAGTATGGTGAATGATCCAACGTAAAGGTCATCGCCATACTTCTGGAGACCGTGTGTGAACACGATGGTTATAAGGCTCTCTGTGACCTGCATGATAAAAGGCGACACTCCCAGGGCTGCGATGGACAGGATCAGTTTGCCCTGTGGGCGCATCATCTGAGCTGATATGCGAAGGCTTGCCTTGTCGGATGTAAGGAATCTTATCACCCATGCTGCGCTTATCGCCTGGGATATGACGGTTGCTATGGCGGCACCCTTGATACCGAGGCTCAGTGCAAATATAAATATTGGATCGAGGATGATATTGCATATCGCACCTATGAGTACCGAGGCCATGGCTGTCTTGGCCTGTCCCTGGGCTGTGATAAAGGTGTTCAGTCCAGTGGTTATCATGACAAATATCGTACCTATGAGGTAGATGCTTAAGTAGTCATCTGCATGTGGATAGGTGGCGTCACTGGCTCCGAAGAAATACAGAAGAGGCTTCTTCAATATGTAGATAGATGCCATAACTATCACTGTAAATATGATGAGCAGGGTTACGCCATTTGACAGGATGCGCTGTGCTTTATCCCTGTCTCCTTTGCCAAGCGCGATGGAAGCCAGAGGAGCTCCGCCTGCACCCACGAACACGCTGAACGCGCTCACAAGGGTGATGATCGGGAGACACAGTCCGATTCCGGTGAGGGACGCTGCTCCCACCTCAGGGATGTGTCCTATGTATATTCTGTCCACTATGTTATATAAGAGGTTGATGAGCTGCGCCACAAATGTTGGTATGCCCATGGAGAGCATAAGTTTAAATATCGGTGCCGTGCCCATTCTCTCTTCGGAATTTGAAGAAATTGTACTTGTGTTCATAACTGCTCCTTAATGTTGATAACTTTCCTAATTTTGCGGAAAACTTTTTTATTCTTAGAAAAGGAAGAAATAAGTTCTTTATTCTAATGTCTAATGTATAGAATATTTCAGTTGGTTGGGGTAGTCAATCCGCAAATCATAAAGAAATTATAAAATTGCACTATGGGACAGTCCTGCTACAAAGAAACTCCCTGTTTTGCCATGTCCATCAGATAATGGACTAACAACAAAACAGGGAGTTCATTTATGCATATATGTTTTGGAATATTTGTAATTTGCCTGCTTGGAATACTGAACCTGATATCCTGTAACATAGTTCTGTTTGTTGTATATAACAGCTATCTTGCCTGAAGATGGACTGGACATTCTCGCAATCTTCTCAGTAAGAGGCTTGATAGTAAATGAGCATTTTAAGGTTGAAGTGTAGTTGCCACAACCCTTGATGATTATGTATCCAATGCCTGGCTTCACGTTGGTGCTGTATGATACAGTGTAGTCTTTGCCAGATGTAAGCTTTTTACCGTTGTATGAAACGGATACCGCTGGGCGGATAGCTTTACCTGTGTAGGTCTTGATACTTGCATATGATACATTAGCCTTTGTCAGCGATGTGCGGATTGGTGAAATGGAGAATGAGTAGTTGCCTGTTCCGCCGTAAGAGTCATCGTATTGTGCATTCCAGATTTTAATATAGTATACGGTGTTAGGCTGAAGAGTTACGGTGTTTGACACATTCTCTCCATAAGCACATGTGTTGACAGATATTTCCTCATTGATGGCTGAATATATGCCGAATTTGAACTGTCTGTCAGTATCCCAGGAATGAGTATGCACATTGATGTTTGATGATTTAAATATGTATGATTTGAATGCGCCTGTTTTGAACTTGAAGTAATCTTCGTCACCGAGTCCGTCGTAACTTCCAAGATTCTTTTTGTCCAGAGAGACGAGTTTTGCTGTATTCTTGGAATCTGCTTCTGTGTCTGCTGTGTATGTTAATTTGAATTTTACATACCACATCATTGTTCTTTGCATAAAAGTCAAAATATCCTTTCTGCGCAGGTGTAGTAAACTTGAAGTAGACGGCATCTGATCCACTTATCTCTGTTGCATATTCAGGACCTATGGACATGTATGTTGCTGCGCCCTTGGAAGACCCTCCTGTTACATAGGTGTAGGCTGCCTGTACATTCAGTGTGAAGAATAAAAGCAGGCACATAGAGATGGCGATGCAAGCTGGGATGAATCGCCACTGTCTGATGGTTTGTTTGTTTCTGATTGAATAATTCATAAAATCTCCTCTCTTTCATAATGATATAATAATTTTATGGAAATCAGGTGTGTGCAACAATATGTGACAAAAATAGTGACAAAAAAACGTATGTGATCCGCATGGCCAGACAAAAAATATAAAAATTTATTCTTGACAAATTTACTAGGAAAGCACATTATAGTTACAGAAATAAGATAAACCGTTGATCAAGAGGAGTAGCGGCATAGAACATGTTCAGAGAGTTGCAGGTGGTGTGATTGCAGCGATGGGAGTGCAGGTGAATGGACTTGTGAGGGCGAACCGAAAGATTTGAGGATTAAGTAGGGGAGACGGATACCTACCGTTATAGCAGGTACATATATGGTTGTATATGGTCGAGGGCATCGATATATATAAATATATATAGTTAATATTTATATATATTTTTTTTATTTATTGATGAAATTAGGTGGCACCGCAGGAGATTAGATTTCTTGTCCTAATGTTAGTAGGATAAGGAATTTTTTTATGTCCTGAGGTGCCTTTTTTATTTGCAGAAAGGCAAGAGACATTTGATAAATCCTTTGACGACAGCCTGAAAAGACATATACGAAAGAGATGAGCACAAGGAGGATGAGACATGATAAGACCAGAACTCAGTGAGGCAAAGAAATACGCGGCGGACGGATACAGGATGGTTCCAGTGTGCTGCGAGATGTTATCGGATGTGATCACACCTATCAACTTACTCAGAAAGCTGAAGGCGGCAAATGAGCATTGTTACATACTAGAGAGCGTGGAGAATCAGGAGGTGTGGGGACGGTACACATTTCTTGGTTATAATCCAAAGCTTGATGTCACATGTATGAATGGACATATACAGCTCAAGGATATAGACGGAAATGTAATAAAAGAGGCAGACGGCATTCATCCTGAGGTGTTCATCAGAGAGATACTTAAGGATTACAGAAGTCCGAAGATAGAGGGGCTTCCAACATTTACAGGTGGATTTGTCGGTTACTTCTCATACGATTATATAAAGTACAGCGAGAAGAAGCTTGTGATCGATGCAAAGGACGATGAAGGATTCCAGGATCTGGACCTCATGCTCTTCGACAAGGTCATAGCATTTGACAATTTCAAGTCAAAGCTGATCCTCATAGCAAATGCCGATACATCTGATATAGAAGCCGGATATGCAAAGGCACTTGAGGATATTGAGGATATGAAGAAGCTGATCCTTGATGGAGAGATGGCAGAGATTGAACCGGTTAAGATGAAGAGTGATTTCAAGCCGCTGTTCGACAAAGAGAA
>JAEDGW010000040.1 GCA_016297325.1 Coprococcus sp. | reverse complement strand
AACAGCGTACATATTGAAGATAACAAAGGGAATATCAATAGATATGTATAGAGCAAATAAGAGACAACCTGCTTCCTATGATACATTCGGCACAGGAGATAGTGAAGATGGTTCTACTGGGGTATCATTGACGGAAAATATACAGAAGGATGAGAATTCTGAACGTGTTTTTGAGCAGATAGAGAATAGACAGCTTGTGGGAAAACTGATGGAAATGCTTTCTGCAGATGATGGGACTGTTCTCAGACTGAGAGCAATACAACAGCTGGGCAACAGGGAGACGGCAGCGATAATGTGTATAAGTGAGACTGCTGTGAGAAAAAAGTATGAAAGAGCACTGAAGAAAGCGAGAAAACTTCTGGGAAAGGAGATGATAGTATATGGAGAACAACAGTGATAACAATGTTACAGACATTTCTGAAATCCATGAGTTTTCAGAAGAATACAAGCAGAATAAAGAGAGAATGTTAGCTGGACTTAGAGAGATTGAGAAAAATGGAGTTTCGGAGAAATTCGATGCTCCCGAAAAACCTGGCGTTTCCAGATCAAAGGGAAAGCTCCTTGGCAGATCTCTGAAGATTGTAGCAGCTATACTTATATGTATAGTTCTGGTTCCGGTTACAATAAATGCTGCAGTCAATCTCTACAAGATATCTGTTACAAGGGATGGTGCAAATCTTAAAGTGGATATAGGTATAAATAACGGCATTGCAACCGGGACGGATGCGTTGAGGCCTGAGACTACGGAGAAAGAGACTTATGATCCAAAGAAAGCGAAGTATGGATATCTGGATAATGGAGATGAGGTGTTCAAGAAGGATGCATCGGGAACATATACGCCATACAATAAGAAAGCAAGACATGTAGAAGTATATTTTGACTGGCTTCCTGATGGAGTGATACAGACTGAGGAGGGCAAGTATGACTCGGAGGATGGTAATAAATGCTGTGGAATTACTGTATGTCCTTATGAATGGGATGATGATGTATTCAGCTTTGTAGGCGAAAAAATGAAGAGTTCTAATACAGGTAAAGCAGGAGACTACGAGTATTTCATACTTCAGTCAGGAGATGTTACATATGAGTACAGCAGACATGTCTATATCCCTATGAAAAACAAAAATCTTATGATCATGCTTTATATTGGAAATGATATAACTGCTGATGATTTGGAGAAGATTATTGCGTCAATGCGAGTGGAAAATGCCTCTGACGATATGACATATTGGATTGAAGTCTTTAAATATAGTAGTTGGAACTCTGTGGATGAGGTTGACGATGATGTTGTACAGTGGGATACCGTGATAGCTGAAAAGGGTGAAGCTGTATGGGGAAATGGTGTTCAGGCTGTTGTCAATGACATACAGGTGTGCGATAAGATTGATGATTTCAAATTGCCGTGCATGTCAAGCTATTATTTGAATGATAGATTTTTTGGACTAGATTGTATGAATTCTGACAGCTCATTCAAAGATATAACATGTAGAAGGGTGAAGTTTAACAATGAAAATGGATTTTCTGAATGGGGAGAGACCAATAAAAGCAGGCTTGTGTGGGTAGTTACAGATATAACATATACAAATAAGTCTGCAAATGGCTGCTATTACACCACAGCAGGACTTTATCTTGCGGAGGATAACGGCAGTGGGGAACTGCAGGAATACAAAAATAAAAATTATGTGTATGCGGAATATGGAAGGCAAAGAACTATGACTTTTAGCGAGGTTGCATATGTGGATTGCCAGGATGACGATACAGACATATTTAAAGATACTAACAGCATTTTGTGTCTTGGAAGACTTCCTATGGACAAATCAATGAATTATAAAATAGCATTCCTTGTGGACGAAAGCGAGCTCGATTATGCGTACATATTAATAGATGACAATGAGAATAACCGTACATACTATATAAAAGTAAAGGAGTAGTGGATGAAGAGAATAACCAATAAAAGAACTCTTATGTGTGCTGCGATTTTTATATCGGCATTTGCCACATGGGGGTGTGGGCAGAAAAAAGTTGATTATGGAGTGGATGTCATAAATGGGGATAGTGTTGCAGAGTACAGTGGGAGTGCCGTTACGACAGAAAATTCTGGAGATGATACTGGTGATGCGTCACAGACAGCGGAGACTGACAGTATAGGCGGTCTGGTCCATGACCTGAGCATTCCTGAAAATGCACATATGGAACTGCCGACAGATGGAACTGGGCTGAAGAAAATATCTATAGATGCCGATACGATAAAAGTTCCTGAAAAAGACAAGATGTACACAAAAGAATATTATATGGGTGACATCGGTGCAGATGACAGAAGGCAGATACTGGAGGCGGTGTTTGACGAAGATGAGGGGATTTTTAATTATCCTTATGATGATAAGGATGATGTATCGGAAGAACAGATAGCTGTAATTTTCACTGATAAAGGTGCCGATGTTGACTATAGTGCGGATCGGTTTATTGGAAAGATTGACGGCCGGGAGTATAAGGTGCTTTTTACTAATCCTGAATGGTCGACGGATGTAGGTTTCTATATCAGCACGGTTGGAAATGCGGCGGAAATAACTGATGAGCTGAGTGACAAAGGTGCAACCATGGTTGGATATACATTGGCTGAATATCTGATAGATGAAGATGATGACACCCAGACCGTTGAAAGTGACAGGCCATCTGTTGATGTAGATATGCCGAACAAATGTGATCTGACCGAGGATCAGGTTGCCGAACAGGCCCGGGCTTATGCTGCACAGATTGGGCTGGAGGATGTTGTGGTCACGAAAGTTTCCGAGTTATATATGGAATATATGGACGATTATGCAGCTCCGATAGCATATGAAAAAGATGGATTTGCAGTTGATATGACTGCCTCAGTAAATGCTGTCAGTCTATATCAGCCACAGGCATTTGGTGTTGATACAATATCGCATAACAGCACGCGGGCGGCGGACGATTTCAGTGTTAGCGGTTATTATTATTCAGAAGATTCGCATTGCACACTGTATTTTTCTGCAGAGGGATTTTTGAGTATATCGTGTGAATGGCCGATGAGATCTGCTGGGGATCTGAAGGATGCCGGCAGCTTACTCACATGGGATGAGGCGTTAGAAAGCCTGAAAAGCGTGATCCCGGAGCATTTCAAGGATTATGTTGGATATTCAGATGTCACGTTCAACGATGTGAGACTTACATACTTCAGAACATACGAGGAGCCTGGAAAATATCAGGTTATACCGGTGTACTCATTTGCAGAGATCGACGATATTCATGACGATACTTATCCTATACAGCTGATAATGTTAGATGCCAGAGATGGCAGTGAAGTTGACATAAGACAGGATGAGAGCCGAATGAATGCGAAGAATTAACCAGGGGCTTTAGTGGATTAAGTGACGTATAATATATATTTATGAGATATGGGCATAGATTCCCTTATATGGATGGGGAGCATGCCCATATTTGTTTATATTTGAGGAACATTATTTATTTGGGATATTTTTTGAAAAATAAAAAAAGGATTTTGAGAAAAAACGGAGAATAATAAAAATGTGTGGCTTTGGGCTAATGCATTCTATGTAGCAGTTGTATATTGTGGTAGTTGTATTTGGTATGACAGGAGATTTATATGACGATACGTGAGGAGCAGGAAAAAAGGGAACATCAGATATTTAGTTGTTACGCTTCGTTCAGTGATGAGTCAAGAGGGCGTGACAGGGAAGAGCCGCAGTGTGATCTGAGAACGGTATATCAGAGAGATCGTGACAGGATACTCCACTGCAAGGCGTTCAGGAGATTGAAACATAAGACACAGGTGTTTCTGTCGCCCGGAGACGATCACTACAGAACAAGACTTACACATACTCTTGAGGTTTCACAGATTGCAAGGACGATAGCAAGATCGCTCAGGCTCAATGAGGATCTGACCGAGGCGATAGCGCTTGGACATGATCTGGGACACACTCCATTTGGACATGTGGGGGAGAGAACGCTGGCATCCTGTGCCGGGAACAATTTCAGCCACAATGTGCAGAGTGTAAGAGTGGTGGAGAAGCTTGAAAACAGAGGCGCAGGTCTCAACCTGACGTGGGAGGTCAGGGATGGTATACTGAATCACAAGACATCCTGTATGCCGGCGACCCTTGAAGGCCAGTGTGTAAGACTTGCAGATAAGATTGCTTATGTGAACCATGATATAGATGATGCCATAAGAGGCAATATTTTGCGGGAGGACGATCTCCCTTCCAATATAACAGATATACTTGGCAAAGATACGAGGACAAGGCTGAACTGTCTCATACATGATGTGATAAATACCAGCCAGGGCAGGGATAAGGTTGACATGTCTCCGGATATCGGCGATGCACTGGCAAAGCTGAGAAAGTATATGTTTCAGTATCTTTACACGAATCCTATAGCCAAGTGTGAGGAGATCAAGGCGGACAAGATGCTCCGCATACTGTACGAGTATTTCATTGAGGATGCCAGCAGGCTGACAAATGAATGCGTAGAGATGATATATATGGGTGAAGACCCGAAGACGGTGGTGTGTGATTATATAGCCGGAATGACAGACAATTATGCCATAGAGACATTCAAGAGCATATACATACCTAAGTCGTGGAAAGTGTAATAGGAGGAAGAAAATTGTATTATTCGGATGACGTGATAAATGAGGTTTTGTCCCGGAATGATATAGTGGACGTGATAGGCAGTTATGCAAGCCTCAAGAAGAAAGGCAGCAACTATGAGGCCTGTTGCCCGTTTCATCACGAAAAGACTCCATCGTTTAAAGTTAATAGAGAAAAACAGATGTACCATTGCTTTGGTTGTGGTGTAGGTGGAAATGTATTTACATTCATCATGGAATATGAGAACCTGAATTTCCCGGAGGCGGTTGAGAGACTGGCTGACAGAGCCGGAATACAGCTCCCTGAGAAATCCATGAGTGCCCAGGAACGTTCCAGAGAGCAGTATAAGATCACTCTGAAGGAGATGAACAAGACTGCTGCGGCTTACTTCCATTATATACTCAAACACAGCCAGCATGGTGAGAAGGCGTATGAATATTTCAGGGACACAAGAGGTCTGTCAGATGAGACCATCAACAAATTTGGCCTTGGATATGCGGATATATACCGGGATGATCTGTACAGATATCTGAAGAGCAAGGGTTATACAGACGACCAGCTAAAGGCTTCGGGACTTGTGCAGATAACTGAGAGAGAAGGCGGAGTGGACAAGTTCTGGAACAGAGCCATGATACCTATACTCGATATAAATGGGAAGGTCATCGCATTTGGCGGACGAGTGCTGGGCGATGGTAAGCCGAAATATATCAATACAAGTGATACGGCAGTGTTTGACAAGAGCCATACACTGTTTGCCATGAATATAGCGAGACGCAGCAGGAGAAAAGGATTTATATGCTGCGAGGGATATATGGATGTCATATCCATGCATCAGGCGGGATTTGACAATGCGGTGGCGTCGCTTGGAACTGCATTTACTTTTGGACATGCCAATATACTTAAGAGGTATACCGACGAGGTGTATCTGGCATACGACAGTGACGGCGCAGGTGTGGAGGCTACAAAAAAGGTTATAGCCATCCTGCGTGAGATGGAGATGCAGGCCAGAGTCATCAATATGCGTCCGTATAAGGACCCTGACGAATTTATCCGAAACCTTGGAAGCGAGGCCTTCGAGGGGAGGATAAAGAATGCTGAAAGCGGAATGATGTTCCTGGCAAGAATATACTGTGAAGAGTATGACCAGAATGATCCAGGAGAGAAGACGAAATTCCAGAATCTGATAGCCAGGGAACTGGCTTATATAGAGGACCCCCTTGAGAGGAACAATTACATTGAGGCCATTGCCTATAAATACGGTATTGTGCGGGATGCACTTGCTGACAAGGTTCACGATTACGGGGTATCCGGAGTCGCAAAACCTGAGGTAGTCCAGCGCGAGGCCCGGCGTATGGAGGAACAGCGGTCAAATGGAGGCCCGGAGACAGAGTTTCCGGGATACGACAGTGACAGGTATGGTGGTAATCCGACACCTGAGACTGCATCTCCAAATGGCGGAAAGACAGCTAGGCTGCTTCTCACATGGCTTGTGAATGAGCCGTCGCTGTTTGCCAGATTGGATGGAATCGTCGACGAGAACGATTTTGAACAGGGGGTATTCAGAACTGTGGCTGAGAGGCTTTTTACTCAGTACAGAGAGGAACACAAGGTCACTCCTGCTGTTATAGTGAATACGTTCCAGGATCTTGAGGAACAGCGTCTGGTGGCAGGAATGCTGCAGACGGATCTGGCAGTTGATATGTCGGAGGATGAGGTGAACAGTGCCATAACTGATGTTGTGCGCAAGGTCAAGCTGTCCAGCATAAAGAAGCAGATAGAGACTGAGACTGATATACAGAAGGTACAGCAGCTCATAAAAGACAGGAAGAAGATAGAAAAATTCAAAGTTGTGTTATAACAGACACATATATATTTCATAATACATTTCATGGAGGAAAATGATGAGTACAATTGATACAAACGTTTCAAAGGATGACAAGAACATGATCAAAGTGAGTGAGGACGATGCGATCAACGCAAAGTTTAATGCTAAACTTCAGGATCTTCTGGAGATTGCTCATAGCAAGAAGAATGTAATAGAGGACACAGAACTTATAAAGCATTTCAATGATCTGAAAGAGGTGTCACTTGATCTCGATACCATGCAGAAGATATTTACATTCCTTGAGAAGAATGGTGTGGATATTCTTCAGATCACTGAGGATGAGGAGGAAGAGCCGGTTCTCGATGAGGATGCCATATCGGATGGTGAGGATGTTGAGAGGATAGATTTCACAGATACAGGAGATATCTCAAGCACAACGCAGGATCCTGTCAAGATGTACCTCAAAGATATAGGAAAGGTTCCTCTTCTGAGCGCTGAGGAGGAGATCGAACTTGCAAAGAGAATGGAAGCCGGAGATGAGATGGCAAAGAAGAAACTTGCAGAGTCAAACCTCAGACTTGTTGTCAGCATCGCAAAGCGCTATGTAGGAAGAGGTATGCTGTTCCTTGACCTGATCCAGGAGGGTAATCTCGGACTTCTCAAGGCTGTAGAAAAGTTTGATTACAGAAAGGGTTACAAGTTCTCGACATATGCAACATGGTGGATCAGACAGGCCATCACCAGAGCCATTGCAGATCAGGCGAGAACCATACGTATACCTGTTCATATGGTTGAGACCATCAACAAGGTTACAAGGGTCAGCCGTGAGCTCCTTCAGAAACTTGGCCGTGAGCCACTCCCTGAGGAGGTAGGTGAGGTTATGGGACTTCCAAAGGAGAGAGTTCAGGAGATCATGAAGATCGCCCAGGAGCCTGTATCACTTGAGACTCCTATCGGTGAGGAGGAGGACAGCCATCTTGGAGATTTCATTCAGGATGAGAGCATTCCTACACCTGTTGAGGCTACAAATCAGACTCTTCTCCATGAGCAGCTTGACGAGGTAGTGAGCACACTTACAGAGAGAGAGCAGAGAGTTATAAAGCTCAGATTTGGCTGGGATGACGGAAGACCTAGAACACTTGAGGAAGTTGGAAAAGAGTTCAACGTAACAAGAGAGAGAATCCGTCAGATCGAGGCAAAGGCACTCAGAAAGCTCAGACATCCAAACAGAAGCAGAAAGCTCAAGGATTTCCTGTACAACTAATTTGAGTGCAATACAAAATACAGATAAGAGAGAATGTAAAAAGATATATGAAAGATATAGAATTATCACTCAGAATGAAGACGGTTGCTGATATGGTAAATGCCGGCGGCCGGGTATGTGATATAGGCTGCGATCACGCATTTGTGTCTATATATCTTGTGGCAAATGGTATATCGGACCGGGTCATAGCATCGGATGTTAGAACCGGTCCTTGTGCTATAGCCAAGGAGAATATCGACAAATGGGGATATGGAGACCGGATAGATCTGAGGCTTGGAGATGGACTTTCCACGGTTAAATCCGGGGAAGTGGACAGTATAATTATTGCAGGTATGGGTGGAATGCTCATGACTGATATCCTGGACTCAGGAATGGACGTGGTGGAACAGGCAAAGCAGATAGTCCTCCAGCCACAGTCGGAGATAGAGCATGTCAGGAGATATGTATACGGCCATGGCTGGACGATAGTTGATGAACGCATGCTGGTAGATGCCGGCAAATATTATGTTGTCATGAATATAGATGTGACACATGCGGATGCTGAGGAATGGCGTAATAAGTCTGAAATCTCAGACATATATTACAAATATGGATATGCACTCATGAACAGGCACGATAAAGTGCTCGGTGAGTATCTTCACGGAAAAAAGGAATCGCTTAAAGCGATAGTTTCGGGACTGCGCAAAAGTGATACGGAGAACGCTGCAAGACGGGCGGCGGAGCTTGAATACGAGCTTGATTGTATAGATAAGGCACTGGAATATATATGATGATTGGGAGTTGTGTTTATGGAAGATCAGAATCTGAAGAAAACTCCGGATGACGGAAAAAGCGTTGACTCGCTGAAACTTCTGGCAAAGGAGTGGGCTAGAAAAGTCGGTATAGACTCGGTGGATAAATTGAATGCCATGGCGTCTTCGGATAACAGCATGGAACTTATACTTGTGTGTGAGGCCATGCAGAGCAACTGCATATATGAGATAGCAAAAAAGATCGCAGGACAGAGGAAGAAGATCATTCTCATATCCGGACCGAGCTCGGCAGGAAAGACAACTTTTTCGCACAGACTCAGCATACAGCTCAGATCCCTGGGATTGGTGCCTCATGCCATAGCAGCGGATAATTATTTTGTCGACCGGAAGGATAATCCAAAGGACGAGAACGGCAATTATGATTTTGAATGTCTGGAAGCCATGGATCTTGAAAAACTCAACCGGGATATGACAGCACTTCTATCCGGTGAGCGGATCGAGCTACCTGTGTTCAACTTCAAGGTTGGCGAGCGGGAGTACCATGGTGATTTCCTGCAGATAGATGACAGCGATGTCATCATCATGGAAGGAATCCATTCCCTGAATCCACGGATGACATATATGCTGGATGATTCGGACAAATATAAGATATATATCAGTCCGCTGAACCAGTTATATATCAACAAAGAGGGACAGGAGCCTGTGAAGGTGTCCACCATTGACAGCCGGTTGCTCAGACGAATGGTCAGGGATTACAGGACAAGGGGAAATGATGTTGAGAAAACTCTTTCTATGTGGAAGTCTGTGAGAGCTGGTGAGGAGAAACATATCTTCCCGTATGAGAAAGAGGCAGATGTCATGTTCAATTCGGGACTTCTGTATGAGTATACAGCGATAAGAAGTTCTGCCAGACCTTTGCTGGCGGCTGTGCCTGAATCATCAGAATACTACGATGAGGCAAGAAGACTTCTCGGATTTATGGATATGTTCTGTGATATTGACACAAGATATATTCCATTAAACTCCATCATCAGGGAATTTATAGGTGGTGGATGCTTTAGAATATGATCCGGAATAGTGACATGTGATACCTGGCAATATTTAAGTACACAAATAAATATTTCTATATACAGTAAAAAGGCTGAACGGATATATGGATATCTGTTCAGCCTTTTACTGTGTTTTATTTTGTGGAGCCGGACTGTAAGCCGGGTTATGTCGAGAGTGATCATCTATCTAGGATCTATGTTGCCATAGACCTCAAGCAACCTACCTGGAATGCAGCGGGCAACTGTATCATTCCATGAACTTTCCGGAGAAAGTTCGCGTTTGGTCTTGCTTCGGATGGGGTTTACAGAGCCTGCCATGTTACCACGACAGCGGTGAGCTCTTACCTCGCCTTTCCACCCTTACCATATGAATATGGCGGTTTATTTCTGTTGCACTGGCCTGGGAGTCGCCTCCACCGGACGTTATCCGGCATCCTGCCCTATGAAGCCCGGACTTTCCTCACCTGCATATAATGCAGCCGCGATCACTTATCTGACTCCTATATTCTTATATCAAATACGGGAAAAAAAGTAAAGAAGTAATTATAAATCTGCGTGAAAAACACATACTAAACTGTGTTTTGACAGAAAAATATTATGTAGTTTTTAATACTACTTAACACAGTTAAGAATGCTTGATGTCAGATTTGATTCGTGATATAATGAAACACACTAAGGGATGTATATGGCAGGAATGTGGGCGCAGTGCGCTGGAAAGGATAGATATGGATAACATATATTTGACTAATAGAGATTATGTGAAGATAAAGAATATGAATCTTGTGAGTTATGGCGGCAACCAGAACTGGTCAAAGTCCAGAAAGATGCAGAAGGTTGGCTGCGGTGTCATCGCTATGGCAGATCTTTGTATATACCTTGCGGAGCAGAATCCGAATATGATGACGGATGCCATAAGAAAGATCAACAAGCCGAAGGGGCTGTACAACAAGAATGATTACCTGGAATTTGTCAGGTTCTTCTATATTCATTATGTGATACTTCTCATGCATAAGGGTATGTTGGGCATAGCTATGAAACATACGATGAACAGATATTTCATGCTGAATGATATAGGACTCAAGGCAAAGTGGAAGATGTTCCAGTCAGATGAGGCCATGATGAAGGATATAAGGCATCTCATCAGGAAGAACAAGCCGGTTATTCTTGCCATAGGTCAGAACAGGTATAACCCATTTGGAAATAAGGGCATCAGATTCTACGTTGAGAAGGACGGTGTGATGAAGGAGTCACACAGAGGAGAAGTTCATTCACATTATGTCACCGTCACAGGAGTAGAGACTGTGAAAGGCAGAGAATATTTAGTTGTATCTTCGTGGGGAAAGAAGTATTATATAGATTATAAGGAGTACAGGGACTACGTGAACAACGTGGGTGACAAGATCACAAGCGGAATACTGTATATTCAGGGCTTGCTCTGATAATATAAGCATGAGGAGGAACAAAGACTATGGACGCAATAGAGTGCATTAAGACACGAAGAAGTGTGAGGAAGTTTACAGATGAGATGGTGCCTGCGGAGACTGTCAGAGAGATAGTGGAGCTTGCATCCTATGCGCCATCATGGAAGAATACACAGGTTATAAGATATACACTTGTTGAGGATGCGGATGTGATAGCCCGTATAGCGGCTGAGGGAGTTATGGATTTTCCTCTTAACCAGAAGACTGTGAGCAGGGCAAAGCAGCTTATGGTTGTCACATATAAGGATGGGATCTGCGGATTTGAGAAGAACGGTGATTACAGCACAAGCAAGAAAGACCGCTGGGAGATGTTCGATGCCGGAATCGCAACACAGACGTTCTGTCTTGCAGCACATGAGAAGGGAGTCGGCACCGTTATCCTCGGAATATTTGATGACGCAAAGGTAGCTGATATCGTGGGCATACCTGAGGGACAGACGGTTGCCACAGTTGTAGCTCTGGGATATCCTGCATTTGCACCGGATATGCCACCTAGAAAATCGGTGGATGATCTGCTTGTCATAAAGTAAGATTTATCTTGTATAATTACATATTTTGTTGAATTTGATGTAAGCTGCACTTTAGTATACAATCTAAAGTGCAGCTTTCTTAATGTATGAGTCAGAGGAGGAATTTTGTTATGATTTCTAAAGCGGATATGCTGGGCAGTCTGTATGGAAAATTACAATTTTCAAAGATAGAGAAGATGCTGGTCGTAACCGGAGCAGAGCTGCGCCGGTCTGCGGATGACATGGCGTTACGTGTTGCCGAATACTTTGGCGGAGAGAGGATAGTGGTCAGAAGCTCCTCGTCAAATGAGGATGGCTGTGTGACGTCAAATGCCGGGCATTATGAAAGCGTGCTGGGCGTGGATTCTGCAGATGGCAGCGCTGTGATCGATGCAGTGAGACAGGTTCTGGATTCGTACAGGGTGGATCTGGACGATGTGGATGACGAACAGGTACTTATACAGACGCAGACAGAGAATATAAGTTACAGCGGCGTGATATTTTCACGTGAACTAAAAAAGGACAGGCCATATTACACGATAAGTTATGACATGTCATCCACGGATGCGGTGACAAGCGGCAGGGGCGGAACCACCGTGTATATCATGAGAAATGCACAGCCTGATGAACTGCCGGCGCACTGGGCTGCGCTCATCACATCGATGAGAGAACTGGAGAAGGTTCTGCCGGATTACCCTCTGGATGTGGAATTTGCCATAGATGGGAACTGTGTTGTCACGATATTTCAGGTGAGACCTCTGGCTGCAAGTATCAACGGAGTCAGATCAGATATCCCGGATGACAGGATATTTGAAGCTGCAGATTCTGCTATGGCGGAGTATGATGAGCTGTGCGACAAGCTTGGGGAGAAAGAAACCATATTGTCCGATATGGCATTCTGGAATCCTGCTGAGATAATCGGGGAAAATCCACATCCGCTGGATTTTTCACTGTACAGAGAGATCATCACGTCCGGGGCATGGAACCAGGGCCTTAGCTACATAGGCTACAAATATGTGGATGGAGATCTGATGTATAAGATAGGGAATAAACCTTATATATCACTGAAAAAATCTTTTCTGGGACTCATGCCTGATGATATAGACAGCCGTCTGGAACAGAAGCTCCTCAGATATTACAACAGGAAGCTCATGGCGGATCCTACGGCGCATGATAAGATAGAGTTTGAGATAGCATTTTCCGATTATGATTTTTCTACGGAGGACAAGCTTGGGGAATTGGCAGGTGATGACTTCAGTGGTGAGGAGATCCGTGATATATCTGATTCCTTGTTTAATCTGACAAACAATGCAATCTGCAATTTTAAAAGAAACAGAATGAAGGATCTGAGGGCACTTAACGGACTTCGGGTTCACCGTGAGAATATCAGAAATAACTGGATCATGGCGGACAATGATGTGACTACGCTGATCCAGTATTTTGTGCAGCTCATAGAGAGTATAAAGCACTATGGAACTCCGAAGTTTGCAAGGCAGGCAAGACTTGCATTTATATCGAAGGCCATATGCAGATCACTGGTTTACAAGGGATATTTCACGGACAAAGAGATTGACGATTTTATGATGTCAATATATACTGTGGCATCAGAGTACGATTCAGATTTTCAGGATCTGGTGGATGGAAGGATAACCAGAGTCACATTTGATGAAAAATACGGACACCTCAGATCCGGCACATACGACATCACATGTGAGAATTATGCACAGAGGACGTTTGACCTGTCAAAGGGAAGTGATGCGGCCAGAAAGCAGAGACAGAAGATAGAGGAGCTGAAGCATAATCCGCTGGATTCGGGCAGGCTGCTGGACGCACTTGAGGAGATAGGCTTTTTTGTGAATCTCCGAGACTTTCTTGATTTTCTCAAGGACTCCATGGAGGAGAGGGAGTATTTCAAATTTGAATTTACAAAGTCCCTCAGTCTGGCAATAGATATCCTGATCGAGATCGGAGAAAAACTTGGATTCACGAAGGAAGATATGGCGTATCTTGAGGCTGTGGACATACAGCTTGTGCCGGGCATGGCTCCTGACAGGATAAAGGAGAGATGGCAGGCTGTGATGGACGAGAACAGGGAAAGATATGAGGCTTGCGCTATGCTCATACTTCCTGATGTTATATACAATAGAAATCAGATAAAATGTATTGAGATATGGGAGGCTCGCCCGAATTTCATCACATCTGAGTGCGTGAGCGGTGAGGTGGTTCTCCTTGAAAACTATGAGAATGAGGATCATGAGGACATTGCGGATGTGAGTGGCCGCATCGTGGTCATCCCAAAGGCTGATCCGGGATATGACTGGATATTTGCAAAAGGGATAAAGGGATTCATAACAAAGTATGGCGGCGTTGCATCCCATATGGCGATAAGATGCGCTGAGTTCAATATACCAGCGGCTATCGGGTGTGGAGACTGCATATATAATTTTGTGGAGAAACAGACGGCGGTCATACTTGACTGTGAGAACGGCAGGATAACTGCCTGTGAAAGAAATGAAGAAGATCCAAAACATCATATTTTGCCAGATGGATTGGCGGAAATATCAGATAAGGAGGTATAGGCGGTATGCTGTATGCACTTATAACACAGCGGGAAGGTCACAATATGTATGGAAAATCAACTGATGTCCTGGAGGCGGCATACGTCGAATTTTACGAGAGCCTTGGAGTGCGGCTTATGCCTGTATCAAATTTCACCAGAAATCTGGATGAGGTGGTGGATGAACAGTTTGACTTCCTGATCGTTACGGGAGGCGGAACGCTTCATCCAAGGCATTACATAGAGCCACACAATGCGGAACTCCAACCGAGAAGAGATGCTATAGAAGAAAGGCTCATCATGTACTGCGTACAAAATAATATTCCTATCATAGGGGTGTGCAGGGGAATGCAGCACCTGAATGCATTGTTCGGAGGGAAGATAAGTTATTCTGCAAGATTCAAGGTCCCAAGGCCCAGGGGGACGGATCATATGGCACGTGTGGTCGGAACTGACAGATATGTGAAGATCAATAATTTCCACAGCGACTGTGTATACCTTGAGAATCTGTCAACAATGTTCTACCCGATAGTGGTTGACGAGGACAACGGCTCCGTTGAGGCATTTGTATCACCAAACATGAGCATACTGGCATTTCAGTGGCATCCTGAGCGGTATTTTGAGAGCGAAGAAGGGCGGCTTTTTACCAGACATCTCATACAGGATTTTCTCGGGCTTCCAAGGGATAATAAAAAATCAGATATAGATTAGTTAAATAAATATAGTGCATTTGTTGAAAAGGCAGATAAAAGATGATAGAATAAATTCATATGTACTTATGTGTTAGATAAGGTTCTACGGAGGCACAATTATGGAAAACGGAAAAGCTAAACAGCTGCTTGACAGAATACAGGATATCGTAGGAGATGGACAGAATGTTCCATTTGCGGCTGGGAAGGTTCTGGTGAATAAAGAAGAAGTTCTTGAGATCGTAGAGGAACTCAAGACAACTATAGATTTGGAACTCAAGGCATATCATGAGATAACAGACAAGAGGAGCAAGATCATAAAAGAGGCTGAACAGGAGGCCGACGAGATCATAGCTGAGGCTGAAGAGACTGCATCCAGAATAAGGATGAGCAAGCCAAGTCCTCTGTATGTTGACAAGAAGGTCAAGAGCCTGAACAAGCAGGACAGACAGGCGCTCAGGACAGCGAACGAGATATATGCCGCATCCATCATCTATACGAATGAGATGCTCATGGAGATAAATGAGACGGTCAATCAGGCATATAATATGATAAGCATGGAGAGCGACAGGGTTCTCGATTCCCTCAGAAAGAAATCTGAGATCATCGAGAACAACAAGAGAGAGCTCATGGAAGGTCTCATGGATATGAAGAAGCAGGAGAGATATGCAGACATTCTGGATATAAGCCAGCTCCTGGCGAACGAGTTGTATTATGAGAAGAACAAGGCGAAGGAAGAGGAACACACCGAGAAGAAGGCGGAGCCTGAGATGGTTCAGTGGGAATTTGACTTCGATGATAAGAAGGAGCCGGAGCCTATAAGAGTGAAGGCGTCCAGAGAACCGGTCAGAGCGCAGGGAGAAGAAGTTCAGAAGAAGGAGCAGTCCATACGTGTCATAAAGGATGACAATGCAGACGAGAAGAAGAGACGCTTCGGAGACAGGACACCTGTAAGACTCGAGGAGTCCATTACAGATGCCAGTGCTGAGGGCGCTGTGTCTGACAAGAGTGGAAAGCCGGATTTCAGGATAGGTGGCAGAAGTGATATATACGATGACGTGGATGACGGAGTTGTGTAAATCGGCAGGCACCTCGAATGTTAAGGTTGAATAAGTTGATGAACGGCACATTACAGGGGGTAACGTGTCTAATATCGTATTATATGATACAAAAACAATCCAAGATGTAAGTTGTAGGGGTGGATATATTATCATATAATGGTGGTGTCGTCGACAGGAGACAACGTTAATATTATATATTAGAAAAACAGCTAACAGCGGAGGTAAAAAGTTATGGGTATTTTAAAGAGATTCAAAGACATCATGTCATCAAACATTAATGCACTGCTCGATAAGGCAGAGGATCCAGAGAAGATGATCGATCAGTACCTGAGAGATCTTCAGGAGGATCTCAGAAAAGTTAAGTCAGAGACTGCAACAGTTATGGCTGAGGAGCAGAGATGCAAGAGACAGCTTGATGAGTGCGATGCTGAGATCGCAAAGATGCAGAATTATGCAGAAAAGGCTCTCGTAGCGGGCAATGAGGGCGATGCAATGAAGTTCCTTGAGAAGAAGAACCAGCTCACACAGAAGCAGGTTGCACTTCAGCAGGCATATGATGCAGCAGCAGCCAATGCAGCTAAGATGAAGCAGATGCATGATAAGCTCACAAAGGATGTAAACGATCTGAATACAAGAAAAGAGACTATCAAGGCAAAGGTTCAGGTTGCAAAGACTCAGGAGAGAATGAACAAGATGATGAGCGGCATAGGCAATTCATCAGCTTCTATAGATGCATTTTCAAGAATGGAAGCAAAGGCAGATGCAATGCTTGATAAGGCTAATGCCATGAGCGAGCTGAATTCAAACTCAGGAGATTCGATTGATGATCTTGCAAGCAAGTATGATGCAGCTCCAAACGCAGACGTTCAGGATGAACTGGCTGCACTCAAGGCTAAGATGGGATTATAATAATCCTACATAACTTCAGTTGACGGAATAAAGAGAGGAGTGCAATAGATGGGATTATTTTCAAATCAGTTTGCAAATGTTGTAGAGTGGGAAGAGTACAGAGATGATATCATCTTCTGGAAGTGGACCAATCGTGAGATAAAGAAGGATTCAAAACTTATAATCAAACCGGGTCAGGATGCGATATTCCTGTATAACGGTGCTGTTGAGGGTATATTTACTGAATCCGGAAGTTATACGATAGATTCACAGATCATACCTTTCCTTTCAACACTTAAGGGCTTTAAGTTTGGTTTCAATTCCGGACTTCGTGCAGAGGTTCTGTTTGTGAATACAAAGGAGTTCACATGTAACTGGGGAACAAGCTCACCGATCAGACTTCAGGCTCCGGGACTCCCAGGTGGTCTTCCGGTCAGATCAAATGGTAAGTTTTCGTTCAAGATTGACGACTACAACGTTCTCATTGAGAAGGTTGCCGGTGTAAAGCAGCAGTTTACAGTTGATGATATAAGAGACAGGATCAGGGGTATACTTGATGGTCTTCTGATGAAGTGGATCACAAAGGTTGGCGGAGATGTGTTCAACCTTATGGCCAATTCTGTAGATATAGCTAAGGGTATCAAAGAAGATCTGGATATGGAACTTCTCGGAATTGGCCTCACCATCACAGATTTCAGGATCAGCGAGTTTACTTATCCTGAGAATATACAGAAGCGTGCAGATCAGGCTGCGGAATATTCAATGATTGGGGATATGAATAGATTCCAGCAGGTAGGAATGGTTGATTCTATGGCAAAGGGAGGCCGCACGGGATCAGCAGGAAGCAATGCAACTGATATGGCGAATGCCATGGTTGGCATGCAGATGGGAATGGCGATGGCTAATCAGATGGCCGGTGCCATGAACCAGATGAACTCAGGTGTGAGCGGAACAGGTGCTGCACCTAAGTTCTGTCCGAACTGTGGACAGCCGACAAACGGATCAAAGTTCTGCGGCAACTGTGGAACAAAGCTTATGTAAATATTATGTAGAACTATTATAATGTTTGCAAATAAACGCTGTTATGTTATACTAGACAGATGAAATAAAACATATGTTTGGTATGACTGACAGCGTTTTTTTGTGCGCTTATACAACAGGAGGTTATTATGGCTGGACTTAACGATATGCAGCAGCAGGCGTGTGAACACGTGGATGGACCGCTGCTTATACTTGCAGGTGCCGGAAGTGGAAAGACCAGAGTTATCACCCACAGGGTGGCGTATCTGATGGATCATGAGGGCGTGAACCCTCTTAATATACTTGCTATCACATTTACGAATAAGGCTGCTCAGGAGATGAGAGAGAGGGTTAATCTGATAGTGGGGGATGGCGCTGACCGGGTATGGGTCAGTACATTTCATTCGCTCTGTGTGAGGATACTCAGAAGGTATGCTGACAGGCTGGGATATGGCAAGTCGTTTGATATATATGACTCGGATGATCAGAAGAGCCTGGTCAAGAGTATACTCAAGGATTTTCAGATAGATCCGAAGCGATATCCAGAAAAGATGTTTATGAGTGAGATATCCAAGGCGAAGGAGAAATACTTGTCATGCGATGAATTTGCGAGAAGGAATGCTGCTGATTTTGCTGCAACAAAAGTTGCTGAGGTGTATACGGAATACCAGAGCCGTCTCAGAAAAAATAATGCGATGGATTTTGATGATCTTATATATAAGACTGTGGAGCTGTTCGAACACAATCCGGATGTTCTGGATTCGTATCAGAACAGATTCAGATACATAATGGTGGACGAGTATCAGGATACGAACCACATTCAGTTCCTGATGGTGAAGATGCTTGCAAGAAAATATAAGAACCTGTGCGTTGTAGGTGATGATGACCAGTCGATATATAAATTCAGAGGGGCGAATATAACCAATATCCTCGGATTTGAGAAAGAGTATCCGGATGCAAAGGTCATAAAGCTTGAGCAGAATTATAGATCCTGTGGCAATATACTTGCGGCGGCGAACGCAGTCATACAGCACAATGAAGGACGTAAGGATAAGTCTCTGTGGACGGACCAGGATGCCGGCGAGAAGATATCATTTGAACAGTGTGATACCGAGTATGTCGAGGGGGATATGGTCGCAAGCAGGATAAGATCTCTGGTCAGGCAGGGCGTGCCTTACAGGGATATAGCCATATTGTACAGGACAAATGCCCAGTCACGAATACTGGGTGAGAAGATGGTGTACAATAATATCCCGTATAGGATATACGGCGGAACGAATTTCTATGCCCGCAAGGAGATCAAGGATGTTCTTGCATATCTGAAGGTGGTGAACAATTCGACTGATAATCTGTATTTCAGGCGAGTTGTGAATGTCCCTAAGAGGGGCATAGGAGAGGCCAGCCTTGGCAAGCTGGAATCGTATGCGGACGCTTACGGCATATCCATGTTAGAGGCTGCAGAGCGGGCAAATGAGATCCCGGGAATGGCGGCAAGGACTGCGGGAAAGATAACACAGTTTGCGGAACTTATAGCATCATTTAAGTCTATGATAGATGAACAGGAAAGCCTTGACACTATATATGACAGGATACTTGAAGATACCGGTTATGAGAGTGAACTCATAGCGGAGCACACAGAAGAGGCCATGACAAGACTTGAGAATATAGATGAGCTTCGAAACAAGGTTGTAGAGTTTTCCGAGGACAGGGAGGACACAGGACTGAGTGAGTTCCTGGAGGAGATAGCTCTGGTGTCAGATCTTGATTCGCTTTCGGAGAACGATGATCAGGTGAAGCTCATGACACTTCACAGTGCAAAGGGACTGGAATTCCCGTATGTGTTCATATGCGGCATGGAGGAGAGAGTATTTCCAAGTGGTATGGCATTGAACTCTGATGATCCGGATGCCTTGGAGGAGGAGAGAAGACTCTGTTACGTGGGGATCACAAGAGCGATGAAGAAGTTGTATCTGAGCGCGGCCAAAGAACGTATGATGCATGGAAACAGGGTGTACAGTGATATCTCAAGATTTATCAGAGAGATACCACCACTTCTGTTCGAGCATGAGGCTGATATGGCGAATATGGCAAGGAGAAGGCAGCAGGAATCGGTAGACAGATACAACAGGGGGATGGATGGCTCTGGATATTCGCAGGATGGCTTTTCAGGTACTTCAAAAGGTGGAAGCAGGGATTATGGCAGGTCGAATCCGTATAATGTATACAAAGCAAAACAGCCGTCATCACAGCCCGCATTTGGAAAGGCTTTTGTTGTGAATGGATCAGGTAAGCCGGAATACTCTGTGGGTGACAGGGTCAGACATATAAAGTTTGGTTCGGGAACGGTAGAACAGCTTGAGAAGGGTGACAAGGACTATGAAGTCACTGTCAACTTTGACAGGTGTGGTATACGAAAGATGTTTGCATCATTTGCAAAGCTTAAGAAAGAGTAAATTGCAAATTATGTATAGAAATAATTGAACCTGTATGATATAATTTTTTATATGTTTGGAGAATGCTTGTATGAATTCTCTGACAAATCAATATAATATAATGAAACCCATCACAGGGTTAAGAAAGGGTGGATTGAAAGATGAAGAGTAGTGATGTTATTTTAGTTAAGGGCGATGCAACAGAAGAGAAGGCAAAGAGCACATTATTTGTGATACTTGTTATCATTGGTGCTGTCGCTGCTATAGCTGGAATTGCGTATGCAGTATATTCATACCTCACACCAGATTTCCTTGACGATTTCGATGATGATTTTGATGACGATTTTGATGATGATTTCTTCGATGACGAGGAAGATGCAGATGAGGCAGAGGAGACACCAGCAGCAGAGGATGCTGAGTAATCAATAATCAGCCATACAATTTGTCAGACCAGATAAAACGCTCTATCTTGACGGAATATTCCGTGCGGGATAGGGCGTTTTATTTGTTGTCATTCATGTGGGGGGATAGGACAAGACGTGTTGATCTGGGCATAAAAAATGCGGATAACAGGAATCGAACCTGCACCCCGAAGGACTAGATCCTAAGTC
>JAEDGW010000039.1 GCA_016297325.1 Coprococcus sp. | reverse complement strand
CGGAAAGATCATAGGATATGATACCCTGACCGGCAGGACAAAATTGCCGGGATATGCGCAGCCGACCGTGGGATACATAGATCCATACAGTGGTGAGCCGGATTCTTACATGGTAAATCAGGATATAAACAGAAAGAAACATCCGATCGGCAGTGAGTATAAACTGTTTTACTCCAGGGAAAAGAGAACAGCCTATGAGAAGAAGTCAAATAAGGTGTACAGGGAGATGGAGGTATTATTTTTCGGACTGGCGGTGCTGATTTTCGTTGCGGTGATAGTGAGGCTTCTTATGAATATATAATGAATATTGAAACAAGAACAGGTATATGTTATAATGCCAACAGATATAAAGGTAATAAGAGTATATCATTGTGCTTTACACAATACAGGCGCAAGCGAAAACCCCAGAGGTGGCACCCTCTGGGGTTTTCTCCGTCTATTGGGAAATAAGAAAACAATGTAATGAAATAATATTGTAAACCATGCTAATCATATGCTAATATAGATATGTTTGCGAAAATGACGAATTTTTATCACTTCAGGAGGAAAACAATGGGTGGATTTTTTGGCGTAGCGGCAAAAGATGACTGTGTGTTTGATCTGTTCTTCGGAATAGACTATCATTCACATCTTGGAACAAGACGCGGAGGCATGACAGTGTATGGAGATAAGGGATTTGACAGATCCATACACAATATTGAGAATGCCCCATTTAGAACAAAGTTCGACAAAGATATGCAGAACATGAAGGGCTATTATGGAATAGGATGTATATCCGATTATGAGCCACAGCCACTCATAGTGCGTTCGCATCACGGAACATATGCTCTGACAACAGTCAGCAAGATCAACAATGTTGACGAGATATCCAAGGAGATATTTGATCAGGGACATTCACATTTCCTTGAGATGAGCGGCGGGGATATCAACAGCACAGAGCTGGTGGCAGCCCTCATCAACCAGAAGGATAATCTGATAGACGGAATAAGGTATGCGCTGGAGAAGATAGACGGTTCGCTGTCACTCCTGCTCATGAACCAGAATGGAATATATGCGGCCAGGGATATCCTTGGAAGGACACCTATAGTGATAGGTAAGAAGGATGGGGCATTTTGTGCTTCATTTGAGAACTTTGCTTATAAGAACCTTGGCTATCATGACTATAAAGAACTCGGACCGGGAGAGGTCGTGGTGCTCACACCGTCCAACTGCGTGACACTTGTACAGCCGGGCAAGGACATGAAGATATGTACCTTCCTGTGGGTATACTATGGCTACCCTGCAAGTTCATACGAGGGCATGAGTGTAGAGCAGATGAGATACAACTGCGGAGCCAGCATGGCAAAGCGTGATAACGTCAAGCCGGATATCGTAGCCGGAGTTCCGGATTCAGGAACAGCACATGCGGTAGGTTATGCAAATGAGTCTGGAATACCTTTCTCAAGACCATTCATCAAGTATACACCGACATGGCCACGTTCATTTATGCCGACTATCCAGAGTCAGCGTAACCTCATCGCAAAGATGAAGCTTCTGGCAGTGGAAGATCTCATTAAGGATAAGAGCCTTCTTCTCATAGACGATTCCATCGTGCGTGGAACACAGCTCAGAGAGACGACAGAGTATCTGTTTGACAGCGGTGCAAAGGAAGTGCACATCAGACCAGCATGTCCACCACTCGTATACGGATGTAAATATCTTAACTTCTCAAGATCTTCATCAGAGATGGATCTGATAACAAGAAGAGTTATCGAGAGACTTGAGAACGGCAACGTGACAGACGAGGTACTTCAGGAGTACACAGATCCTGATTCAGAGAAATACGAGAAGATGGTTGATGAGATCTGCAAGGAGCTGCATTTCACATCACTCAGATTCAACAGACTGGATGATATGCTTGAGGCATGCGGAGTAGAGAAGTGCAAGCTTTGTACATACTGCTGGGATGGCAAGGAGTAAGTCATTTATAACGGTGATACCGTATGTGATGGCCGGTATCGCATATAGATAATTTTGTAATAGTAAGAAAAATGGTGACAGGGATATGGCATTAGAAAACACGGAGAATATCGCTGAAATTATAGCTGACAATTCAGGTGATATGGAAAAAGAGATTGCAAAAGCAAATACAAAAGAAATCTCAAAAGAGATCACAATAGAAGAGATACAGGAACTGGACAAGGCATCATATCTGATTGTGGATATCAGAGACGAGGTTGAGATATCCCACGGAGCGATTCCTGGAGCGGTGGCTGTTCAGGCGGACAGGCTGATGCCAGAGCACCTCGCAGAGACTGCAGGTGAGATCTTTCCTGCGGACGAGTACATTCCTGATGATAGTTCACCGAGAAAAAAACTCATCATCTGCTGTACCCACGGAACCAACAGCATTCCACTGGCGGACAGCCTTACCGGGCTTGGATATGATGCAGTGAGCCTTAAAGGTGGTTATATCGCCTGGCTTCTCTACACCATGGGTAAGCAGGAACAGACTGACATATGTGCCGATGTGGAGAAAAGCCTTAGAAAGAAGTTCCACAAGAAGATATGGTGCAACTTTACAAAGGCCATCAACAGATATGAGCTGGTGAAGGAGGGGGACAGAATAGCCGTGTGTATATCAGGCGGCAAGGATTCCTTCCTTATGGCGAAGTGTTTTCAGGAGCTTAAGAGACACAACAAGTTCCCATTTGAGCTCAAGTTCATAGTCATGGATCCGGGTTACAGCCCGGCAAACCGCAAGGTCATAGAGGATAATGCCAGAATGCTGAACATTCCTATCCAGATATTTGAGTCTGATATATTTGATTCAGTATACAATGTTGAGAAGTCACCGTGTTACCTTTGTGCAAGGATGAGACGTGGACATCTGTACAGCTATGCAAAGGAGCTCGGCTGTAATAAGATAGCCCTTGGACATCACTATGATGATGTCATAGAGACTATACTCATGGGTATGCTCTATGGCGCACAGATGCAGACCATGATGCCGAAGCTTCACAGCACCAATTTTGAGGGAATGGAACTCATCAGACCTCTCTATATGGTGAGGGAGGACGACATCAAGGCGTGGAGAGATTACAACGAACTTCACTTCATACAGTGTGCATGCAAGTTTACAGATACGTGTACTACATGCAAAAACGAGGAGACGAAGTCCAAACGTCAGGAGATCAAACAGCTCATAGCGACACTCAAGAAGACGAATCCATTTGTGGAGGGCAACATATTCAAGAGTGTGGAGAATGTCAATATCGATACCCTGATAGAGTACAAGCAGGGCGGTGTGAGACACAGCTTTCTGGACACCTATGATGACAAAGGATACAAGACGGAATAATTAAAGACTGACATGGAATATATGGCGTCATCTGCATTTGTTCAGGACATATGCAGATGACGCTTTTTAATAGTATTTTCATAATTGTGTGTCATTATATAACGTGGCGTTGGATGTCGAATACGGACGTAAAACGCCGTGACAGGGCAGTGAAAATATATGGATTTTTTTGCAGTCAAATGAAGGCGATATACTGTACGGAACAGCACCGGAGGGCTATGAGGCAAATCCTGGTGTGAGCGGAAGCAATACGATCCAGATTGAGGCCGGCGGTAAAAAATATTTTGCTGTTGTCAAAAATGGCAAATTTGTCAAATCACGGACAAATAAAAAGGCGGCTTACAAAATCTGTGCACTTGTATCACATAAGGATATGATGCAGAATTACAGAGAACTCAGATACAAATCATATTCTGTGATAGCTATAGTAGCTATAGCTTTTGCGATATTTGCACTTGTGCTCAGAAAGATGATCGCAGACCCGGTGAAAAAGTTGAACAATTCCATAGAGGAGAGCGTAAACAATCTGGATTTCACAGAGAATATCACCTACGATGGACCGTTCAGAGAACTGGATATGCTTGTTGAGGCGAACAATAATCTGTATAACAGAGTTCAGCAGGAACTTGAGAGACAATCCGAGTTCAACGCAAATGTATCTCATGAGCTGAGAACCCCTGTTGCTGTCATGCATGCTCAGTGCCAGCTTTCCAGGGAGATTGCGGAGAAGAATAAGGATTCCGAGATGCTTGGGAGCATAGAGGTGTTTGAGAGGCAGACAGCCAGAATGAAGGGGCTGATAGAACAGCTTCTCCAGATGTCGGTGCTGGATAGGGATAATGTAAAGATTCCTATGGAAGAGGTTGACCTAAAGGATGTTATCGAGTCGGTATGTGACGATGCTCAGTATATATGCAGGAAGGATATAGAATTCTCTTATGATCTGAAATCTGTTGTGGTCACGGCGAACATGAACCATGTGGTGATAGTAGTGAACAATCTTGTGTCGAATGCGGTGAAGTACAGTGACAATGGCAACCGGATACATGTATCATGCGGGGAAAAGGGAAAAAGTTACTTTATAGAGGTAAGTGACAACGGACGAGGTATGAATGCCGAGACAAAGAACCGTATATTTGAGAGCTTTTTCAGAGGTGATGCGGATCGGAGTACGGAAGGATTTGGACTTGGACTTGCTCAGGTCATGAAGATAGTAAAGTTCTATGGCGGCAGGATATATGTCGACAGTGTGCTTGGGGAGGGAAGTACATTTACAGTTGAGGTTCCCCTGACTGACAAGACAAAAGATTAAAAAAATGTAATTAATATTAATGAATTTAATAGAACCTTAATTTCTGAAAGTTATACTTAAAAATTAAGGTTCTATTTTTATGCCTTGATGTTCAAAGGGCTATTAATGGGTTGATGTTCAAATATAGGAGTTATTATATGAAATCACAAAAGAGAATATTGCATTTGCTTATTGGTCCGATCTTGTTTGTCGCTTTTAGCACACTTCTTCCCCATGAAGTATTTGCAAGCTTTGAATCACGCGCTGCAATTGGAACAATAATATGGATGGCGTACTGGTGGGTGACAGGCCCTGTGGATTATGCTGTCACGGCATTTCTTCCTATTGCGTTAAATGCCATATTTCAGATGACAGATATGTCGTCGGTCATATCCAACTATGCAGATGAGACGATACTTCTTCTGCTTGGCGCTTCCATCATAAGTGTCATGTGGGAAAATACCGGACTTGACAAGAGAATAGCCATAACGTTTCTCAGACTTATAGGAAGCAGCCTGAGAGTACAGCTCGTATTCTGGTTTTTGCTTGCTGCCATATTATCGGCAGTTCTGCCAAACGCGGTGGTGTGTGCAACCATAACACCTATAGCTGTTGCGATGCTGAAGTACATTGGCATGGATGACATAAAATCAAACAAGACTGCATCAAAGATCCTGCTGACCATAGCCTATGCAACCGGCCTTGGCGGTCTGGCATCTCCTCTCGGCGGAGCCATGAATCTTGTCACAGTTGATTATATACAGCAGCTTACCGGAAAAGAGTATATGTATTCATCCTGGGTTGTAAGATTCCTTCCGGTTATGCTTCTGCTCATCTTTATAAACATTCTGTTTATGCTAAGGGATGTGAAGAAGACAGAACAGCTCGGAGGTTCGAAAGATTACTTTATTGCTCAGTATAACGAACTGACACCGATGAGTTATGAGGAAAAGATGGCGTTGATCCTGTTTGTTCTGGCTACAGTGCTGGCATTTACCAGACAGCTTTACCAGAGTATCCTGCCGGGACTCAAGCCTGCATATGTGTTCATAATATGCGCGATAGTCTCATTCCTCATGACGGGCAAAGATGGAAAGCGCATCATGGTCTGGAAGAATGTTCAGGGCAGGATCATATGGGGGCTGATGTATATTTTTGCAGGCGGACTTGCTGCAGGAACACTCATCAACAAATCCGGAGCGGCTGATGCCATAGGCGAGTTGATATCCAGATTTGATATGAAGGGCGGATTCGTGACGGTGTTCATAATATTCACTATCACATTGCTCATGTCGGATGTGACGTCAAACACTGCAACCGCTGCTGTTGCCATGCCACTTGTAATATCAATAACACAGGGATGCGGGCTCAATCCGATTCCTTACATATATGTAGCGTCAATAGGTGTTAATCTTTCATATATATTCCCGACATCGATAAGAGCTATTCCGGTTGGATATGGACTCTCACCGAAATATATGTTCCGTGAGGGCTGGAAGATCACTTTGATAATAATACTTATAATGTCCGTCGTATGTACATTGCTTTTAAAATACTGGCCGGCATTTAGCAGAGTTTAAGTTTGAATAATATACAACAGGGGAAGAGATATGTCAGTAGTTTCATATATTTTTATCGCATTTTTAATGTGTACTTTACTTGTCTATTATATAGTTCCTGGGAAACTCCAGTGGATAGTTCTTCTGGTGGCCAGCCTGATATTTTATGGATATGCGGGTCTGGAATATCTGGGACTTGTCATAGTTGAGGCTCTTATTGTATATGCGTTTTCCATGAAGATGCAGAAGAGTCTGGATGAACAGGCTGAGCTTACAAAAGATGCTGACAGGAGAGCGGCCAGAAAGATAAAGGCCGCTGAGAAAGCAAAAAGAAAAAAATATCTTGTCATGGCACTTGTGATCGTGATCGGTATCCTTGTGGTGTTCAAGGGTATGGGCTTTATCATCCAGAATATAAAAAGATTTATACCGATCCAGGGACTTTCAAGCATACCGGATTGGAATATCATAGCACCGATGGGTGTGTCGTTTTATTCTTTTATGATGATATCCTATCTTGTTGATATATATAATGGCAGGATATCAGCTCAGAAGAATTTTGTGAAATATCTTACATATGCGATCTATTTCCCTCATGTTACCCAGGGACCTATTGCCAGGTATGAGGAAGTGGGACATCAGATCTGGGAGCAGCACAGGTTCCATCTCGATACTGTTATGAATGGGGTGTGGCTCATACTCTGGGGAGCAGTCAAGAAAGTGGTCATTGCCGACAGACTTGGCACATTCACTGCAGAGGTTTTTGGAAATGTATTTGACTACAGGGGAAGCATATTCTGGTTTGTCGGAATAGCATATTCTGTTCAGATATACTGTGATTTCTCAGGATGCATGGATATGATGAGAGGTGCTTCCGAGTGCTTTGGCATCACTCTTGGAGAGAATTTCAGAAGACCATATTTCTCACAGACACTGCCAGAGTTCTGGCGAAGATGGCATATTTCTCTTGGAGCATTTTTCAGAGAGTATGTATTTTATCCTGTATCTACATCGAACCTGTTTCTCAAGATGAATGTCAAGGTCAGAAAGTACCTTGGAAATGCACTTGGCAAGGTTTTTGCGGCGAGTATACCGATCATGTGTGTATGGGTTCTCACAGGAGTATGGCATGGTGCCAAATGGAATTATATTGAATGGGGCGTATACCATGGTGTTCTCATATGTATGTCGACGCTTTTTGAGCAGCCTATCGCAAGACTTACTGCAAAGCTCAAGATAAATACGGAATGTATCAGTTGGAGTATATTCCGCATGATCAGGACTTTCATCCTGTGTGTAATAGGACGTCTCATCTTCATGGGAGGCGGAATAGGAAGTTCTGTATGGATGATAAAATCAGGTATCATTCATTTCTCACAGGTATACGATCTGGCCGTGGGATTTGGAATAACTGAGAGGGGCTGGATGGTTATATTGTTTGGATGTATCCTGCTTCTGGCGGTTTCCGTAGCTCAGGAGATCAGAGAGCAAATGGGATCGACAGAGACCATAAGAGGCTGGCTCATTAGACAGAATATGTGGCTGAAATGGTGCGTCATGATGGCTGGTGTACTGGTTATCCTTGTGTTTGGAGTGTATGGCTCAGGCACAGGTGTTACATTTATATATGAACAGTTTTAGAGGATATTTCCAAAGGAGGGTTAGGATATGTCAGGAATAGCAAAGATAGCAGCATCAGTTGCATCGTTTTTTATAGTGATATGTCTGGTCATAAACATGCTTGGACAGCTTGCAAGACCGGAAGCATTTGACTCGGATGTATGGACTTCCTATTACGCCGAGGAGGATAACACGATCAATGCGGTGGTGATCGGCTCCAGCGCGATATACAGATACTGGATGCCTACCCGTGCATATGAGGAGCAGGGCTTTACCTCGGCTCTTCTTGCGACAGCGGGACAGGACATAAGGCTTGTGCCATATGCAATGGAAGAAGCTGTGAAGACACAGAAAGCTGATCTGTTTGTAGTTGAGGTCAGAAGTGCGATCACAAGAGGTGACGTTGAGAAGGTCGGCAAGGCAAAGCTCAACTATTTCCTTGAAGTGTTCTCCTCAGGCATGAAACCGTCCATGACCAAGTTCAGGATGATAGATGATCTGTATGATAAGGACTTCAAGGAGAAGGTGAAGTTGATGATCCCACTCCTCAAGTATCATGACAATCTGCTCAAATATGACAGGGAGTTTCTTGTGGACAGACTGAATAAGACCACAGATGAATTCAAGATGACAAGACAGGTGCCAAATGTGAGCGCACAGGAGGAGCCTGTATTTAATCCGGGCAAGAACAGTTATCTGACAGATGATGTGAGGGGATATATAGATAACATAGCGGCAAAGGCTGATGAACTTGGTGTTAAGGTGCTGTTCCTTTCAACGCCATATGTACCTACCAGAAAGCAGGCTGCCATGCAGCTGGAGCTGGATGATTATATGGAGAGCCAGGGATATACATATTTTGATATGAATACCTGCTCGGATGAGATCGGTCTTGATTACTCTACTGATTACTTTGACCCAAGACATACAAATATAGCTGGGGCGCGCAAGGTGACAAGCTACCTGGCAAAGTATCTGAAGGATAACTATGGCCTTGCAGAGCACCTAACCGATGACCAGAAGCAGAGCTGGACAGACGCCTGTACGGCATGGAATGCTGAGGAGGAAAAGCTGATGGGACAGTGGGAAAAGAGAGTAGCAAAATCAAGTAACTAGGAGATGAAGGAATGGATACGATATTACATTACATACAGGGATATGCACAGAGCCAGCTGGATACTCTGGCAGTGTGTGAACTCAGAAAGAGCCTTACATATGCAGAGTATTGGAGCAGTATAAGAAAAGCTGCCACAGCCCTGCAGAGCATGGGTATAAGCAGTGGTGATCATGTCATGCTCAGGTGCACCCAGAATATTGATTATCTTGTGGTGTTCAGTGCACTTCAGTATATGAAAGCGCTGGTTGTTCCTATAGAGAAAACGACATCTGCGGAGCGCGCAGTAGAGATCGGCGGCAGAGTTGACGCTTCGTGCCTGATAACAGATAAAGCAGTTGATGGAATTGACTGCATCAGACTTAAGGATGTCATAGAATGCATGAAGAATTCAGAGGAAGCAGAGATGGAACTTCCGGGAGAGACAGACAGATCTATGCTGCTCTTTACTACGGGAACAACCGGATCGTCCAAGGGAGTTGTCATGACCCACAGGGGCGATGTGGGAATTGCCGGCAATGTAATCGAGGGAACAGCCATGAAAAAAGAAAATGTGGAGATCATCCCGATGCCGCTCAATCATTCTTTTGGAATTAGAAGATATCAATCTGACATGGTGAACGGTGGCACGGTGTGCCTGATGGATGGGATGGTGTTCATCGGTACTCTGTGGAAGCTTATGGAGAAATACGGTGCCACATCCATGGCCATATCTCCGGCGTCCCTTGGTATGATATTCCATTTGTCAGATGAGAGGATAGCTGACTATGCCGGCCAGCTTGACTATATACAGATCGGTTCTGCTCCGCTTGCAGAATCAGACAAGGAGAAGCTGCTGAGGCTGCTCCCAGATACAAGACTTTACAATTTCTATGGTTCATCTGAGGCTGGCTGTGCATGCATACTTGAGTTCAGCGGCAATGGCAACAAGACAGGCTGCATAGGAAGACCAACGGTGAATTCAGTTGTCAGATTCACAGATGACGAGGGCAATGTTGTAGAGAATGGAAGCCCCGAGTCACCTGCACTTCTTTCCTGGGGAGGATCGATAGTAATGGAGGGCTATTACAACGATCCAGAGCTCACAGCAGATACAGTTGTGGATGGGTATGTGAGGACAAAGGATCTTGCCTATCTGGACGAGGATGGCGACTGCATACTTGTAGGCAGAGCTGATGATGTGATAAACTATGGTGGAAGCAAGATATCTCCTGCAGAGATAGAAGACTGTGCACTTGGATACGAATATATAGATGATGTGGCGTATAGTTCTGTGACCGACCCTATCACCGGTGAGCTGCCGGTTATACTGGTTGTTAAGAGGGATGATTATGACGAGGCTGGTTTCGAGAGCTTCCTTTCTGACAGACTTGAGAGCTACAAACTTCCGAGAAAATATATCTATGTTGAGAGTATTCCAAAGACGTTCAAGGGTTCTGTGCTTCGAAAGGAAGTAAGAAAGCTTGCAGAGCAGAATATGTAATTAAGAAGAATAGAAGATCACACAAAGGAGAATTGAGTTATGAAAGAATTTATCGAGATGCTGAAGAAGATTAAGCCAAATGTTGATTTTGAAAATGAGGAGGCTCTGGTTGATGACGGAATTCTGGAGTCGCTTGATATCATCTCTATCATTTCAGAGATAGCAGACAAATACGGCGTTGTCATTCCAAGTGACGAGATCATACCTGACAACTTCAACTCAGCAATTGCACTCTATGAGCTTGTGGAGGATCTGAAGTAGGGGCGGATATGCCAGACATAAAATCCTGTGTATACAGTATGTGACCGCACACATTTTGTGAGGCGGTGAATACTATATACACAGGATTTTTTTGTTGCACAGATGTTCAGATAATTAATTTTGCAAAGAATCATATTTTGTTGTTGACATATAATTAAATATATGTTTAAATGTTCATAGATTCAACGAGGACAATGAAATGACTCTTGAATATGTCAGTTAATAATGACAGATGATTTATAAAAAGATTAGAGAATATAAAGAAAAGGAGATCAGGAATTATGAAGAAGTACAAGATCGAAGTTGATTGTGCAAACTGTGCAGCAAAGATGGAGGATGCAACTAAGAAGGTAGCAGGTGTTAAGGATGCAACAGTTGCATTCATGGCTCAGAAGATGAGCGTTGAGTTCGAAGATGGAGCTGATGAGGCTGAGGTTATGAAGAACGTACTTAAGGCATGCAAGAAGGTTGAGCCTGACTGCGAGATTTTCATGTAATCACAGATCGTCATGAGTAAATGTGATCATCACTTCGTTGTATCATGGTGAGTTATAATGGCCATACAAGGTCTCACAAAGCAGGTTTGGATATGTATCAGCATTCCGATTCCTGCTTTGTCTCATATAAGAGAGAAATTTAGCCGCAACTAACCTTAAGAAATAGAGAAAACTGAGGATTTGGTGTATCAGGTTTACACATTATGAATGATATCATAAAGAATATGTGTTATATCAGATAGGAGGATGTTATGACAAAGAAACAGAAAAAGGTGCTTAGAAGAATTATAATATCGGCGGTTCTTCTGGTTGCCATAGCTGTAACATTTACAGTTCTTGAGAAGACTGGAACTGTGGATTTTGAAAATCCGTCGATCATGTGGAGATGTATAGAGATAGTGGCTTATCTTATACCTTATCTCATCATTGGTTACGATATACTTAAGAAGGCGTTTCTCGGAATCATACATGGAGAGGTATTTGACGAGAACTTCCTTATGGCGATAGCGACAGTTGGAGCCATGGTGCTTGGAGAATACAAAGAGGCATCAGCGGTTATGCTGTTTTACCAGATAGGTGAGCTGTTCCAGAGCTACGCAGTTGGCAAGAGCAGGAAGAACATCACAGCACTCATGGATATCCGTCCTGACTATGCGAACATAGAGAAGGATGGAAAGCTTGAACAGGTTGATCCTGATGATGTTCAGATTGGAACGGTCATAGTAGTACAGCCTGGTGAGAAGGTGCCTATCGATGGTAAAGTCGTGGAGGGTTCATCTTCACTCAACACCAGTGCCCTCACAGGTGAGAGCGTTCCGAGAGAGGTTCATGTCGGAGATGAGATCATCAGCGGATGTGTCAACCTTACAGGACTTATCAAGATAGAGACTTCAAAGGAATTTGGCGAATCAACAGTTTCAAAGATTCTGGATCTTGTTGAGAACTCAAGTATGAAGAAGTCCAGATCAGAGAATTTCATTACAAGATTTGCAAAGTATTATACACCTGCTGTATGTATCGCAGCGCTTGCGCTGGCAGTCCTTCCACCATTGGTAAACATTATCATGGGCAATCCTGCTGCATGGTCCAAGTGGATCATCAGAGCACTGACAACACTTGTTATCAGCTGCCCATGTGCACTTGTAATATCCATTCCGCTGAGTTTCTTTGGCGGAATAGGTGGAGCTTCAGCAAAGGGGATCCTGGTCAAGGGTTCCAACTATCTTGAGGCTCTTTCATACACAAAGTATGTAGTGTGCGACAAGACAGGAACACTTACAAAGGGTGTGTTCCAGGTTACAGAGATCCATCCGGTCTCAGGTATGAGTGAGGCTGACCTGCTTGAGAAGGCTGCACTCGTTGAGAGCTATTCAAACCATCCTATCAGCAAGAGCCTGAAGGAGGCCTATGGCAAGGATATTGATAACAACCGAGTTGTCGATGCAAAAGAGATCAGTGGACATGGTGTGTCGGCTGTTGTGGACGGACATGAGGTTGCCGCAGGAAATGTCAAGCTCATGAAGCATATGAACATAGAGGCTGCCGTTCCGACATCAGTTGGAACTGAGATACATGTTGCTGTAGATGGAAAGTATGCAGGATATATTCTCATCTCAGATGTGGTTAAGCCAAATGCAAAGGAGGCAATAAGAGGACTCAAGGAAGCAGGAGTGTCCAAGGTTGTCATGCTCACAGGAGATGCGAAGAAGGTCGCTGATGCAGTAGGAAGTGAGCTCGGCGTGGATGAGGTTAGAAGTGAACTCCTTCCTGGCGATAAGGTGGATGAGGTTGAGAAGCTCATCGCTGCCAAGGGAGAGAAGGAGAAACTTGCATTTGTTGGAGATGGTATCAATGATGCGCCAGTTCTTTCGAGAGCAGATATAGGAATTGCCATGGGCGCGCTCGGTTCGGATGCAGCCATAGAAGCAGCGGATATCGTTCTCATGGATGATGATCCGGCAAAGATATCAACAGCTATGAAGATATCCAAGAAGACTCTCAGAATAGTACATCAGAACATCGTATTTGCGCTTG
The DNA here is from genome assembly GCA_016297325.1 of Coprococcus sp. GTDB lineage: Bacteria > Bacillota > Clostridia > Lachnospirales > Lachnospiraceae > Coprococcus. The sequence goes on along the minus strand of JAEDGW010000039.1, from coordinate 7,766 downwards.
TGATCAAGTTTGCATGTCTCGCACTTGGCGCAGTTGGATTTGTCAATATGTGGTGGGCAATTTTCGCAGATGTAGGAGTTATGATCCTCGCAGTTCTGAATGCTACGAGAGCGCTCAGTTTTAAAGAGTGATGATGAAGAGAACCTGAAGAATACCTGACAGGAGAACAGGAATCTGGGGTTTCGCATATATATGAAAGATGAGGAAAATACATGGGAGAAATACATTTGCCTCATTGTCATTGCGACAATGAAAACAAGGTCATAGTCTGTATGCCGTCTGCCGAGGACTGCAGTGGCATGGCTGATATATTCAAGCAGCTCAGCGATGGCACCAGACTCAGGATACTGTGGATGCTGTGCCACCTCGAGGAATGTGTCAGCAACATAGCCGCAGCCATGGAGATGAGTGATCCGGCTGTATCACACCATCTGAAGCAGCTCAAGGGCAGTGGCCTGATAGTGAGCCGCAGAGAGGGCAAGGAAGTATATTACAAACTGGCAGATACAGAGACTGCCAGACTTGTACACAAGGTGTGTGAGGAGATGTTCCAGATAACATGCCCGCTTGAATAATATAAATAGATATGACATATAGATCCCCCGCCGGTACTGATGGGTTAAGTGCTGGTGGGGGATTTTCTTCGTGTGTGACGGTGGTTTATCGTATTAAAAAGGTAAATAGAAGGTGTGACGGCATAGGAAATAATATTAATAAAACAGATATTGACATATATCTGTACATAGTGTATATATAACATATAAACAGTTGATGCAGCAAGTTTTTTATGAAACTTGATATGCAGCGCCAGCCATTGCCGAAAGCAATTATTGATGGGTTGGTGTTCAAAGTTGAGGGAGGTATGTATATGAGACTTTCTCAGAACTCAGGAGTGCCTATATATCAGCAGATAGCAGACAGCTTCAAGTCAGATATACTGGCTGGCAAATACGCCCAGGGCGAGTATCTGCCGTCTATAAGAGGACTGGCACGGGATCTGAAGATAAGTGTTATCACCACCATGAAAGCATATGAACTGCTGGAGCAGGAAGGGCTGGTAACTGCTGAACAGGGCAAGGGCTTTTATGTGAATGCGCAGGACAGTGAGATGCTGATAGAGCAGCATCTGCGAAAGGTAGAGGCATCTTTGACGGAGGCCATAGCGGCGGCACGTATTGCGGGAGTGTCGGACGATGAACTGAGGAATATGCTGGATGCTCTGCTTATGGTACAGGACTGATGATCTGACAGGTGGATAACAAAAACAGGAAACAGAAAAGTAGAAAAACAGGAAGAGAAATTAAGGAGCAATGGAGGATTGGATGATGAATTATGACTGTGCTATAAAAGGGGAAAATATTTCCAAGAAGTTTAAAACATTTACACTGGATATACCGGAATTTAAGGTGCCAAAGGGGTTTGCGACTGCGCTCATCGGTGAGAATGGAGCGGGAAAGACGACACTTCTCAACATGCTCTCTGGTATAAGGCTTGATTATAAGGGCAAACTCACTTTCTTTGACAAGTATTCATCGGAGGAGAAAGAGAGAAAGTCTGATGTAAAGAACAGGATAGGTTATACGGGAACTGGAAGATATTACCTGCCGCAGTGGACTGTATCTGATGTGGAGGAGATAAGCAGCCTGCTCTTTGACAATTTTGACAGGGACGAGTTCAGAAGATATTGCCGGGAGCTTGCAATATTTCCTGATTTCCCGGACGGATATGCGCCGAAGAAGAAGTGTTCAGCACTCTCAGATGGAACCAGAACCAAGCTGATGCTTGCCGGTGTCATGGCGAGGGATACTGATCTGCTGCTTCTTGATGAGCCGGCATCTCCTCTTGATCCGCTTATGCGTGACAAGTTATGTCAGATGATCGGCGACTATATAAATGACGGAGCAGGCGAGAGAAGCGTGCTGTTCTCAACACACAATATATCCGATATGGAGAGCATCACCGATTACGCTATCATTATGGAGCATGGAAATGTGGTCGAGTGCGGATTTGTGGAGGACCTTAAGGAGAAATACATACTGATAAAGGGCGATGCACAGGATGCGGAGGCAGCGTCAAAGATCCTTTACACCATGACAAAGAATCCGTATGGCTTTGAGGGGATATGCCTTGCGGAGAATCTGGACAAGCTTGCAGGAATGAATGTCAGCAAGGAGATACCATCGCTGTTTCAGATAAGCGTGGCAGTTATGAAGAACAACACCAGGCTGGTGATGAGGTAGGAGCATTATTATGAGGATGATAAAAGATTACAGAGCTATCACGAACGGAAAATACCGGTTAGCGTGTAATGTGTTGATACCGGTCATACTGGGAGTGGTACTGGCGTCTATCGATATAGGCGTGAGAAAATATTATGTCACAGCAGTCATGCTTGGTGTTGGAGCGGCGCTCATGACCGCAGTCGAGGTGATGGCTGATTACTGGGGATTTGGCGCAATATGTGCGAAGGGCTGTCTTGGAATGGATTATCTGAAGACGTCTACGAAGGGCAAAGCCATATTACGGAATGCTCTTACGGCGGATCTGCTTGTCCGTCCGGTAAGAATTGCAATATGTATGGCGATAGTGGCTGTGCCATACGGAATTATGGTGGGGAATCCGGTAAAGCTGCTTTGCCTGTCGATACTGTTCACAGCGGATATTTCAGTGTGGGCACTGAATATCACGAGATATGTCCAGAATGTCCAGGTCATGAGTATGCTGTCCATGCTGGCATCAGGAGCATCGGGAGCTGCGGTTATATATATAACGATATATCCTGGACTGCAGAGATATGCATGGCTTATAGTTGCAGCACTGGCGTTATTGCTGCCAGTTGGAATATATGTGACACTCGGGCATATGTACCGCAAGGTGGAGGCGTCTTATCTGGATGTGGATTAACAGATTGTTGTTCATGGTCGGAAATGGGTTAGACGATCTGACCCGCCTGCCAGCAGAATGGAAGATATATTAGACAAGGAGGATTAAGGGATGAAAGATTTGGTACTGGGTTTTAAACTTCTCAGATATGGATATAAATTAAAGACAAATGTGATGATGCTGGGTTTATTTACTGCAATAGGCTTATTGACTGAGATATCATCTCATGGAACAAATATGATAGGAGGTTTCTACTTCATGCTTACAGGAATGTTTGCCTATCAGATGATAATATACATGAACGCATCGGACTATGTGCAGTCAAGTGCGATGAAGAGAAAGCTGGAAGTAGGAATGCCGGTGATAGTGAGCACCGTTGTATATCTTGTAATGCTCACGATACTGGTCGCTGAGAAATATATACTTATCAGGATGTACCCGGAGAATACAGCGCAGTATCAGGACACATTGTTTATGATCATAATGATATTGTTTGGAGCTATGATATTCTGTGGTGTGTGTTACAAATATTTTGTGGCAAGTTTTATCGTGTTTATGGTGTTGATAATGACTTGCATGTCAACAGCCAATTACTGGTTGGCTGACCACCACATATCGGAGTATGTAAGCTCTGCATTTGTAAAACTGGCTATCCTTGGATATGCAGCGATAATCGTTGGCGGTGTGATAGAGTATCTACTCAGCTCACTTCTCTACAGGAAGCAATTGTCAGAGCTTGCCATGAGTGGACTCAGTAAAAGCATGAAGTAAATATACAGGAAAATACAGTAAAAGACGGTGAAGGGCCGGTTGCGGATCATATGTGATCGCCAGAGTGTGAAATGGCGGTCGCAGCAGAAGATTTGTAACCGGCTCTATTGCTATTATCAGGTGAGTGGAATATAATATTTAAGAATGTGCGTGCTGGTAAAAGTGTCAGTGCTGCATAAGGATGTCTGCACAAGGATATCGTAGAAATTACAAAGAAATAAGCTGGTAAACATCAGCAAATCAGCACATGAAAAGGGAAATATATGGTACAGAACATACTGTTTGATCTGGATGAGACACTGCTTGATTTCAAACGAAGCGAGAGCAGGGCACTCTCCAACATGTTAAGACACATAGGGGTGGAGCCGACAGAGCAGGTCATATCCAGATACAGCGAGATCAACAAATCAAGATGGAAACTCCTTGAGCAGGGACTGCTCACAAGGCAGCAGGTTAAGGAGAGCAGATACGAGATACTGTTTGCGGAGCTTGGCGTGGATTGTCCGGCGGCAGAAGCCACAGCCTACTATGAGGATCAGCTCAGCCAGAAGGGCTTTCTGTTCCCTGACACGATAAAGCTGCTTGAGACCTTGCACGGAAAATATAGAATGTACATTGTGTCAAATGGTGGCTCAAAGGTACAGAGTGGACGGCTTGCGGACTGCGGAATAGGGAAGTATTTCGAGGATATATTCATATCAGAGGACGCGAAGGCAGAGAAGCCTACAGTGGAATTCTTTGATTATTGCTTTGGCAGGAGATCGGAGATAGAGAAGTCTGAGTCAGTCATCATAGGAGACAGCCTGACATCTGACATACAGGGCGGAATAAATGCGGGTATAAGGACGATATGGTTCAACCCGGACAGCCAGCAGGAGACGGATATACATCCGGACTATGAGGTGAAAGCTCTTATGGAGATTCCGGCACTGCTTGAAGAGCTGTAAACATGGGTGATGCAAAATGGTCTAGCATGGCTTAAATTGGATTTAGCTGAATTGGATCATATTTTAGATGGAATGAAGTGAATTTCAGAGAAAGCAAATTATATATTCGGACTGGATACAATATAGTCCGGATTGAAATATACAGGAATAGGTAAATATAGGGGTAGTACATGAAGATAAGAGATTTGATAACACAGGATAAGGCAACACTTTCATTTGAGGTGTTCCCACCAAAGAAAGACACAGATTTTGCGAATGTTGAGGCTGCGGCACTTGGCATAGCGGCGCTTAAGCCGGACTACATGAGCGTAACCTACGGCGCTGGCGGAAGTACAAAGGGTCACACCATACAGCTTGCGCAGGAGATACAGGAGAAGTACGATGTCCCTACCATAGCACATCTCACATGTGTGTGTGCCAGCAAGGATGGAATAAAGAATGCACTTGCTGAGATGAAGAGCGCAGGGATTGAGAACATACTTGCCCTCAGGGGAGATATACCAAAGAACTATGATGGACAGGTATTTGCAGAGTTTTCACATGCGTCTGAGCTGGTGGAGCTTATCAAGGAGACCGGGGATTTCTGCGTGGGCGGTGCCTGTTATCCGGAGGTTCATCCTGACTCTGCAAATAAGCACGATGACATAGCCGGACTTAAGAAGAAGGTCGATGCGGGCTGTGATTATCTCACCACCCAGATGTTCTTCGACAACAACATCTTCTTTAACTTTATGTACAGAGTGAGAGAGGCAGGAATAACAGTTCCGATCATACCGGGCATCATGCCGATCACGAAGAGGGTTCAGGTCAAGAATGCGGTGAAGCTTTCAGGCTGTAATGTGCCTGAGAGGTTCAAGAGCATAGTGGATGCATTTGGCGATACTGAGGCGGCTATGAGGCAGGCGGGAATCGCATATGCCACAGACCAGATCATCGATCTCATGGCAAATGGAGTAAAGCATATACATGTGTACTCCATGAATAAGCCGGAGGTTGCAGCCGGAATACAGAAGAATCTGAGTGAGATACTTAAAGTGTGGTAGATCGATGAGGTTATAGATCAAACTGACAAATACACGATAACAATTATAAGAAAGAAGGAATAAAAAATGACACTCGAAGTTTTACAGAAGGACATGATAGCAGCAATGAAGGCAAGAGATAAGGAGAGAAAAGACAGTATATCATCTCTCGTATCAGCAGTTAAGAAGGTAGGAATCGACAACGGCTGCAGAGACAATATACCAGAGGACATAGTTGACAGCGTTATCCTCAAGGAGATCAAGTCTGTGAAGGAGCAGATCGACACATGCCCTGCGGACAGAACAGATCTGCTTGAGCAGTACAAGGCAAGATATGACGTGTTCAACGAGTATGCGCCAAAGCTTCTGTCAGAGGATGAGGTCAGAGAGATACTCACCACAAAGTTTGCTGATGTGATCGCAACCAAGAACAAGGGACAGATCATGAAGGCAGTCATGGCAGAACTCAAGGGCAAGGCTGACGGCAAGGTCATCAACCAGGTCGTTGCAGAGCTTTGCAAATAGCAGCTTTTGACAGAAATCAAATCTGCGAATTAGTTGAACAAAATTAGTGGAGAAAGATATGAAGTTTGTAGGAATTGAGAAGAAGGAACAGGGCAAATTCATCACTAGATATGATGTGAAGTATGAGACAGTCGATGGCATCCTGAAAAATTATGAGATGATAAGCAGAAATGGCGATATCACAGATTTAGAGGGGCTTCACGGCAAGGCTGCGGATGCAGTTGTCATCATAGCCACCGATGAGAATGATGAGAAGATCCTGATAGACAGAGAATTCAGACTGGCACCAGGCGAGTGGGTATACAATTTCCCTGCCGGACTTATAGATCCGGGCGAGACTCCAGAGATCAGCGCAAAGAGAGAGCTGATGGAGGAGACGGGGCTTGAACTGTACGAGATCACTGACACCATCGGTACAAGCTACAGTGCTGTCGGATTTTCAAATGAGACAAATATGTGCGTGGTGGGCAAGGCGAGAGGCGAGTTTAAGCCGAGTACATCGACGCTTGAGGAGATCACACCTGGCTGGTATACAAAGGCGGAGGTCAGGGAACTTCTTAAGACTGAGAAATTTGCTGCCAGGACACAGGCGTTTTGCTATGTATGGAGCAGGAAGTAGAAGGAGTATGTGTATGGAGAAATTACCAGGAAAGGGTATGGTTACGGTGTCATCTGTCATCATGCTCATATGGGGACTTGTAAATGCAGGATATTATGATGTGGCAAAGCTTGTGCTTGCGGATGATCCATCATCTAAGGCTATCGCGTGTGGTGTTGTGGTTGGAATCGCGTCACTTGCAGCGGTCATAGGCGGAATATTTGGAATAGCTGGAAGCAACAAGGTGGCAAAGGCATCTGCGATAGTTGTGTGGGCAGCATTTTTGCTCATATTTGCCATTGTGAGTGGAATAGTATCACTTGTGGCAGGAGACAGCAAGGCTATTGGAGTTGCCATGATGATAGTTGGGATCATTGTTCCATTTGTCATGTTCATGGGAGCATCAAAGAACAGAGCAAAGTAATTTATGAGAAGTAACAGTTATAGGTTTTATCAGAACAGAGAATGTAAATTTTTCCCATGCCATGAGGTACAGGATGAAGATGATTTTAACTGTCTGTTCTGTTATTGCCCTTTATATCTCGATGACAACTGTATAGGATCCCCGGAATATATCATAACAGGGCGGGGGCAGCGGATAAAGGACTGCAGCTCGTGCCTGGTGGTCCACAGCCCGGAGATGTACGATAAAGTAATCGCACATCTGCGCAGACAGGACGAAATCCTGCGTGTGGATCTGCGCAAAATGAAAAGTTTGTTGATGGACAGACTTTTTCAGATCACTCACATAAATGATATGGATGAGGATATGCGCGCGGAACATAGACTAGTGGTTGACCACGTAGTAAATGGAATTATGACTGGATCCTTGTCAGAAAAACCAAATAGCAAGGAAATAGCTTTGGACTGTACGGAAACCGTTTCGAATCCCATGGAAGTGTCTGTTCTGCTGCAGCCATTTGCGGGGGAATGTGTCCACAAGGGATACCTGGAATTCGGAAATAAAAAGATAGAGTGCAATGTACTTGAACAGATTGACACAGCCGGTGTTGAAAAAGG
>JAEDGW010000151.1 GCA_016297325.1 Coprococcus sp. | reverse complement strand
CATGTAGATATCTGTATAGAAGTATAGAGGAACGATACATCCTGTGCTCATCAAGAGATCTTCAGCTCTGTGCATGAGTTCTGTTCTGACAGAAGGATCTGTGCACTTCTTGATGATAGAGATGATGACATCATATGTCTCAGCCCATGTTCCATCAACAACCTTGACATCGTATCCGAGGTCTGTGAGGTCGAGGGAATAGAGCTTAAGATCCTTGTGTGCACCCTTACCGAACTGTACATCGTTGTTACCGGAAGCTGTCACCCACATATCAAGGAAGGAGATAGGATCGTTGTAGTCGGCAAGCCATCCGTTTCTAGCAACAGAGTAATCTCCGTTCTTTCTTGTGTTGAGGAAGGTGTTCCATTCCTGGTTGACAAGGTTAATTGTAACACCGACAGAAGCGAATGCGCTCTGGATGTATTCACCAATTGCCTTGTGGCCTGAAGATGTGTTGTAGAGGTATGTGAGAGATGGGAAGTTTGTGAACATACCTGTCTTCTCGTCATAGTTGTAGTACTTCTTAAGTGTCTCGACTGCAGAAGCGAAGTTAGCTTCGAAAGCGTCAGCACTTACATCGTAGTAGCCATAGTAAGCCTTATCTGTGCCGCCAGCTGTCTGATAGAACTGTGTTCCGTCAGCGTTTGTCATACCCATAGCGACGAAGGAAGAAGCAGGAACCTGTCCAGCCTGTCCGATTTCATCACAGATGTAATTTCTGTCGAGGACAAGAGAAAGAGCCTTTCTGATTTCAGCCTTAGCCTTTTCAGCTGCTTCTCCTGTGAGACCGCTGTTAGCTGGGAGGATATCTTCGTTTACGTTCCAGCAGACATAATATGTTCCGATCTGTCCAGCGACAACAAGTTCGTTTGGATACTGAACCTTGAGAGCTGGGATTTCTTCGTTTGGAACATCGTCGATGAGGAGCCAGTCGCCGTTCTTGAAGTTAGAAAGCATGTTGTTGGCATCATCGGAGAGATAGAACTTGATTTCGTCCATTGTTACCTGGTCAGCATCTGGATGATCCGGGTTCTTTGTAAGTGTGATTACAGAGTTGTGCTCCCAAGCTGTGAGCTTATACATACCGTTAGATACATATGTAGATGGATCTGTTGCCCAAGATTCGTTAGAAACAACATCTTCTCTTACTGGGAAGTATGCTGGGAAAGCAAGGAGTTCGTTCCAGTAAGCGACATAGTTGGCAAGAGTTACTTCAAGTGTCTTGTCGTCAAGAGCCTTGACAGCGAGATCATCTGGATATCCCTTTACAACTTCGAACATATAACCATAGTCTGCACCAAGCTCTGTGCTAGCTGCTCTCTTCCAAGCAAACTCGAAGTCGCCAGCTGTAACAGCCTTGCCGTCAGACCACTTCATATCACGGATTGTGTATGTGTATGTGACTGTTCCGTCAGCATTTTCAACACCTTCTGGGAGAGATGTAGCAGCGTCTGCAACGATAACAAGGTTACCTGATGCATCCTGATCCCACTTTGCAAGACCTGAGAAGAGGTGAGCTGTGAGAGTTGCACCGTCAACTGCACTGTTAAGAGCTGGATCGATTGTATCTGGCTCGGAAGCAATACATACGGAAATAGATGATGGTCCCTTTGCTGCTGTTGTTTCAGCTGTCTTTGGAGCTTCGCTTGATCCCTGAGCGAAAGCTGAAGCAAGAACTGTAAGAGCAAGAAGGATTGCAATTGTCTTCTTCATAATTTTTCTCCTTTAAAAGAGTGATGTTAACAAAAATACAGTAACTCGTTGAAACATTCAATATCTTGGCATGCTTAAAATACACTTTTTCGCATAATTATGCACATAAAATTCATTGCAACCTGTTACAATGATAACATATGATATCCTTTTTTTGTTTCAGTACGAACAATTAGCTGGAGAAAAGTATAAATATGGACAGAAGATAAAAAACAACTTTGCAAAAGCAAACAGAAAATCCCATAACTTTTTAAAGCTATGGGACTATGTGTAAGAGAGAAATCAGTTGATTTCTTCTGTTCTATGGCATGCCACAAAGTGACCTTTCGAGACTTCCTTAAACTCAGGCATACTCTCTTTGCACTTATCGCAGGCAAAGCGGCAGCGAGTGCGGAACGGGCACCCGGAAGGAGCATTGAGAGGAGATGGAATATCCCCGGTAAGGACTATTCTCTGGTTTGCCCTAGCCTTCTTCGGATCTGGTTCAGGAACTGCTGAAAGAAGTGACTGTGAGTATGGGTGGAGAGGATGGTTATAGATTTCGTCGGCAGGAGCAAGCTCCACCATCTTTCCTAGATACATGACAGCGATTCTATCTGATATATGTCTTACAACCAAAAGGTCGTGGGCGATGAATAGATATGTAAGACCGAACTTATCCTGAAGTTCGTCGAACATATTTATTACCTGTGCCTGAATAGATACGTCCAAGGCAGATACAGGCTCGTCACAGACAATAAACTCAGGGTTTACAGCCAGAGCTCTTGCAATTCCGATTCTCTGTCTCTGTCCGCCGCTGAACTCATGGGCGTAACGTGCAGCATGCTCACTGTTGAGACCGACATAGTTCATCAGTTCGAGAACTCTTTCCTGTCTCTCTTCCTTAGTCTTGTACATTTTGTGGATATCTAATGGCTCAGCGATGATATCTGCAACAGTCATACGAGGGTTGAGAGATGAATAAGGATCCTGGAATACCATTGTAGCCTTGGTCCTGTATTCCTGCATGGTGGACTTATCGACTTTCTTGCCGTCAAATATGACTTCTCCAGCTGTAGGTTTATAAAGGTGGAGTATGGATCTACCTGCAGTAGTCTTACCACATCCAGACTCTCCTACGAGGCCCAAAGTCTCACCTTTCTTGATTGTGAAAGATATGTCATCTACAGCCTTCAAAGGCTTTGTCTTGAACATACCCATGTTTATGTCGAAATACTGCTTAAGGTGTTTTACTTCCACAAGTGTCTTTTCTTCGCTCATACTTGGGTCTCCTTTCCTAGAACTTTTGCAGTTCCGTCTTCGATACAGTCTTTCACATTAATCCAACAACCTGAAATATGGTCGTCGTTGATTCTCATTCTCTCTGGTCTCTCCGATAGACAAATCTTCAAAGCCTTGTCGCACCTAGGAGCAAATGGGCATCCCTTTGGCATATTCAATAGGTCGATTGGGGTACCGGAAATAGGCTGAAGTCTCTTACCGGCTGTATCCTGAGTAGGAATAGATCTCAAAAGACCTTTTGTATACTCGTGTCTTGGGTTATAGAAGATTTCGTCTGCAGTACCCTGCTCACAGATGGATCCGGCATACATGACGATTACTTCATCGCACATCTGAGCCACGACTCCAAGGTCATGAGTGATGAGGATGATTGCCATTCCAAGTTTCTTCTGCAAATCCCTCATCAAGTCAAGAATCTGAGCCTGAATTGTAACGTCCAGGGCGGTTGTCGGTTCGTCGGCGATGAGAATATCTGGTTCGCAGGCAAGAGCCATGGCAATCATGACTCTCTGTCTCATACCACCTGAGAACTCATATGGATACTGCTTCATTCTCTTCTCAGGCTCGTTGACGTTGACAAGCTTCAACATCTCCACAGCCCTGTCCCAAGCTTCCTTCTTATTTCTATCAGTGTGGAGCATAATGGCCTCCACAAGCTGATGGCCGATGGAATAAGTAGGGTTAAGGGATGTCATAGGATCCTGGAAGATAATAGAGACTTTACCGCCTCTGATGTGCTTCATGACGCTTTCTCCAGCGCCTACCAGCTCCTGACCGTCGATTTTGATAGATGAGCCTTCCTTGATCTTTCCGGTTGAGGCAAGAATCTGCATAATCGAGTATGCAGTTACAGATTTACCTGAACCTGACTCACCTACAATACCCAGGACCTTTCCATGGTCAAGGTTAAATGATACTCCGTTAACTGCTTTGACTTCTCCAGCATCGGTAAAGAAGCTTGTCTGAAGATTTCTTACTTCCAATAGTGCCATATCTTCCTCCTTAACCGTTGAGCTTCGGGTCGAATGCGTCTCTCAGTCCATCACCGAAAAGGTTGAGGGAGAGGACGATGAGCGAAATCATTACTGCAGGGATTACAAGTCTTGACGGATAGCTGTACATTCCGTTGAGGGCATCGGATGCAAGGGAGCCCAAGCTAGGCATCGGGGCGTTTACACCCAAGCCAAGGAATGACAGGTAGCTCTCTGTAAAGATGGCAGATGGAATCTGAAGAGCTGTAGAAATGATTATGACGGAAATACAGTTAGGAAGAAGGTGCTTTGTGATCACCCACTTGCCCTTGGCTCCTGCTGTTCGGGAAGCAAGAACATACTCCTGCTCTCTCAGGGACAATATCTGTCCTCTTATCTGACGGGACATAGAAACCCAGTACAAGAGACCGAATACAATGAAGAGCGAGATGATGTTACTTCCAATCTTCTCAAAGACCGTGCCTTCCATAACCTTTGAGAGTGGCTCTCTGATTACAGAAGCCAACAAGATGACCATAAGCATATCTGGCAGTGAGTAGATGATATCTACGATTCTCATTATCACAAGGTCAACTTTACCTCCAAAGTATCCAGAGATACTACCAACAGTAAGTCCGATCAATAGAACGATGATAGAAGCAAAGAATCCTACTGCAAGGCTGATTCTTGTTCCGTAGACTATACGGATAAAGTAGTCACGCCCCGCACTATCCGTACCGAATACATGTGGGAACACCTTCTCACCAGCCTCTATTCGTTTCAACTCCGTCTTACCATACTCAAATGGCTTAAGGTTCTTGAAAGAGGGGTCAACAGGCTTACCAGGTGTAACACCAAGCTGGGTATCGTAGGCATATGGCCAGAAGAATGGGATTACGATACAGCCCACTGTAATTATTACGATTATGAAGAATGATACCATGGCGACCTTATTCTTCTTGAAACGCTTCAAGCCGTCCCTGAAGAAGGTTGTAGATGGCCTCATCTGTACAAGATATTCTTTTTCTTTATCTGTAGCAGGCCTAAAGTCACCTAAGTCCTGCTGAACGCTGAATGGTTTATTTCTATTTAGCATCTCTATCCTCCTCAGCTGAAATCGATTC
>JAEDGW010000150.1 GCA_016297325.1 Coprococcus sp. | reverse complement strand
GGCCGTATTTTTTGTTTATGTGTTATAATGTAATGCAGATGCATAACATTTGTTTTTGAAAAATATAATTAGCCTTACTGGCTAAAGTACAGGAGGAAATCATGGGTATTGTTGAATTAAAAAATGATAAGATCGCTATAAAGGTGAATACTCACGGCGCTGAGCTTGTGAGCCTGAAGAGTATCGAGACAGACAGAGAATACATGTGGTGCGGTGATGCTGAGTATTGGGGAAGAGTTTCTCCTGTGCTGTTTCCATTTGTGGGAAAGCTTGAAGGACAGCGTTACAGACATAACGGGGTGGTTTATGAGAATATACCTCAGCACGGATTTGCAAGGGACAGCGAGTTTGTATTGGCTGGCCAGACTGGTGATACACTGCTGTTTGTGCTTGAGAAGAATGATACATGGCAGAAGAGCTATCCGTTTGATTTCAGTCTTTGTATAGGATACAGACTTGAAGGTTCATCTGTACATGTTATGTGGACCGTTGTGAATGAGGGAACTGACACGATTCATTTTTCTATCGGTGCCCATCCTGCATTTGCATGTGAGGGAGGCATCGGCGGTTATTCTCTGGATATGCACACAGGTAAGAACGAGATTGAATGTGGTCTTTTGACAGCAAATGGAGTTCTTGGAGATAGAACAGTTACGCACAGATTGACAGATGGAGTCTTAAAGCTGCGTGATGAGATGTTTGATGAGGATGCCCTGATCATGGATGGTAAGGGTATAAATACGATTACATTAAGGAACACATCTGATGCGCCGGTTTTGCAGTTGAGATTTGATGTGCCGCAGATAGGTATATGGTCTCCTGCAAAGAAACATGCGCCATTTGTCTGCATAGAGCCTTGGTTTGGCAGGTGTGACCGCGAGGGATATGACGGAGATCTGGCGGACCGTGAGTATTCAAACAGTCTTGAGGCTGGCCATTCGTTCAGCAAGGAGTATGTCATCGACATATTGTAATGGAAAACATATCATGTGTCAGATTAAGATATTGCAGAATGTAATTTGTAAACAGGGCGGGATATCCCATTGGTGAGATGTCCCGCCCTGTTTGTTATGTTTCATATACACTAATGTAAAATCTATGTAAAAGGTGCCTGACCCCATTGCTACACGTAATGTAAAATCTATGTAAAAGGTGCCTGACCCCATTGCCTAAAAAGTGCCTGAACCATTATATGACCCCATTGTTGTTCCTTTTTGTAGAGTGCTGAAAATACTACTTGACATATAATACTATGCGACGTATAGTATACTGCGTAAGGAGGTATAGTGATGGATATACAATTGAAAAGAGGAATGCTCGATGTATGTGTGCTTGCTGCCATCAAGGATGAGGATTCCTATGGATATCAGATCATCAAAGACATGAAGCCGTATGTGACCATATCGGAATCTACGCTTTATCCTATACTCAGAAGGCTGGAAGCAGGAGCGTTGCTCACTGTTCATTCTGTGGAACACAATGGTAGACTCAGGAAGTATTACCATATAACCGATACCGGAAGAGCCAGGATAGAAGAATTCAAGGAAGAGTGGAAGGAACTGGAATCTATATATAGATTTATAGTGAAGGAGGAAGTCAGAGATGAATAAAGAGGAATATCTTGATGCGATAAGAGGCAGAATCAGTGCGATGCCGGCTGATGATATCAACAGGTTTATGGATTATTACAGCGAGATGATAGATGACCGCATGGAGGATGGCCTTTCAGAGGATGAGGCTGTTGCGGATATGGGATCACCTGATGCAGCAGTGGAGCAGATACTTGAGGAGATGCCTCTCACGAAGCTTGTGAAGGAGAAGATCAAGCCAAAGCATGAGCTTAAGGCGTGGGAGGTTGTACTCATTGTTCTTGGCTCCCCGGTGTGGATTCCGCTTCTTATTACGGCGGCGGTATTGCTGCTTACTCTGTGGATAGTTGCATTTGCACTTCTTATTTCATTCTACGCAGTTGTGCTCAGCTTTGTGGTGGCGGGAATATGCGGACTGATATGCACCATACCACTGTTCATAGCCAACAGCCCGTACACAGCAGTTCTCATGCTTGGTGCAGCGCTCATCGGCATAGGAATCGCGATACTGTTTGTTGTATCGGTTAAGCCTGTTACAGTTGGAATATTTAAAGTCTGCAGGGCCAGTGTGAATGGTATAAAGAGAATGTTTGTAAAGGAGAAATAGGCATGAGTAGAACAAAGAAAGCTGTTATAGCTGCATCAATTATGATTGTGGCGGGTATTATCATCGTGATCTCCGCATTTGCTGTAAATGGATTCAGATGGCCAAATGTGACTGTGAATCTGGCACACATGACATCGGAGCCGGTTAACTACATAAAAAAGACTGTTGATATAAAAGATAAATTCAGTTCCATTGAAATAAAGAGTGCGTCGGATGTGGATGTTGCTGTGAAGAAGGCGAGTGGAGATACAAGTTATGTGGAGTATTATGACTGTGAGAATCTGACACATCATGTAGATGTATCAGATGGTGTGCTCAGGATAACCGCAGATGACAGCAGAAACGTTGCATTTAACGTTTCCATCGGATTGTATACAGGAGCATGGCCGTCCGTGACGGTGTATCTGGCTGGTACGGAGTACGAGGATCTGAAGATTGTGACCAGCAGCGGTGATATTGATATGGAATATTATCTTTTAGTGGGCAATATCGATATAGAGGCATCCAGCGGCGATGTGACTGTAAATGGGGCAAATTCAGACTCACTGACGATTGCGACCAGGAGCGGTGATATTAAGATTGACAGTGCGTCATCAAAGGATACAAGAATATCTGCAAACAGTGGTGATGTCAGTCTAGGGGATGTGGTGACGGATAATGTTGATCTGAAGACCTCCAGTGGCAATATCACATCTGGCAGCATAAAGGCAAAACGTATAAACGGTCGTGCATCGAGCGGTGACGTGATGATCAGAGACTGTGATGCTTCTGAGATTAATATCATGACAAAAAGTGGTGATGTATCGATCGGCATTGGTTCAGAAATGAAGTATGAATACACTACAAAGACGTCCAGCGGAGATGTGAATGTTCCGGATTCGGTCAAGGGTGCGGATGGAAAGTGTAATATCGAGACAAGTAGCGGAGATATTGATGTTACCCGGTAAACTGTAACTGAATACATTTGAAAGTTGCTACAAGGCAGGTTTTCCTTATATGGGAAGACCTGTCTTGTCCTTTATCCGGGTATGGTTAAAGTTAATTGATGAAATAAACTGTCGGTAATGGCCTCTGCTTATTGTGGATTTCAGTTAAAAATGGTATCTTTAATATGTATATATTTGTACAGAAGAAAATATCAGGGGGAGTAAAGAATGAGTGCATTTGCATTGAGACTTGCAGTATTGCCTTCCGTGCTGCTACTGTTATTTGTAGTTGGAAGAAATAAGAATAGCAGGGATCCGATGAAATTGCTTGTGTGGCTTGCAGTTCTTGGAGCGGTCAGCACTATACCCGCAGTTGTAGTGGAATTGCTTGGAGACGGATTGTTATATTACATGGGACTGGAATCCGGAACGGGGGTTTATGAGCTGGTCAACTGCTTCTTTATAGTGGCGATGATCGAGGAGTTGGGCAAATTCGTTGGAATGATCATACTTACATGGAATAACAAGAACTTTGACCACAGCTATGATGGCGTTATATATGGTGTGTGTTCATCGCTTGGATTTGCTACATTGGAGAATATCCTGTATGTATTTCAGGGAGGAATAGGACTTGGAATCCTGAGGGCTGTGACAGCAATTCCTCTTCACTGTTCATGCGGTGTTGTCATGGGATATTTTTATTCAAAGGCGAGAGAGAATGCGAACAATGGCGAGGGTGCAGCAGGCAATATGATGATTTCGTACTTAAGTGCCATGGGAATACACGGACTGTATGATTTTGTATTGTCGGTCGATGACACCAGCGTTATACTGTGCATACTGGTTCTGCTCCTGTTGGTGGCCCTCATGTTCCTGCTCATATCTTATGCGGCCAAGAATGATCATATAATAACGGTAAATCCTATCTGGGTGAATCCGTACAATTTCAGATATATACCGATGCGCGGATATAATCAGCCAAATATGTATGGCCAGAACATGCAGTACAATCAGCCAGATATGTATGGCCAGAATATGCAGTACAATCAACCAGATGTGTATGGTCAGAACATGCAGTACAATGGGCAGCAGAGCGGCTACGTCCAGCAGCCACAGTATGGCCAGCAGTATAATCAACAGAGCGGCTACGTCCAGCAGCCACAGTACGGCCAGCAGTATAATCAGCAGAGCGGTTACAGTCAGCAGCCACAGTACGGCCAGCAGTATAATCAGCAGAGCGGTTATAGACAGCAGCCACAGTGCGGCCAGCAGTATAATCAACAGAGCGGTTACAGTCAGCAGCCACAGTATGGCCAGCAGTATAATCAACAGAGTGGTTATGGACAGCAGCCACAGTATGGTCAGCAGTATATATACAGACAGCAATGAAAAAATTATATAGAGGAGAACAGACAAATGTTATTGATAAAGAATGGAAGAGTTGTTGATCCGGTCACCCGGACAGATGAAGTCATGGATGTGCTCATCGACGGCAATCACATAGTTAAGACAGGATACGATCTGGAGGCAGAGGGAACGGAGGTCATCGATGCAGATGGGCTGGTAGTAGCACCGGGGCTGGTAGATACACATGTACATTTCCGTGATCCTGGGTTCACATATAAAGAGGATATAGAGACAGGTGCCGCTGCTGCTGCAAGAGGCGGGTTCACTATGGTGGTTTGCATGGCAAATACAAAGCCTGCGGTTGACAACATTGAAACACTTAAATATATACAGGATAAAGGTGCAAAGACCGGGATACATGTAGTCCAGACAGCTACAGTTACGAAGAACCTTGAGGGAAAAGAACTTGTGGATATGGACAGTCTTGCATCTGCGGGGGCAGCAGGATTTACCGATGATGGAATTCCTATCATGGATGAGAAACTGTTAGTTGACGCGATGAATAAGGCAAAGGAACTGGATCTGCCTATAAGTCTTCATGAGGAGGATCCTCTGTTCATAGACCAGCCGGGTGTGAATAAGGG
>JAEDGW010000149.1 GCA_016297325.1 Coprococcus sp. | reverse complement strand
ATGAATGCAGCTCATAGGATAGTGGTTTTGGTTGGTAGTATATTTCTTGCTGTCGGTGTTTTCGTGGGATTTATATTTGCAATTGTGGCAGAGCCGGGAAAATTCCCTCTGGCAATGCTGAGCCTTCCGGGAAGTTTCTTACTGATCGGTGGGGGAATGGATATAGTGGTGGCGATATTGGTCCACAACAAGAAGATGATAGTGAAAAAGGGCGTGAGATATCCTGCAAAGATATATGGATACACGGAGAATACTTCTGTTAAGGTGAACAATACATATATGATGGACACGATCGTGCATTACTTTGACAGCTACCATGTCGAGCGGGAGGCTATAATACCAACAGGATTTACAAGGGGGGCCGGAATGTATCCGATTGGTATGACGATAGATATATTCGAGTACAACGGCAAATACGGCTATGATCCGGATTCAGTAAGGGATGAGCGGCTTCCTGGTGAGGAAGAGCTCATGGACGACAAGCCGGTGGCACCGGATCAGCTGAGACTGGTGGCGGTCCGATGCCCAAACTGTGGTTCGAGTTTCCGCGCAGCGACTGGATATTCCAGCAAATGTCCTTATTGTGGAAGCTATATGAATGTGAACATGTAAGCCTGAAAAAGAGCGTGGTTGAGTCCAACCCACGCTCTTTTTTGTTTGCGTGGATTACTGTACATGACCATGTTTTAGCATGAATTACTCATCGCCATAAATGTGCAGTGACGCGAGAGGCTTGTGTTATGCTGTATGTGCTATGCGTTGCAAGTGTTATTGTGTCATGTACTATTGCGTTATGTGCGGTTGTGGCATGCGTTATTGTAACATGTGCTGTTGAAACATGTGCTGTTGTGGCATGTGCTATGTGAGGAAGGCAGCTTGCTTTTATGACTATACGTAAAAGAGTACAAAATTGTATCTTTTTCCTTAAAATAAGCTTATTAGATACAAAAATTCTAAAACTTGTATCTATTTGCATATTCTAAGTTAAAGAGGGATAATTTTATGCGCAAAACAGATGGAAAACAATCAAAAGATAAAAATAAGCTGTTATAGAAGGTGCCACTAAAATGCCGCTAAGCCACCGTATAGAATATGTCATCACAGACCATCCCGCCCTCCAAACTTGCCGGTGACAGGTGAAAATTGCCCAGTAAAGCAAGCTAAACCATCGCTATTAAGTCAAAAATATCCTAATATATAACTATTAACCAATGTGAATTAGTGAAAATATCTATAAAAAAATCAATAAATCACAAAATTTTGCTAATTAATCCAAAAATATTCTATTCTTTCAAATCCTATGTCAAATTATAATGAATTTAGTCAATGAGGAACGACGAAAATAAAAAAACACACAAAACCAGAACATAGGAGGAAAGAGATATGAGAAAAAAGAGAATCTTAGCTGTAGTAGCAGCTGCAACACTTGCATTATCAATGGTAGGATGTGGATCAGGCGGAAGCTCAGGTGGCGGAAGCTCAAGCAGTGGAGTTGCAAACAAGGACAAGCCACTTTGCTGGTTCAACCGTCAGCCATCTAACAGTTCAACAGGAGAGCTTGACAAGGACGCTCTTAGTTACAACAAGGACACATATTATGTAGGATTTGATGCTAATCAGGGTGCTGAGCTTCAGGGACAGATGGTTCTTGACTACATCAAGGCAAATGCAGCAACAATCGATCGTAACGGTGATGGAGTCATCGGATATGTACTTGCAATCGGTGATATCGGACACAATGATTCAATCGCACGTACAAGAGGTGTTCGTTCAGCACTTGGCACAGGAGTTGATGCAAACGGAGCAGTTGATTCAACACCAGCCGGAACAAACGTAGATGGTAAGGCAACAGTAGTACAGGATGCTAAGCTTGATATTGATGGCAAGACATATACGATCAGAGAGCTTGCATCACAGGAAATGAAGAACTCAGCAGGAGCTACATGGGATGCAGCTACAGCTGGTAATGCGATCGGAACATGGACAGCATCATTCGGTGATCAGATCGATGTAGTTGTTTCAAATAACGATGGTATGGGAATGTCAATGTTCAATGCCTGGGCAAAGGACAACAAGGTTCCTACATTTGGATACGATGCTAACAGCGATGCAGTTGCAGCAATCGCAGAGGGCTACGGCGGAACAATTTCACAGCATGCAGATGTTCAGGCTTACCTGACACTGAGAGTTATTCGTAACGCACTTGATGGTGTAGATGTTGATACTGGTATCGGTACAGCAGACGAGGCTGGAAACAAGCTTGAGAAGGATGTTGACTACAGATACAGTGAGGAAGAGAGATCATACTATGCACTGAACGTAGCAGTAACAGCAGACAACTATCAGGATTTCACAGATTCAACAAAGGTTTATGACAAGGTTTCAAAGCAGCTTGACTCAAGCAAGAGCCCAAGCAAGAAGGTATGGCTTGATATCTACAATGCTTCAGATAACTTCCTGAGCTCAACATACCAGCCACTTCTTCAGAACTATGATGACCTTCTTAACCTGAATGTAGATTACATCGGTGGTGATGGACAGACAGAGTCTAACATCACAAACCGTCTTGGTAACCCAGGCGAGTACGATGCATTTGCAATCAACATGGTTAAGACAGACAATGCAGCATCATACACATCAATTCTCTCTAAGTAATATAAGTTACCTGGATGATTGATCAATAGGAAATGATTTAACTCAGAGGGGTGTCAGACTAAACATTTGATACCCTTCTTTTACTAAGAGTATGTATCAAGTTTTTTATGAGAACTTGATATGTAGCATCAGCTCTCGCCGAAGGCGGCTATTAATGAGCTGATGTTCAATGAAAGGAAGTAGAGATATGGCAGAAGATAAGAATAAATACATCTTATCGATTCAAGGCATGAGCAAATCATTCGGCAGAAATAAGGTCCTTAACCATATTAATTTGAATGTTAAACCTGGTTCAATCATGGGACTTATGGGTGAGAATGGTGCCGGTAAATCGACAATGATGAAGTGTCTCTTCGGAACCTATCAGAAGGACGAAGGAACAATAATATTAGATGGAAAAGAAGTAAATTTCTCTGGTCCTAAGGATGCACTCGAGAATGGAGTTGCGATGGTTCATCAGGAATTAAATCAGTGCCTTGAGAGAAGCGTTGTTGACAACCTGTTCCTTGGACGTTATCCAAAGAACTCTCTTGGAGTTATCGATGAGGGCCGTATGAAGAAGGAAGCTTCAGACTTGTTCAGAAAGCTGGGTATAACGGTCAATCTTACACAGCCGATGAAGAGGATGTCAGTTTCCCAGAGACAGATGTGTGAGATCGCAAAGGCTATCTCGTACAATTCTAAGGTAATCGTACTTGATGAGCCTACATCATCACTGACAGCACCAGAGGTTGCAAAGCTTTTCAAGATGATGAGACAGCTCAAGGAGCAGGGAATTTCCCTGATTTACATCTCACATAAGATGGATGAGATATTCGAGATCTGCGATCAGATATCAGTTCTCCGAGATGGAAGCCTGGTTATGACAAAGGACAGCAAGGACACCGATATGAATGAGCTGATATCAGCCATGGTTGGCCGTTCTCTTGATAACAGATTCCCACCTGTGGATAATACGCCTGGTGATACGATTCTTTCAGTACAGAATCTTTCAACAAAGTACGCACCAAAGCTCCAGAATATTACATTTGATGTCAAGAAGGGTGAGATATTTGGACTCTATGGTCTGGTTGGAGCCGGACGTACAGAGCTTCTTGAGACAATATTTGGTATTCGTACAAGAGCAGCAGGAAATGTAATATATGATGGCAAGATCATGAACTTTACAGGTCCTAAGGACGCTATGGATCATGGATTTGCCCTTATCACAGAGGAGAGAAAAGCAAATGGTCTCTTCCTCAAGGCAGATATCACCTTCAATACCACTATTGCAAATATGAACCACTACAAGAGCGGCGTGGCACTGTCACATGACAGCATGGTTCGTGCCACCGCTGAGGAGATCAAGGTCATGCACACCAAGTGTATGGGACCTGACGATATGATCGCCAACCTGTCCGGTGGTAATCAGCAGAAGGTTATTTTCGGAAAATGGCTTGAGCGTTCACCAAATGTATTCATGATGGATGATCCTACAAGAGGTATTGATGTAGGAGCCAAGTATGAAATATATGAGCTTATAATCAACATGGCAAAGCAGGGCAAGACTATCATAGTTGTCTCCTCTGAGATGCCGGAGATCCTGGGTATCACAAACCGTATAGGTGTTATGTCAAATGGACATCTTGCCGGAATTGTAAATACCAAGGAGACTAATCAGGAAGAATTGTTAAGACTTAGTGCTAAATATTTGTAATAGAGAGGAGCATGGATATGACAGATAAAAATATGATCCTTTCGGCTGATGCAGAGGAAAAACTCCTTAAGCCGATTGATGAATATGTTGGAAAGATACAGGCTCAGATCGATGAACTTCGAGTTGATGGATCTGACAAGGTTCGTAGTTTGAAGAACCATATAGCTATCGCAAAGGAAGATAAGAATTTATCAAAGGAAGAAAAAGATAGCATAATCGTAAAGGATAAGGCAGCCCTGGATAAGGCAAAGGCAGTTGAGGCAGCCAATAAGGATAAGGTTGCAAAGCTTATCGCCGATGCAGAGGGATACCTTAAGGAGCATTATGACAGTGAGTACTATAGCAAGGTAGTTGCAAGCTGCGAGGCTGAGAAGGCAGCAGAAAATGAGTCCTATGAGAGAGTAAAGGCAACACTCAAGACAGAGCATGAGCAGGCACTTGCAAAGCTTTCTGATCCGGAAGAAATCAAGGACGAGAAATATGTATACAAGAACAAGCTCTTTGATGCACAGATGACACATGAGTCAAGACTTCAGGAGATCAAGGACAGAAAGCATGATGCATTTTCACACAAGTATCATCTGATAGATCTCCTTAGAATGTCCAAGTACACATTCATGCAGAACAGAGCACAGAAATTTGAAAATTACAAGTACACATTCAACACAACACAGTTCCTTTACAAGAATGGTCTGTATATAGTAATCGTGTTGATATTTATTGCACTTTGTATCATCACTCCAATTGTGAAGAACACACAGCTCCTCACAGTTA
>JAEDGW010000148.1 GCA_016297325.1 Coprococcus sp. | reverse complement strand
CAGAGAGAGGACTGTGTAAAACGGGGACTGGCAGGCCTTGCTGACAGGCTGAGGCTTGGCAGGGCAGAGCTTGTTTTAGAACTCCCTAAGAACCGGCTTATACCTGATGGAGAACACTATCATACAGTGCTGTTTGACTCGGGTAAAGGTGATTATGGTAAGCCGCTTGAGATGGAGATAAATATAAGTACCGGCGGCACTGTGCATATATCTGATTATCCGGTAAGGGATGATTACGATGATTCAGAGATGGATATTCACCGATTTATCTTCAAAGAGATTTTCTACCAGTACAACAGGACGATGGCTCAGTGGATGATCGACAGAGTCATGAATACAGATATCAATACAGGTGTGGCAAATCAGGATGCACTTATGTTCTATGTGGTCAGACTGCTCAAGTCGGGTGAACTGCACAATTACACAGGAATGTTTTTTAATATCCACAATTTCAAATATGTGAATAAGGTTTTTGAATATGCACAGGGAGACGTGATACTCAGAAACTATTCACAGACTGTG
The DNA here is from genome assembly GCA_016297325.1 of Coprococcus sp. GTDB lineage: Bacteria > Bacillota > Clostridia > Lachnospirales > Lachnospiraceae > Coprococcus. The sequence continues at coordinate 4,739 of JAEDGW010000148.1, read as the reverse complement.
CAGAGTTATCTGAAACAGGGTGAGCTGATAGCCAGACTGGGCGGAGATAATTTTGTTGTCGTATGTAGGAATGAAAACGCCGCAGATCTGCTTGAGAAGATAAATGACGTTAGGATCACGCATGAATGGAAGGGTGTGAAGAGGGAATTCCAGCTCGGAGCGACAGTTGGAGTTGCAGGCCTTGATGGCATAACCAAGCCGAGAGATGTGATGTCAAGAACGAGTATAGCTTATCAGGCTGCAAGAAGGCGCGGCGCAGGTTCGACTGTGGCATTCACACCTGAGATACAGAAGGTGCTCATGGATAATCAGGAGATACTTTCTGCATTTTCTCAGGCACTGGCGAGCGGAGAGTTTGTAGTATATTATCAGCCGAAGGTCAGGATATCTGATAGAAGTATATGCGGAGCTGAGGCTCTGGTAAGATGGTTCAGACAGGGAGAACTGGTTCCGCCGATGAGATTTATACCTCAGCTTGAGCGTGAAGGAAGTGTGTGTCAGCTTGATTATTATGTTCTGGAGCAGACTTGTAAGTTTATTAAGGACAGGCTTGACAGAGGAAGCCATGTCGTTCCGATATCGGTGAATTTCTCCCGCAGACATCTTGAGGAGGAAGATCTGGTTGAACAGATCGCGGGTATCATAGATGGATATGGAATACCGAGAAGTTACATAGATGTGGAGCTCACAGAGAGTGAGGATTACCAGAATTATGAGATCATGTCCAATGTGATAAATGTTCTGAAGGAGAATGGTATCGGTACTTCGATAGATGATTTTGGTACAGGATTTTCATCATTGAATATGATCAAGAAGGTAAATCTTGACACAGTGAAGATAGACAAATCCCTGATGCCTCTTGACAATGGCAATGACAGCGTTGAACAGGATATAGTGATGTTCAGGAATATAGTCACCCTTATAAATGAGCTGGGCAAACAGTCGGTTGCAGAGGGTGTTGAGAGTGAAAAACAGCTTGAATATCTGAAAGAATATGGTTGTGACGTAGTTCAGGGATATGTATTTGACAAGCCTCTTCCACGGCATGAATTTGAAGACAGACTGGAGACTGGATATGAAGAGCAGACAGATTAGGAATTCCCTGTTGCTTGTGCTTACAGCACTTATATGGGGATCGGCATTTGTGGCACAGAGACAGGGAGGAGATGCGGTTGGCCCGTTCTCATTCAATGGCATAAGATCATTCATAGGAGGGGTGGCCCTTATACCTGTGATATTGGTGATTGACCGCATAAATCCATCAGACAAGAAACCAAAGAACAGAAAAGAGCGAAAGATGCTGATTCTTGGCGGTGTATGCTGTGGAGTAGCATTGTTCCTTGCAAGTTCGGCGCAGCAGCTTGGACTTACTATGGGAACACCGGCAGGTAAGGCCGGATTTCTCACAGCGTGCTATATATTACTTGTTCCGATACTCAGTTTGTTCCTGAAAAAGAAGTGTGGCTGGAACATCTGGATAGGCATAGTGATCGCTGTGGCTGGTCTGTATCTGCTGTGTATGAGCGGTTCTATGTCATTTCAGTCCAGTGATCTGATGGTGCTTGCATGTGCGCTGCTTTTTGCGATACATATATTGGTTATAGATCATTTTTCGCCTCTTGTAGATGGAGTGAGGATGTCGTGTATACAGTTCTGGGTATGCGGTATATTGAGTCTTGTGCCGATGTTTTTTTCTGAAATGCATCATAGCACGGCTGGTATAGCAGACTGGGCAGCTGCCCTTGGAAGTCTGGATGCCTGGATACCGATACTCTATGCGGGAGTTCTGTCAAGTGGTGTCGGATATACATTGCAGATAGTTGGGCAGAATGGACTTAATCCTACAGTGGCGTCCATGATCATGAGCCTTGAATCAGTGTTCTCAGTGATTGCCGGATGGCTGATACTTGGCGAGCGTATGGGTGCAAGACAGCTTGCCGGATGTGGTCTGATATTTGCCGCTATACTTCTGGCACAGATTCCGGTTGGACACAGGATGGATTCTGTATGATTAACCTGTTTTATGCTTGCTTATCAAGATTTTACTTAAAATATGAATATAGCTATTGACATCACAAAAACATGGTGGTAATTTAGGTAACGAACAAAGAGCAAATGCAAAGAACAGAATACGGTCAGCAAAGTACCAATACTTCAGAGAGCCGCCGGGTGGTGTGAGACGGTGTATGTCTTTGGTGATTATCCTCTGCGAGCAGTGCACTGAATTCCCTGGTCATGAGATATTAGGGACACTAGGTGTCACCGGTTTTCTACCGTTACATAGAATCTTATTTCAATAGACAGTGAGTAGTGGTCAGGCGAGATGAGATCAGAGAGGTCATCCTTTTATGATGGCAAATAAAGTGGTAACGCGGAAGTATACAGGCTTTCGTCTTTATGGATTACATAGAGACGAAAGCCTTTTTTAATGTATAAACTCTTTGTAATAAACAGGTATTTGCCAGCTGGAACAATGTTATTAAGGATTCTATGCTGAGCATATACTTCTAAAAATGAGCCGCCTTACGGCGGGAGAAAGGAGAAAGATATGAATAGTTTAGTAATTGTTCTTATCGCAGTAGTAGTTTTAGGTGCGGGCTATCTGGGCTATGGAAGATGGCTTGCTAAGAAGTGGGGAATTGATGCAAATGCAAAGACCCCAGCAGTTGCAAATGAGGATGGCAAGGATTACGTACCATCATCAAAGCTTACAGTATTCGCACATCAGTTTTCATCGATAGCGGGCGCAGGTCCTGTACAGGGTCCTATCATCGCAGCTATGTTTGGATGGGTGCCAGTTCTGCTCTGGTTGCTTGTCGGAGGCGTATTCTTCGGTGCAGTTCAGGATTTTGGTTCACTTTACGCATCAGTTAAAAATGGTGGTAAGTCAATAGGACTTGTCATCGAGAAGTACATAGGCAAGGCAGGAAGAAGATTCTTCTCATTGTTCTGCTGGCTGTTCACACTCCTTGTTATAGCAGCATTTACATCAATGGTTTCATCAACATTTAACGGTTTCACAGCAGATGCTGACGGAGCTGTGACAAAGAATTTCAACGGTGCAGCAGCAGCTACAGTTTCAATGCTGTTCATAGTAGTCGCAATGGTATTTGGTGTGGTTATGAAGACTTGCAAGAACATGAAGGAATGGCTCAAGGCCATAGTAGCCATTGTCCTCATCGTTGCAATGTTTGCAGTAGGTATGAAGCTTCCTTGGTATCTGACAGGTGACCAGTGGAATTACGTGATCATGGCTTATCTTTTCCTCGCATCAGTGCTTCCAATGTGGTTACTCATGCAGCCAAGAGATTATATGACAACATTCATGCTCATCGGTATGTTGGTTGGCGCATTTGTCGGAGTTCTGGTAGGACATCCTGACATGAACCTGAATGCATTCAACGGTTTCACGGTTGTATCATCAACAGGAGCTAAGAGTTATCTGTTCCCAACACTGTTTGTAACGATCGCCTGTGGTGCGGTTTCTGGTTTCCACAGCCTTGTTTCATCAGGAACATCATCAAAGACAGTAAGAAATGAGAAAGATATGCTTTTCGTAGGTTACGGCGCAATGATCCTTGAGACACTCCTCGGAGTTATCTCACTTATAGTAGTTGGTGCTGTTGCAGTTGGCGGTAAGGCTCCAGAGGGACTTACACCTTTCCAGATCTTCTCACAGGGTATCGCAGGATTCCTCGAGAAGTTCGGACTTCCAAACTCAGTTGCAAATGTATTTATGACAATGTGTGTATCAGCACTTGCTCTTACATCACTTGACTCAGTTGCACGTATCGGACGTATGTCATTCCAGGAGCTCTTCATGGGAGACACAACAGATACATCCAAGATGCCTGTATGGCAGAAGATACTTACAAACAAGTATTTTGCAACAGTAATAACACTGTTCTTTGGATACCTTCTCTGCAAGGGTGGATATTCAAATGTATGGCCACTCTTCGGATCAGCAAACCAGATGCTTGCAGCCCTTGTACTTATAGGAGTAGCAGTATTCCTCAAGGCAACAAACAGAAAGCATGCAATGCTCTACCCACCTATGCTGATAATGCTTGCAGTTACATTCACAGCTATCGTGCTCAATGTAATAGGCAATGTTCAGAAGTTCCAGGCTGGAACAGGAACATTCCTTGTAGAGGGACTTCAGCTCATAGTAGCAGTATTCCTTATCGTACTTGGTATCATTGTAGCTATCACATGTATCAAGAAGCTTGTTAATATGAAGAAGGAAGCTCCTGATAAGGCTGAGGCTTAAGATATACAGGATATAGAATGATTTAAAAAAATTGGAATAGAAACATGTAAATAAAAGGAGCTGACAATTGGCATTTAAGCCAATCTGTCAACTCCTTTTTAGTGATTTACGGGATAAAACACAGAGAACAGTTTTTTATTCAATTCCCGCCGCGGCAAGTTTTGCCTTGAGTTCATTTATCTGGGCGTCCTTTTCAGCAGAAACCTTAGATACTGCCTCATCAACAGCTTTGCTGACTGCTTCGTTAACGGCTTCATCAATCTTTTCATTAACTGCCTTATCAAGTGCCGCATCAAATTCCGGTTTTATAAGCCGCATCAACGCTTCACACATAGGTAATCCCTCCTTTATATTGTCAAAGACAGGCATGTTCTGATTCAGAGCAACCTGTAATACTGAGTCTGCATATTCTTTATCATCTTTATTGTATAGATTAGAAATATCATTTACAAGCCTTATTGCATTTCTT